>JAYZLP010000023.1:0-70759 GCA_036154155.1 Thermoplasmatota archaeon | reverse complement strand
AATAAACTATTATTAATTCTATAATTATAAATTTTCATATCTGCAGCTCCTATCCTCAGATCGAACACGTCAAAATTGGCATATTCGCAAATCGCGTGTTTCCGATAACAGTAGTTATCAGAATATGATTTTGAAATAATTATCAAAACAGCCTTTCAGTGTAACGATAATACAAAAAAACAACGAATTGTCGTAAATGACCCCACATATTGGATTCATATGCTGGTGCCCAATGTATGTAGCGTGACTGCAATCGAGGGCTACTGTATGAGCTGCAAAACATATGGTGTGATCGAAGGCCTCGAGATTGTGAATATGGCGAACGGGAGGACCAGGGCAAAGGGTACATGTTCCGTCCGGGGCTGTGGTGGAAGAATTTCGAAAATCGTTTCTTAGACACACAACCCTCGGGAGAATCATTCATTTGTATGGTATGTATCGGGAGATTACTGGGCTCGTGGTCTAGGGGTTATGACGTCGCCTTGACATGGCGAAGATCGCAGGTTCAATTCCTGCCGAGCCCACCAGTAATTTGTTACCTACTAAACTACAATTTCATTCATAGGTAATCCTGAGCTTGCCCGCACCCTTAGATCTCGAGTTGGTAATCGAGATTTCATCTACGTCTGATGTATTTGCAACGTGTGTACCTCCACAGGGGCATAGATCTATTCCCTCAATTTCCACTACTCTCAGCATTTCGATGGAGCTGGGAATCCTATCCATGAATTTTGTATGCCTCATTTGTTCATGTGAGAGAATTCTGTTCCGGTCCCATTCGTGTATCGATACATTGGAGTCCGTTCTAAGAGCGTCATTTACAGCCACAGCCATATCATCGGCATTGAATTGATCTCTGTCGGGAAACCAGAGGTCGATTCTGGTATACCCTTCACTAATCTGGTTGCCTACAGTTTCTGCCCCATACAATTCGTTAGCCATTGCAGAAAATACATGCTGTGCGGTATGCATCCTTGTATTCCTGTTCCTCCGGATTGCGTCAATTTCACACTCGACACCTTCCCCTACGATAAATATCGATGGATCCTCTACGGGGTGGAGGATGAATTCGCCACCCAATGCCTCAGAGAACTCTACTGAATGGTCGGAAGAGGAGATTATTCCAATATCCCCTGGCTGTCCACCTCCCCGAGGGTAGCAATATGACTCAGAAAGGTGTAAACCGTCATCAGTTATTCCAGAAATAGTAGTCCTGAAGGTTGGTGGATTAGTGCCAGGGTGCTGCTTCATGTGCAGTTTCTCTTGCATTTAATCACCGAATACCTCAGTAATTTCTCCGGAGAGAAGTGCCTTGGATAGTGCCATGCTATCTTTTGACATCGATCTATCAGTTGTCAATATTGGAACAATATTTCTAACCCATGTATGGATTTTCCTCACACCATCACCTGGTTTTTCAGAGATTCTGTCTAATGCCTCCGACGAGCATATCAGCTCATTTGCAATCACCTGTGCAAGGTACCTAGAGCTCCTCATTGCCCTATGGGAACCAGTCGCCCCCATGGAAACATGATCCTCCTTGCCCATGCTTACAGGAATATTGCTGGTTGTAGCCGGTGAAGCCATCAAATGCAGCTCAGAAACAATTGCTGCTGAGGCGTATTGAACTATCATTAGACCGCTTTCCAAACCCTCATTGTTTGCGAGGAATGGCTTCTGGCCGCTCCACTGTGGATCAAGAATTTGAGCCATTCTACGTTCTGATATGCTGGCAATCTCGTGGCATGCGAGAGCAAGGCCGTCGCTGCTGAGCGCTATATACTGTCCATGGAAGTTACCGCCCGATAGAATGCCGCTATCGCCTCCTGAGAACACCAGGGGGTTGTCTGTAGCGCTATTGATTTCTATGGTAGCTATCCTACGCGCCTCTCTCAGCATATCAATTACTGGCCCATGAACTTGAGGAACGCATCTAAACGAGTACGCATCCTGTACTCTGTCACAATCTACGTGTGATGAGTTTATGTCAGAATTAGCGAGCACTTCCCTGATTCTAGCGGCAGAAACCCCTTGTCCCCAGTGAGGCCTGGAATCATGTATCCTACTGTCAAATGGGACGTGGGATCCCTTTATGGCCTCAACAGAACAAGCAGCCGAGATGTCAGAAGCGAACATTAGCATCTCCATATTACTGATTGTCTCGCACATATATGCGCACATCT
This sequence comes from Thermoplasmatota archaeon, assembly GCA_036154155.1. Classification (GTDB taxonomy): domain Archaea; phylum Thermoplasmatota; class Poseidoniia; order Poseidoniales; family Thalassarchaeaceae; genus MGIIb-O5. Next base: position 68,576 of record JAYZLP010000023.1, on the reverse strand, counting down.
GGCTAGTTCCGTTAATCAGGGATAGGCCTTCCTTTGCCTCTAGCACGATTGGGGTAATTCCAAACTTCATCAATGCTGATTCCGAGCTAACTGTCACAATCTCGTCACCATCAAGTATCTGGCATTCACCTTCTCCGATTAGTGCCAGTGCAAGGTGTGATAGGGGGGCTAGATCGCCCGATGCACCTAGTGAACCAATCCTCGGAATAACGGGGCAGATGCCTGAATTTAGCATATTAATTAACGTCTCAACGACGACCGGGCGTGTTCCCGATTGTCCACGACATAGTGTGTTCGCCCTGATTAACATCATCATCTTCACATGCTCGAATTCCATGTTTTCGCCGACCCCACAGGCATGGCTTCTGATGAGGTTCTCCTGTAGGGCCCTCAAATCTTCAGAATTTATTGTAACAGATGATAGCGCACCAAATCCGGTGTTAATCCCATAAACGACTTCATCACTATGCACGATATTGTCTACGACCCCCCAAGATTCCTCCATTCTTCTCTTTGCTTCGTCTGATAGAGAGACCGAGGTATTGTTCCTGCTAGTGTCAATAACGTCCTCAATGGTGAGGTTGAACCCGTCAATTGAGAGTTCGCGCATGACTCACGCCCGAGGCAATCGCAAATAGACTCATCGAGAATCAAAAATCTCGCTAATTATTGATTCGTCTACTTCACTGGGCATTGTTACGAGAAGATTTTCATTGGCCTCCATGGCCCTGTGGATGGACCATTTTGCCGCATCGTTACGGGCCCATGATCTTCGAGCAATTCCATTGTTGACGTCCCAGGGAATCATCGATTCGATATTCATTCCACATTGATCGGTGCCGTCTATTACCATGCCAAAACCGCCATTGGTTACTTCACCCCATCCGACTCCCCCTCCGTTGTGAATGCTGATCCATGTGGCTCCCCTGAAGGCGTCGCCAACAAAGTTTTGAATTGCCATATCTGAGGTAAACATGGAACCGTCATATATGTCCGAGGTTTCTCTGAATGGGCTATCAGTTCCACTAACATCATGGTGATCCCTCCCAATCACAACTGGAGCGGAAATTACCCCCTTAGCAACGGCCTCATTGAATGCCCTGGCAATTGATACTCTCCCAGTCTCGTCCGAATATAGTATTCTGGCCTTGCTTCCAACAACTAGCTCGTGTTTTCCTGCCTCCTCTATCCATCTCAGATTGTCCTTATACTGCTGAACGATCTCATCCGGGCATCCCTTGATTAGATCCTCCAGAGCCATTATTGCAATCTTGTCTGTCATATCCAGATCGGACTGCTTCCCAGAGGTGCAGACCCATCTGAATGGCCCAAAACCATAATCAAAACACATGGGACCCATGATGTCCTCTACGTATGATGGATAAGCAAAGGATCCGTCCGCAGCAAATACGTCAGCCCCGGATCTACCAGCCTCAAGGAGGAATGCATTACCATAATCCCAGAACCTCATTCCCTTGGAACATAGCATATTGATTGCATCGGCATGTCTTCTGAGGGAGTGTTGGACATGTGCCTTGAATCCCTCGGGATCGCTTGAGAGAAGTTCCTTTGCCTGCTCATATGTATGACCAACTGGCGTGTATCCGCCTAGCCAGGGGTTGTGTAAGCTAGTTTGATCACTGCCTAAGTCAGGAGTTAAATCGAACTCAATTAGTGCTTCAAGAAGGTCTACAATGTTGCCAATGTAACCAATGGAGACTGCTTCCTTGTTCTGTACCGCCTCCCGAGTTCTGGAAATTACTGTTTCAATATCCTCATGGAGTTCTGAGAGCCAACCTTGCTGATGCCTCTTTGTTGCTGCATGTGCATCTACCTCGGCTATTATGCATACAGCGCCGGCGATTACAGAGGCCTTGGCCTGAGCGCCCGACATTCCTCCTAGGCCGGATGTAACGTACAGAACCCCCCCTAGTCCCTCTGATGGGGAAAGTCCCAGGTACTTCCTCGATGCATTAAGAATCGTAATTGTTGTCCCATGAACAATGCCCTGTGGACCTATGTACATGTATGAGCCTGCAGTCATCTGACCATACTGTGTTACTCCAAGAGCGTTCATTTTTTCATAGTCACTCTGCGATGAATAATTGGGAATTACCATCCCATTTGAGACCACAACCCTAGGCGCGGATATAGATGAAGGGAACAGTCCTAATGGGTGTCCGGAATTCATGACCAACGTTTGCTCATCTGACATTTCTGAGAGATATTTCATGGTTAACTGGTACTGAGCCCAATTCTGGAAAACCGTTCCATTGCCGCCGTATGTTACTAATTCATGCGGGAATTGAGCTACCTCCGGATCCAGGTTGTTCTGTATCATCATCATAATTGCGGCCGCATTCATTGATTTGGCATCGTATTCACCGATGGGTCTCGCAAACATCTCATATTCCGGCCTAAATCTATGCATGTATATGTGTCCAAGACTATCTAATTCGGATAGGAACTCCTTGCCTAGTTCGGAGTGCCATTCCTTGGGGAAATATCTCAACGCGTTTCGGACCGCCAAGACCTTTCCCGCTTCATCCAGCACCTGGGGCCTTGCCGGTGCATGGGGCAAGTTATTGTCAATCATGGGTGGGTCTGGCAATGTATTGGGAATTCCGTACGTTTGAACGATGTCAGCCATTACCATCCCAACCTCTCATCAATAATTTCTCTAAGATTAGCATAGCGGGTGTTGACGTCGCTCTCCAATGATGATAGCCGTGATGAGATGCTTTCGCATTCCTTGCCATCAATCGAATCGAGATTTATCCTGACATTCATTGAAGCAATGACGAATGATGCCTTGGCCAACTCTGCAGAGGCGGCCAAATCCGTTAGAGCGTTCGAGTTTCCGAATTTTGCGAGATCAATAATGGATTCTAGGAGCTGGAGAGAGCTGTTGGCAATTTTTAGTGGGGAGTTAGCAGCACCAATTGTCGCGTCCCTTATGGAGGCTTTTCGAGACTCAATCTCATCCTCGTTATTTCGCGGTAATCTATAGGCCATCATTACCCGATCGAATGACTCAGCATCGTCTTGTGCCATGATAATAGATGCCTCTATCCCCTCCTCTGAATTAGCGATGATTTCTTCGGCTGCAGCATGGCCGTCCTTCCACTTATCCCTACCTAATGTCAACCTGGATACCATTACAGCCAGAGCATGTGCATGAGCGAGCGCCATGGCCGCTACTGAGCCACCTCCGGGTGTGGGGTCCGAGGATGCAATCCTACTGAGTATCTCCGCATATCCCTCATTCATGTCAGTCACCACGGTTAATTGCCCATTCAATGATGGATGTGTGGGGATCGAACTCCCCGAATTTATCCAATGATAGTCCGGTGATGGCGGCATTTACTAACTCTATCTCATCGATACCCTCAGTATCTCCGAGATATTTCTTACCAGCAGAAACCATGGCATTTAGGGGCACTAGTCCAACTAGTTCTGAGGCAGTAACAGAATGACCTAGATTGTTGGCCTCAATTCTGATTGCCTCTGTAACGTCATGAAGTCCGGTTACGCTATGGTCAAGCAGGTTCATGGATACTTGGGCAGTATCCTCATCGTACATCCAACCAGCCGCTTGTAGTGACTGGAAGGCCCCGGGAGTCCTCATCGGCTTCCCATCCTCGCCAATGACCTTGTCACCGTTTTCGTCTCTGACTAATGCTCCACTTGTCCGGATCATAGAAGCGATTGAGTTAGCAATTTTCTTATCCTTAGTATCCAGATTGACGTTGTAGGCAATGAGAATCTGTCTTGCTCCTGTTGCAGTTACACCCATTGATGGGTTGAAAATAGCGGGCCCGTAGTCAGGCTCCCATCCATCTGATGAGATTTTCTCTTCCATTCCTTCGTACTCCCCCCTCCTGATATCCGGTAGCCTGATCCTTTCCTCCATTCTTGCAGCCTCTGCATATAGGTATACTGGGAGGCCAAGTAGTTCAGAAACCGCTTCCGCGAATCTCTGCGATAAGGATACACAATCATCCATTGTAGAGCCACTAAGGGGAATGAACGGAACGACGTCTACAGCACCCATTCGAGCGTGCTCACCGGTATGATTCCTCATATCTATCAGTTCTACGGCAATAGAGGTGCAGTCTATTGCTGCTTTCAGAACGGCCTCTGGCTCACCGACCATCGTTACAACTGTTCTATTGAAATCATAGCCCATATCGATATCCAGCAACTCTACTCCCTCGGTATCGATAATTGGCCTAGTAATCCGATCAATTACAGACTGGTCCCTCCCCTCACTGAAATTTGGTACACACTCAATTAGGACACGATTCACGACCCGCGATTGAGGGGTGGGAAATAGGGTTACTGTTAGTCATACAGCCTATGGTTCGAAATATTGGATTTATTATCCAGATTTCTTTCGACGGCTAGTAAGGCCTTAGAAAAATCAGATTTGGAGATCTTCTTCCTCCCCTCGCTAATGGCAGTAACTCCAGCCTCGGTGACTAGGGACATGATTTCAGCACCACTGAAACCCTCTGTTTTCCTAGCTAGAGACTCCAATGATACCCCTTTCGTGAGTGGCGTATTGGATGTATGGACGCCCAAAATTGCGAGCCGTGCCTCTTCATCGGGCATAGGAACCTCGACGACCCTATCGAACCTACCTGGGCGAAGTAGGGCCTCATCCAATAATTCCGGCCTGTTAGTAGCTGCTATCACCTTTACATTCTCCAGAGATTCGAATCCATCAAGCTCGGCGAGTAGTTGCATCAGTGTTCTCTGAACCTCTCTGTCACCCGACGTGGCCGTATCGAGCCTCTTGGATCCTATGGCATCCAACTCATCAATAAATACGATAGCTGGCGCTCTATTTCGAGCGAGATCGAATAGCTCTCTAACGAGCCTGCCTCCTTCACCGATATACTTCTGTGCTAGTTCAGATGCAACGATGCCCAGGAAGACGGCATCGGTTGAATTGGCGACAGCTTTGGCGAGTAGAGTTTTACCAGTTCCCGGACTTCCTGTAAGGAGTATCCCCTTCGGGGGTTCAATACCGAATCTTCTGAAAGCCTCAGGATTTCTGAACGATAACTCGACGGTCTCCTTGAGCTTGGAAATCTGTTCGTCAAGCCCCCCTATGTCATCAAATGTCACGTCTGGCCTATCGATAATCTCAGCAGTAACTACAAGAGGATCCCATGAATCATCTAGAATCTCAATTACAGAAAGGGTATCCTGATTCAAAGCCACCCTCGCACCAGATACTAGTCTGGAAGAGTCTATCCTATTATTGACGGAGACGAGAAAAACGGTCCCGTTGGAGCTCCTTACTATTGCCCCCTCATCAGTAACGTCCTGGATATATCCAACAATCATTGGAGGCGATCTCAGATTCCTAATTTCTTCTTCGAGCCTGCTCGCCCTCTTCTTGACCTGCGAAACCTCGTTCTCAAGGACCATTTTCTCAGTTAGCAACTGGTGGGCCGATTCTGACAACTCTCTCATCTCCGACTGAAGCCTCCTAACTGAGGATTTCAGGGACTCCTGAACGTCCTTGGGTTGGCTATCGGACTCGGATGCCATGAGTCCGTGGCAGGGCATACAGATTTCATACTTTCACCCCAATCCATATGATGTATGTGCCCTAGTGAGTGTCATGGGGACGTGTGAGATGTGCGGCACGGATCGCGTCACGACCCTGTTGGCGGAGGTTTCAGGAGCTAGGTTGAGATGCTGCTCACGTTGCATTGAATCCAACGAAATGCTAGTTCTCGAGAGATATGTACCTAAAGAGGCATCAATATCCCGGTCTAAATCGAAAAAGCAAATCGATAGGCCGATGTCAAAGAAGCCTGAGAAGGAAGTTGCACCTGATTTTCACCTCAGAGTAAGGAAGGCCAGAGTATCCAAGGGCTGGGAACAAAGGGAGCTAGCAAAGAGGATAAACGTCAGATTAAACGATATTCAGAAGGTCGAGAGTGGAATTGTACCATCCGACTCAATTGCTATGAAAATTGAGAAGGCGCTTGGCATTACACTACTTGTAGAGGCAGAAGAAGATATGGAACGAGCAGTGAACGTACCAAGCGGTCGTGGAATGACAATAGGAGATGCATTGGATGAGTTCCTCAGCAAGGGCGATTGATGACTCAGTCCCATTACATGTGGTCCACCTGGATCAAGATGACCCGCGCAAATGCAGTGCCAGGAGAATGGCAAAGGCTGGAGACGCCATATTGCACTTTGATATCCGTAGGGCGCCAAAGAGAGGTTTTCTTCTTGATCCGAGTAGTGGAAAATTGATGGGGCCGGATGATAAAAAGTCCATTGATAGAGGGGGGTCAATCGTCGCATTGGACTGCTCGTGGAAGAGGATTGAGGAGTCACTGGAGGCCATTAGCAGACACACTAGGCTAGAAGGGAGGACGCTGCCAGTACTATTAGCTGCAAACCCCGTATCATGGGGTAAGCCAGGGAGGCTATCCACGTCCGAGGCCTTTGCTGCCTCATTGTTCATACTTGGGAGGGAAGAGCAAGCTAGAATAATTCTCTCATCATTCCCATACGGAGACAACTTCTTCAATCTGAACATTGAGCCTTTGATTGCGTACAGGGACGCTAAAAGCAATGAAGAGCTATCCGAAATACAGTGGGAGTTCTTCGATAGGCCCACTATCTGACAGTGGATCCAGGTGTAATCTCCCCATCAGGAGTAAGGAGTCTCACATTGCCATCGCCGTCATCAGCCGCGAGTATCATTCCCTCAGAGAGGACCCCCCTTAATTCCCTGGGTGCGAGATTGGCGACGTACACCACATTAAGACCTAGTAAATCGGACTCCTGGTATATTCCCTTCAGACCAGCACAAACCGTTCTTGAAGTTCCCGGACCATCTTCGATTTTGATTACCAGTAGCTTATCTGCATTGGGATGGTCCTCTACAGATGTGATTTTGCCAGTTCTCATTTGGACCTTGAGGAAATCTTCGAACTCTATGTAATCATCTCCATCCCCCGGGACGTGCTCCGGGTCATTGACGTTACTGTCGTCAACAATGGACATCTCGTCTGCGATTATTTCGTCTAAATCTAGCCTAGAGAACAATGGTTGTGGTTTTTCGGGGTTCCACAACAGGCTACATTCAGTATCGAGGGAATCATCCCAGAGCATTGAGTCTATATCTGCAGTTTCTCCTAGCATCGCCCATAATTTCTCTGACTGGAAAGGCATGAATGGTCTTGTAAGTATTGAGAGAGTCCTGCATAGCCTCCATGCCATTGCGAGGGAAGATAGTGATTTTGTACGATCTTCAGACTCTTCGGAATTCATAAATTTCCACGGGGCTGCGTTCTGTAGTAGCACATTACCAATTTGTGCTATGCCCATTATAGACCTCAGGGCCTCCTTGAATCTCTGCCTCTCCATTGAGGAAATAGCTGACTCAATTATACTCATTGAGTCTTCAATAATTTTAGCGTGTGATCCGGGATCGTCGAATTCGGATAGTGGGTTTGAGCCTTCATCAGTTAGTCTGTGGCTCAATGTCATTACTCTGTGAACAAAGTTCCCATATGTGCCAATTAACTCATTATTTACCCTGTCAACAAAATCCTCCCATCTGAAGTCAGTATCATGGGTCTCTGGCATGTTTATTGAAAGGTAGTACCTCAATGAGTCTGCATCATACTTCTCCAGGAATGAGGGCAGCCAAACTGCATGCTTTCTGCTTTTGCTGAACTGGCCGCCCTGAAGCATCAGATACTCATTCGAAGAAACATTGTATTCTAACGCCATATCCCCGGGTTCTCCTATGTGGGATATAGGGAGTTCTGAGCGAGTAGAGTTGATTCCCATGATAATTGCAGGCCATATTACAGTATGGAATGGAATGTTGTCCTTACCCATGAAGTAGATGTGTTTCGGGGACTGGCCATCATCCGAGACCTTCCACCATCTCTCCCAAGCGGAGTCACCATCTGGGTGGCCGTTAGCATTAGCGAACCTTTCGGACCAAATCCTTGCGCATGTGTAGTATCCCTGAACGGCCTCAAACCAAACGTAAACCCTCTTTGAGGACCATTCATCGCCATCCATAGGGAGCTCGATTCCCCAGTCTATATCCCTAGTAACGGCTCTTGGCCTGAGGCCCATATCTAGCCAGTTTTTTGTCATGGAACGGACATTTGGCTTCCAAACAGTATTCCTCAAGGCTGCATGCGACTCAAGGCTATCTTGGAACATATCCAGTCTGAAAAATAGGTGATCAGTATCTCTGACCTCGATTGAAGCCTCCGGATCCAATTTCGATACTGGACTAATCAGCTCATGAGCCTCATATGTAGAACCGCATTCGTCGCATTGATCCCCCCTGGCCTCAGAAGCCTCGCATACGGGACATGTTCCTTCGACGTATCTATCCGGAAGGAACCTTACTACATCCCCAGAAATCGAGCAATACTGTTCCATGGTCTGCTTGGAGAGCATGTTTGAGCCTAACAAGTCGGTGAAGACCTCTCTGACAAGCTCCTTATGCCTAATATCAGATGTTCTATTGTATAGGGCCCCACCAAACTCAACGCCTCTGCTGTCTATATTATTCGACCACGAGCAACCTAGGTCATTTAGCGACTTGAGGGCCATCTCATGGTATTCATCAACAATTTCCTGGGGGGAAACTCCCAGTTGCTCGGCGGTAAGTGTAATTGGGGTTCCATGCTCATCCGAACCACTGCACATCAGAACCCTTCTTCCCCTCGCTCTCTCGTATCTGTATTGAATATCGGCTGGAAGGCAATTTCCTGCCACGTGCCCTAGGTGTAACGGGGCATTGACATATGGCCAAGCCATGAAAATAGTGACATATTCACCATCCGACACGACTCTAGGGGTTAGACACCTATTTATGTCGCAATCGGTCGTAAGGGGTCCGGGAGCAGCCAATCGTGACTCATAGTGACGTGCTATTCGCGCCCAAAATACCGTGAGGAAATCTAGTTGGTTGACTATACACTGATCATTGCGTATGCATCCCTGGCACTGGGAGCTTCATTCCTATGCAGCATACTTGAGGCTGTGCTCCTCTCAACAACGCACGGGCACATTGCTGCCCTAAAGGACACTCACCCATCCATTAGTGAAAGGTGGAGTGAATGGAAGGATGATCCTGAGAGGCCATTGACTGCCATACTGACCCTCAACACGATAGCACACACTGTTGGCGCATTAGGTGTAGGAGCGGAGGTACAGACACAATTTGGCGGAGGGACGATCGTGCATGTAGCCGCGGCCGTTCTAACACTAGCTATACTGCTGCTGAGTGAAATTCTACCTAAGACGATTGGCGCACTATACTGGAGGAAGTTGACGATACCGTCAGCTAGGGCATTGAATTCAATGATGGTGTTGCTGTGGGTGATAGTTAAGCCGATTCAATTGACTAGGTCACTATTGCCAGAGGTAGAGACTGAGACCGTTACTAGGAATGAGCTGTCTGTATTAGCGGATATTGCCGAAGAAACCCATGTAATTGAACAAGATGAGGAGACTGTCATACATAACCTACTGAGATTGAGAGAAATAAAAATCAGTGAGGTGATGACTCCACGTGTCGTAGTTACATCGGTGAATGTAGATGATACCGTATCCGATGTAATGGCGAATATACCCATCATGATACATGGGAGGATGCCTGTGACTGGAGACACCATTGATGATGTGAGGGGAGTTGTTCTGAGGAGTGAGATACTACGCAGAGCAGCTGTTGATGAATATGGCAAGAAGATGTCAGAAATTTCCAGAGAAGTGATTACATGTCGTGACGATGATTCCGTGGATCGAGCATTGGATGTACTGCTGGAGAACAAAACCCAGATCTTGATTGTTAAGGACGAATTCGGAGGTACAGAGGGACTCGTGACTATGGAGGATGTGATTGAGACGCTACTAGGCGTAGAGATAGTCGATGAGTCAGACCAGGCTGGAATTGACGTTGGCGTACATCACGAAGATATGCGTGAGCTAGCCAAACAGCGTATTGAGGAGAGCGAGTGATCTAGGACTCATCGTCCTCGTCATCAACGAAACCCTTGGTCTCTGCATACTGAGCCATTGACTCCAGCCGCTTCATGAACTTAGAGCCGTCACTGGTTGTTTCAGTCGATCTGACTAGCCACACTCCTCCAAAGGCCACCTCCCACAAACCTAGGTTATCCTTCCTCGTCCTGCGGAATATCCAATCCAGGAATGGAATTAGGATAATAGAGATTGATAGCCCAACGGTGATTTTTGTTGCTGTTGTCCATACAGTGCCTGCAGATATAGCAATTAGAAGTCCCCCGAAGAAAATCAGGTAGGCTGGAATGTTGATGTTCTTCAACATATGATAGAGGAAGATCGCGGAATCGCCGCGTGAGTTGATGAACTTTGTTCGAGAGATGACATTGCCCATCGAACTCTTGTATTGGATGGGCATTACCGCCATATTGAATATCGAAAGAAGAAGGACCAAGACCAACGGCCATGTAATGTCGGTATATGTCAAGACCAGTCCAAATACAACTAGTCCTATGATTAGGCCGAAGTTGACTGTGAAGTCTACTATGAACCTCAGTGAACTCCTCCCACGTCCTGCAAGCTCGAAGCCATCCGGTAGCTCTTTTACCGAGGATCGGGGCTTCTTCTGCTTCTTTGCCCTCGGCTTCTTCTGCTTCTTAGGCTTCTTAGCCTTCTTTTCCTTCTTCGGCTTTACTGCAACTGGTTCAGGGTCCGAAACTACAGTTGCGGGAACTGCAGCAGGTGCTTCCTCATCGCCAGTATTATCATCCGCAATCTTTCCTGCCTTCTCCAATAGACCCAAATCATCACTCTCCGTATAACTCACTCATTCGTTGAAAGACTTGGAACCCAGGTGAAGCAACGAAGTCATTAATTTCGCTCTCGGGAAGGTCTCCTAGAACTGAATTAATCATGGTGAAAAACTCGCTCCTGGTGTCATGATCGCAACCTGATGGGTCTTCACCCACATTCTGGAAAAGCTCGAATGATTCCGACTCTATGAACTCCTGAACGAATTCCTCGGGCATATTTCCTAACAGTTCATTGACTATAGAGAAAAATTCTGGGAACTCATCATCCTCGCTCTCTTCAATCGCGTCATCATCAGATTCTGGTGCGGAGATGAGCTCTACAATGGGCTTGATTGCCAGCATATCCTGTTGCTGCTTCTTCCTAAGAACGATAATTTCCCTATCCAATTCGGAGCCGAATCTATCCGAAAATCTATCTAACAAAGTTCCGACCTGCCCTGAAGATATCCTATCAATATGGCCGTACATGCTATCCCTATTGCCGGATGACTCGGTCGACTCCTCAAGCTTTCTTTTCTCCCAGTGCGCTTGGAAATCATTGGATTCCGACTCTTCTTCTTGACTCGGCAATGTAGGCAGGGGCGGATTCTCGTCAATTGCACTCTCTATGGACTCGTCTGGGAGTGGAGGGGGGGGTGGCGGAGGAGGCATCGCAATGCCTGGGGGAAGCGGCGGAAGCGGCATCCCTGAAGGCCCACCTTCGGTTTCTTCGTCGTCTGGCATATGCCCCACTGTAACGAATCCGAAACTCTACACTATTCAATATTCTGTGGATAGGTTAGTGTGTTGTGGTCATTCTACAGTCCTTGCCCACCCTTTGAGGGACAAAAATGTGGCCATGGCCTCATGTACATCGAAAACGTCTCCAGTCGATCCGGAAACGTCCTGATTAGCGATTCTAGCGGTTACATCGTCGGACACGAGCTCGACCTTGATGGATGACTGTGTGCTGAAAACGTGTGTGCTGGACAGTGCATCGAAGGAAATTGACGTATCTGGTTCCAATCTTTCGAGCGGGAATTCGGTAACCCTCAATCCAGATTTCCCATGGAGGCTGCCAACCCACCTAATTACCCTCTTGACATCGACTGTCACGTTCTCGTCAGTCTCCCCAACGGCCAGTGGGGCGCCTTTGACTAGCTCCCAGAATGTCTCATTGAGCTTGGGGGTCGTGAATACTGTCCTACTCCTATCGTGACGAAGTCGTGCTATTCTATCGCCCTTTGAAGACTCGTCTGCCAGTCTCCTGATTAGTTCCTCGGAACAGGTAAAGTTTCTTGATTTGAGACTGGAGTGGAGTTCACTAACTAGTTGTTTTGAGTTTTCTGAGGAAGACGAGATTGAAGATAGTGAATCTATCACCCCATCGAATCCTAAGTCAATTCTGTCGGACCAACCAATGTCAGGTCCAGCCATTACCGATTTTACATCAATTCCCACCCCAGTGATGTAATTCACAAGCTCCCTCCTGGCATTCGAATCAAGATGCAGATATGCTGGATCACGAACATGAATATGGAATCCCCTGTGACCAGAGAAGGTGGTCTGAACATACTCCTCCTTGAAACCGAATTCAGGATGTAGAAAGTCGTTCCAGAGGCTCCAGGCCTGCTCCTGAATTTTTTCCATCATTCCCGGAAAGTCATTATCGGAAACACCCGGGAGGTGATCACCGTCCAAGTCGAAGATTAAATCCGCACCTAGCCAACCCTTCTCAGACATTTTCCTTTGGCCCGGGTCCTCGTAATATGCGGTACTGTGAAAGCATGAGTGGGGGCCTCTAGTTTGGAGGTACGATAACAGGTCTCCCTTTGTCGGCAGTGCCCTGTGCCTATCTGGCGGTTTACTGCCCCATGGGATGAACATCCACTCTCTGGATCTCAGCCTCGGCGGGGCCCAGATGTCTGAAACTGACAGTGACTGGTAGTATTCGCTAAATCTCAGAGCGAACCTACTCCATCCGGATGCCATGAGGTATTGAATGGAGGCTAGCACATGAACATGTGCATCTAATCCAGTACTAGGCTGGTAGGTACTTCCTTTGAGTCCGTAGCTGGCTCGTTGCCCGTTAATTCGAGGTATGCCTCGTAGCAAACGAATCTGTCATCGACGACGATCGCCTCCGAGAACGTCAGTGCCTTCCCTGTAACTGCGCATATAGGCCCGAGTTGACCAGTAGCGGTTGATAGTTTGGTCGGGTCAGGCACAAATCTGGGACCGAGCGATGGCTATTCACTGTTGCCATACACAATTCAGCAGGAAAGGAATTTTCTATGCGTCCCATACCGAAGGCACATGAGTAGTAAGGCGGGGGCGTACCGAGTTGGCCATTCCCCAGATCCCGATGATGCATTCATGTTTCATGCGATGACAACAGGGGCTATCGATACTGGTGACAGAGAGTATGAACATGTACTTCTTGATATTGAGACCCTGAACAAACACGCCCTCCTTGGTGAGTATGAAGTTTCAGCAGTAAGCATCCATTCATTCCCGGAGATTTCCGATAAGTACCATCTGATGAACTGTGGCGCTTCTATGGGAGAGGGTTATGGCCCTATGCTAATTTCTAACAGAGACATGTCCATTGAAGAGGCTAGGAGAACGAAGATTGCAATACCCGGACTGGGGACGAGCGCATATCTGGCATTGAGGCTGGCATGGGGAGATGTCGACATAGAGGTGGTACCATTCGATGAAATTCTCCCAGGAGTATCCGAGGGAAAGTACGATTTGGGATTGATAATTCATGAAGGTCAGTTGACATGGGAGTCAGAAGGGGTAAAGTTGGTTTTGGATCTAGGGGTGTGGTGGAATGAGCACACAGGTCTACCGCTACCCCTGGGCGGAAATGTCGTGAGGAAGGACCTTGGTGTTGAGTTGTGCGAACAACTTACTGCTGATGTCAGGAATAGCATCGAGCATTCGTTAGCTAACCCGACCGCAGCCCTTGAATTCGCAAAAGCGTGGGGCAGGGGGATAGACGATGACACGAATAGGGAATTTGTTGGGATGTATGTCAACGAAAGGACTCTAGACTACGGAGAGGACGGCAGGGATGCAATACGCCTATTTCTGAAGGAGGGGCAAAGAATCGGAATGGTTAGGGAAACACTAGATGTGGACTCAATAATATTCATTGGATCGGGTGAGTAAATGAATGGTGAAAAGCCGGAGATGAGTGAGTTCGACTCAGTAGATCCTGCTCCTCCTAGCAGCGATTCTGATGTTCCTAGCCTTAGGAAGACGATTTGCGACGAGAAAGAGAGGATGTTTCAGAGGATGAGGGCACTATTCGCGTTGAGGAATATTGGTGGCAAGGACTCCGTAGAGGCCCTTGCTGCGGCATTCACATCAGATTCAGCACTACTGAAGCATGAAATTGCATATGTGATGGGGCAAATGCAAGATTCTCATGCAGTTCCACACCTAATTGAGAGGCTGCGAGACATGGAAGAGGATGTCATGGTTAGGCACGAGGCTGCAGAAGCATTGGGTGCGATAGGAGATAGGAAGGCACTGGGTGTCCTTGAAGAGTTCAAGGACGATAGGGACATCGTTGTAGCGGAATCTTGCGAGGTCGCATTAGACCTCCTAGAATGGGTTGCCAGCAAGAGGCTCAACTATTCCGAATGAAAGGCCCAATGCGGAACATCTTCCAATCCGCAGGCAATTTCCAGGAAGGTCGTCAATCCTTCGACATCCCTGTCATTCATCCTATTCCTTACCTCGCGCCGAAAATAGTCGTCCATTCTAGAGTAAGGGAATCCTAATTTCTCAGATGTCCTGGAAACAACACTAGCCCTCCATGAATCATCAGTCTCGAATTTCTCCAGCTGAGAAATCATATCATCGTATGCCCCCATCAAGTGATTTATCGGCGTGTCGCGTCTAGCTGCAAACACGCCGAAGACCATTGGCAGACCAGTGGATTCGTTCCATTCACGCCCAAGATCCAATTGTACTAAATCGGGGTACTCCCTTGAAGCCAAAAGTGAACGGTCACCGATAAGCAAGGCCCCATCGCATTTTGCCAGCATTGTATCTATATCTGGACCAGAATCGACGAATTTTGGATCTAGGCCTCTATTACCGAGTGCCCATCTGAGTAGTACCTTGGATGTGGAGGAGTCGGAAGGTAGTGCGATATCCCTCATGCTTTCCAGAGGCCTTGACCCGAACAGAAGAACGGATCCTACATCCCCGCTACTAACAATCCCCAGGTCAGGGAGGAGGAAAAGCTCGTCATGGTGCAACGCGTAGTCAGCAGCTGGTATGGGTGCCGTCAGGCAGTCCTTTCTGAGAACATGCCCGGTTAGCCAAGCGGGTGGAGCCGAGAGAACAGACCACTTCTCATCCAATCCATCGAAAATTGGATCACAATTCGCGAATGAGACCCTGCCTATCACATCCATCCAACTCATAATTTGCACCTGACCTAATTTATGGCTATCTGAGGCAGAACTCTCGAGAATGAGGGATTATTAGTCGTATAGAGCTCGAATGTGGAGTAGTTAGAGTTTCTTTTAACAGGAATCGAGCCAGTAGAAGATACCAATGCTGCTAGCTGGTCAGAGCTCGTGTCAAGCCTAGTAGAGCTTCCAGCAACGTGCATAATTTCTTCGTGGCCGACCGTTCCATCAATATCGTCCGCACCGCACGTGAGTGCCAATGACGATAGCTTGTCTCCTATATTCATCCTGTATGCCTTAATGTGGGGAATGTTGTCCAACATTATCCTAGATAGGGAAATTACCCTAATGATCTCGCTACCAGTCGCTAGTTGAGCCTCCGGCAGCCTCGTTTTGTCAGGGAGGAAAGGGTATGGGACGAAGCACTGGAATCCCTCACTGATATCCTGCTGCTCCCTCAGTCGTATGAGGTGCTCGACCCTGTCTTCGATTGTTTCGACTGTGCCAAATAACATTGTGCAATTTGTTGGCATGCCTATACCATGGGCTATTGAATGGATATCGAGATATTCCCGGGAGGACTCCTTGCCCATGCATATCCTGTCTCTAACGTGGTCAACTAGTATCTCAGCACCGCCACCGGGGAGCGAGTCCAACCCTGCTTCGGAGAGCAATGAGAGCGTCTCCTTGACGGGCAATGAGGATCGTTGAGAGAGGTGTTTGATCTCAACGGCTGTTAGAGCCTTGATATGGATGTGCGGGAATTCTAATTTGGTAGCAGAAAACAGCCTGCAATAGTCCTCGACATCCCAATTTGGATGGAGGCCACCTACTGTGTGAACTTCATCAATGGAGCCTGAAAATGGCCTTATCCTACCCAGGTATTCGTCTTTGTCCAATTCGTAAGCATCGGGATGCCTAGGTCCCTTCCTGAATGCGCAAAAACGGCATGCTAAGACACAGATATTGGTAGTGTTAACATGTAGATTCTCATTGAAAAATACGTTATCCCCGTATCTGGACTTCTTTACCATGTTTGCGAGTGATGTGACGGAGGAAAGAGACGGATTCTCGAATAACTTGATCCCCTGGTTACGAGAAACTCTTCCTTCCTCGATTAGGGAATTTAGGCAAGACATGGTCAAAGGGTCGGAAGATACAGCCAGTGGGACCGGCATCATGGAAAGCCTTTCGCGCCATTCTAGATTTCCAGATAGCGGCATGACCTCCGCCACCATGTGTATTGACACCTAGAGGCATGTGATAAGAATTGTCTGACAAGGAGTGTTCCGTGTCCGGAAATCATCATTAGTTAGATTCAGTAGGAGTATCATGGGAGGGGATGCCGGGCGCCGGAACCTGTCAATCCCCGAGCTGGAAGAACTGTCAAACGACTGCAGGAAGCACATAGTCAAAATGATTCATAATGCCGGTGCGGGGCATCCAGGGGGATCGCTCTCGGCGATTGACATTATTGCTGCACTGTACGGTACACGACTAAGGTTCAAGACCAGCGAACCGGATTGGGAAGATAGGGACCGTTTCGTAATGAGCAAGGGACACGCAAGTCCTGCCGTTTACTCCATACTGCACGAAATGGGATTTCTGAACGAGAATGACCTGTCTACCTTCAGGACACTTGGCTCTGTTTGTCAAGGGCATGTAGACATGAAGTGGACGGATGGTGTAGATTTCTCCGCTGGAAGCTTAGGCATGGGTCTGTCATTCGGCCTTGGATGCGCGTTGGCTGCTAGGATGGACTCTAGCAATAGAGAGACGTGGGTCATGGTAGGCGATGGTGAGATACAGGAGGGGCAGATATGGGAGGCTATGATGGCAGCCGACTTCCATGGTGTATCAGGATTGAAGCTGATTGTGGACAGGAATAGGATCCAGAATGATGACTTTGTAAATGTACAGATGGAAGTCGGCGATGTAGCGTCAAAGATTGAGGCCTTCGGATGGAATGTCAGGGAAATTGATGGCCATGATATGGGGGAAATTGTCCAGGCCTTGGAGTGGGCATCCAATACGCACACCGGGCCATCAGCTATTGTTGCTCACACTGTAAAGGGCAAGGGCGTTTCATTCATGGAGGATAATCCATCATTCCATGGGAAAGCTCCCAATGACGAGGAGTTGGAAAAGGCATTGGAGGAGCTATCATGAGTGCTCCGTCCACGGGAGGTGCATCCAGGGACGGGTACGGCTCCGCACTCCTGAGGCTGTCCGCTGACCCCAGAGTAGTCGTCCTTGAGGCTGATCTTGGTAAATCTACCAAATCCTGCCTATTCAGAGCCGAACATCCTGAAAGAACTGTCTCCCTCGGAATCGCGGAACAAAACATGATGCTGGTTGCAGCAGGCATGGCATCATCTGGCAAGGTTCCATTTGCTAGCACCTTTGCCATTTTCACTGAGCGCGCATTTGAACAAGTCAGGAACGGCATATCCAGACCGGGGCTAGCCGTACACATATGCGGAAGCCATGGTGGGATACATACCGGAACCGACGGGAGTAGTGCTCAATCCATAGAGGACCTAGCAATTTACAGGACGATCCCCGGACTGACCGTCATCACTCCCTGTGATGACCTATCAGCAGAGGAGCTCACCGTACAACTTCTAGAGCATAGTAATGCTTCATACACTAGAACCGCTAGAAATAAGACCCCGAGAATGTATGACTCTGAAACGGTCAAAACACTAGAGATTGGCAAGGGGTCGCTACTAAGAGAAGGTGGGGATATTGCCATAGTAGCTTGCGGGGTTATGGTTTCAGAGGCAATGGAGGCAGCGGAATTACTTGAGGGAGAGGGGATCAGTGCTCGTGTAATTGATATGCACACGATTAAGCCACTGGATACGGGATTACTGGATGATGTCAGGGAAAATTGTCTCGGTATTGTCACTGCAGAGGACCATTCAGTTATCGGCGGTCTCGGCGGTGCTGTTGCTGAGTACCTTTCAACCAAGGGAGGCTTCCCACTTCGAATGGTTGGAGTAGATGACAGATTTGGGGAGAGTGGGGGGAGCTCCGAACTAATGCACCACATGGGCCTAACTAGGAACGAGATTGCCGCACAAGCTCGCGACATCATCAACAGTGTCTGAAATGACTCGATTTCGGTCATGCTAGCGTTTGATTGATGAAGTATGCATAGTGGGGCGCACAATATGAGTGACTCGGAGAGGCTCAAAGGCCTTCTTGACGGATCTATCGATCCTTCCGAGATTGAGGGCGACCCAGGGCTCTATTCTATGGCTGAGAGGATATACGGGAGGGATGCTCTAGAAGAGATGGGCGTCAATAAGCCGGTCAAACCAAAGGCGCATGGGATTTCTGTATCAAACGGCAATGGCGGAGTGGAGATACCCGAAAGCGAAGAGTCGGACGATGAGGGAGATTCGGGTGGAGTGATGACGCCTAGAAGGCCAGTTTTCTCAATCGTGGTTAGTCTGCTCTGCCTCTCCATAGTGGCATCAAATGTAGCGATAGGCATTGGTAGCTATGTCCCACTATGTGAGGACGAAGTAGGTCCGAAGGAACTGGCTTACTCATCTTCGGCCACGGTTAATGACGGAAATCTATTGATCTCATGGACCGTTACGGGGATGAACATTTCATCAAACTACAGCATTTCATGGGTCATATCAGAAAATGGCTCAAATGAAGTTGTTGACGAAGGTGGATCCGCCTGGACCGCAGGTGAGACAGTGAGGATCCAGACTGAAAACTGGATGGTTACAACGCCCCCTTACACATACCTCTCAATACTGAGTCTGGAAGGGGAGCCTGTCGCATACAGCAATGGCACTGTGGGAGGCTTGAGCGTATTGGCTAAGATGTCGGATTCGACTCCCAATTGTGATGAAAACACTAGATTGCTATGGTCCGAATTGCCTGAGTATAACAATCTTGATTCATGGGGTCAAGCGGGAACTGGCGGTGTTATCGATGGTGCTCTAATGATGCTATTCAGCTTGGTAACAATGCGCCTGATGCTAAGGAAGAGATGATCAGTACATCCTAGCAAGGTGCTGCTTCCTAGTAGTCATCCTACCAGTTACAACGCATGGCTTGGGTTCGGAGTAAGGCTCGTCACAATCGCCCAATATTGCCAGACCTGTGAGTTTCTCGAGAACCTCGGCGTCAGAGTCGTTTCCGTCAAAGGCGATTTCGTAGATTACACCATCTTCGATTTCCCCCGCGAGCTCCCACTTGTCGCCAGTAGGAACTACACCGGGAAACGGACGAATTAAGGATTCAATATGTACAGAGGACCTGCTCCTGAGTTCATCGGAAATTGTGTCGAGTCTGTTTCTAATCGTTTCAGAAATGCCTTCGATCGAGACCTCCTCCTTTCCCCCGGTGCGTAATGAGAGTACGCAATTACCGGACTCTAGGTCCCTAGGGCCTAGCTCTAGTCGTATAGGGGCTCCCTTGATTTCCCAGTCGTAGTGCTTAACTCCTGGTCTGACATCACGATCATCCAATTTTACCCTATATCCTGATGACCTAAGTGATTCTGCCAGGTCCTTTATTGCAGGCATAACATTCTCATTTACATGAGCTGCTACTGGAAACAAAACAACCTGGAAGGGGGCAATCGCAGGGGGCATGATTAGTCCCTGATCGTCCCCATGCATCCCAACGACCGAGCCAAGCAACCTCTCTGACATTCCAAATGTTGTCTGATGGCAGAGTTGGGTGTTTCCATCCGAATCCTCGTACGAGAGGTCGAACGCTCCTGCCCATTGGTCCCTATAGTGGTGATATGTTGCTACTTGCAGTGTCCTGCCGTTAGGCATTACAACATCTGCCGCCATAGTGTACCAGGCCCCTGGGAATGTGTCCCAGACAGGCCTCTTTGACACTATGCTTGGAAGGCAGAGGTCATGCAGTATGCTCTGAACCATCTCTGCATCCTCATTGATTTGTTCAGTGGCATCATCCTCGGTTGCATGAACCGTATGAGCTTCGAAGAAATGTATCTCCCTGACCCTGATGAACGATCGGGTCTGCTTTGTCTCATATCTGAATGTGTTAACAATCTGGAATGTTTTCAGAGGTAGGTCAGCATGACTCCTGACCCATAAGGAGAACATGGTATACATTGGTGTCTCTGACGTTGGCCTGAGGAACATGGGGATATCGAGTTCGTTTTCACCGCCATGCGTTACCCAATAGACCTCTTTCTTGAACCCCGAGTCCTCCTCCTCGATCCTTAGTTCCGAGGGGTCCACCCCAGCAGCCCTGGCAGCCTTCAGGCGGGAAACGAGTTTATTTTCCCTCTCCAGTAAATCCTCGGGAACTAGTAGGGGGAACCTATACTCAGAGTGGCCTGTCTTGGACATCTGCTGCCTAGCAAGGCCGTCAATCAACGTCATTGCCGATAGACCGTATGGCTTCCATACATCCATTCCCTTGATTGGATATCTCTTGTCGACTAGGTCGGCAATCTCGACAATTGAGGGATACCAGGAATTGAAGTCAGACTTGGAGGGGATGCCCCTCTTGGCCTTGCCATGCCCTGTCATGGTACGAACCCGGAATGACCGTGGCTTGAATTATTCGCAACTATTCTAGCTTATGTTGCGAAACTAGGGACTCAATAGAATCGCACATAGACATCTCATCTTCTATTACAATGAAATTGCCATCAGGCATGACAATGCGGCACCTAGGTTTCTTATCACTGCTCAGATCATCCAAGTTATTTGCCACGACAGCATCGATACCGTATCTGGATATCTGCTCCAGAGACCTGTTAACTAAATCTTCTTCAGAAGAGTTGACCTCTAGTTTGAATCCTATCCTAAAGGAGCCTGTAGTCAATTCTGAAAGTTCTGAAATGTGTTTCGGACCCTCAATTAGTTCGAGAGTCCAATTGCCGCTTCCACTGGGCCTCTTACCTTTGATTGGCTCCTGAAAATAGTCAAGGACGGCGGCGGCATGAATCCAGACATCAGGCTTAGGGTCGCCCGAAGCAACATCTCTGGCTATTGTGAGCATCCCCTGAGGAGTTCCGTCGACACGGACATCTGGCATCTTGAAGGTTGGACGGACGGAAGTTTTTCCTGCGATACAGACTACACTATGGCCCATCCTATGAAGATGTTCAGCAATGGCCCAACCAGTTCTACCAGAAGAGGCGTTTTGAATTGCCCTGACTGAGTCAATCGGGGCCCTATTTGCACCCAATGTGATTGCAACTTTTCGTCTTGCGGGAAGAGATGAATTACACATGTGGCACAATTCGGCCACAATCGAGACTGGGTCTGGTTGTTTCCTCCTTCCCTCCGATTGTTCATCGACAATGACACTAGCTCCTGAGTCTGCAACTGCCGAAAGAAGCTCCTCTGTCACTGGGTCATCGAACAGATCTTTGTGCATGGACGGTACGAACAGTATCGGGGTATTATTGCCGCGTGATGCAGCCAGCGCCATCATTATTGGTGAGTCCATAATTCCGTGAATATGCTTGGCTATGGTGTTCCTTGTAGCGGGCGCCACTAATATGGCGTCAAAGCTTCCCAACTGAGACATCGATGGCTCCCATTTTGTAATCACGTCAACACCAGAACCCCATGACAGGGCCAATGGTGAAATCACCCTAGTTGCGTCTGTAGACATCATGGGCGAAACATCGGCGCCATGCCTCCTTATCTCCCTCGCCAATTTCACTGACTCCACAGCTGCAATGCCCCCAGTAACCGCCAGAAGGATTCTTCTCCCCTCGAGGCATCGACTTGCGATTGTAACCCCCGTGTCTCTGCTCACATGCACCGCAAGGCCGTGTGATTCATGAGTGCGTCGCATGCATGGAGGAACGGAGAGGGCGTTGAGTATGGAAAGACTGCTGAGAAATATGGTGGTTTTCATCTCCGTTATGACGATGCTAATACTATTGCTGACAATATCATTTCTCCAGTACGGGGTAACGTTCCCAGTAATCGGTTCTATCGTTATTTGCCTATTGACCATACCCGTCGGAGTTGCGGCGGCATTGTCTCTAAGATCAAAGGGCTCTCCTGGTCCATGGTTGGGTTCGTCATTCCTGTTGATGTGTGGATTTGCTCTAATCGTTTCTGGAATGGTGATGTTCTCGTTGGGGCAATTATTCCAAGGCGCCTTATACATCCTTCTTGGCGTGAGTTCATTGCGTAGAATTGGCACCCTCAGAAGCGAGGCATTCATGCAATGGTATTCTGGTTCGGGTAGTAACTCAATTGCAGGTGGAATGCTGAATGAAGGAGAGGTTCTAGCAGCGTGTCCTAACTGCCACAGCATCCTGGCAGTCATACCTGTTGAGTTGAAGGTGGGGGATAGGTGCCCGAGTTGCAATGGTTTTCTAGTCAAGGAGACTCTAGCGCAATAGCGATACCCATGCCACCACCAATGCACATGGTGGCAACTGCACGTTGAGAGTTGGTTCTCTGAATGAGGGAGGCAGCCTTACCGGTAATACGAGCGCCCGATGCACCAAGAGGGTGCCCAATTGCTATTGCCCCACCGTCAATATTCACCTTAGATTCATCCAAACCCAATTCCTTGATTACAGCGATGCTTTGAGAAGAGAAAGCCTCATTGATCTCAAAAATATCCACTGATTCAACATCCCATTTAGCTCTGGAAAGAGCCTTTCTCGTGGCCTCTATCGGACCTATTCCCATCAACTCAGGAGGGCATCCTACCACCGCACCTGAGACAATCCTAGCAAGCGGAATAAGGTCGTTTGCCGATGCAAATTCCTCACTACATACCAATAATGAAACCGCGCCGTCTGTGAGGGGCGATGATGTGGCGGCGGTCACAGTTCCCCCTTCCCTGAATGCGGGCTTTAGTTTGGACATCGATTCTGAACTCGTATTGGGCCTGATGCATCCATCAGTACTCACAACATCATGTGACTCAACCGCGCATAATTCATCATCGAAAAATCCGGATTGGTGTGCAGTGCTTGCCTTGATGTGCGAATTAAGGGCAAAATTTTCCTGCTCTTCTCTCGAAATATTCCACTTCTCGGCGACGTTCTCAGCAGTTATGCCCATATTCACATATGCATCTGGGTAATTCTGCTCCAATTCCGGATGTGGGCTCCAATTGAACCCTCTTCTCTGAATCCTACTCATTGATTCCACTCCAGAGCAGAGGAAACAGTCCCCCCAACCAACTTCGATATGCGCTGCTGCAGTAAGTATTGCTTGCATCGATGATCCACACAGCCTATTGAACGTAGCACCCGGCACACTATTTGGAAGTCCGCCTAGAAATACTGAAAGGCGCCCAATGTTGTATCCCTGCTCACCTTCGGGATAAGCACATCCCACGAGTATGTCATCGATTGTGGCTGGGTCTATATTGTTACGATTCAACAAGAACTTAGTTACCTGCCCAAGCATCTCATCTGGCCTTATATCAGATAAGCTTCCTTTGTGAGCACGATGGAATGGGGTCCTCGCCCAGTCGACAATTACAGCTCTCACGGTGTTGCGGATAATATCAGGGACATAACCGTTGAGTAGGGAGGAAAATGAGAATCTAGACCGAGGGGTTCTTGAAATAATTGCATCTCGAATGTCTGATACAATGATTAGGGAGTGCAACACACATGGATATTTCTCCGATGACGATCTCTGTCCGGCATGCAACTCGGAAGGTAAATTCATCATGAGGGGGAATGAAAGAGACACGATAGCGAGAAGGCTGGCATTAGTCCTAAGGCACGCACCTGAGAAGTTCGATTTAGAAATGGACATCAATGGCTGGATCGATGTTAAGGACATCATATACCAATTCAAAAAGTCCAATGAGAGGAGATTTCATTGGCTAAGGCCGCATCACTTCAGAGCCATCTCGGAAACGGATCCAAAGGGCCGCTACGAAGTCAGAGGGAATATGATGAGGGCAACATATGGGCACAGCCTAGAGATTGAGTTGGATCTGCCTACTGAGAATATTCCACCTCTACTATACTACCCGTGTTCCCCCGACGAGGCGGGGAATTTGATTGAGGTCGGGATATCACCCAGTGGCCGTTCTCACGTTCACCTATCTGCTACCATAAGGGCGGCAGCTGAGGCGGGTCACGTGCATCACGCAAGCCCCACCCTATTGGAGGTTGATACTGCAAGGATGGTAGCTTCGGGAGACACGATATGGCACGCCGGAGTAACTGTTTATCTCGCGGACTCCGTATCGGGTGAATATCTGAGCGTCTTGGCTGATGATGACCCTGAATTTGAAGCAGCAAGAGCCAGGTGGGAAGAAGAGTAACTAGCTCCTCTCTCCGCAAACAGTGCAGAAACCCAAATCCTGTTCTATGTCAGAGTCACAAATAGGGCACATTGTGTTGTCTGCCTTCGAGTTGTTTGACGGTGCCTCGGAGATACTCCTAACTGATTTCTCAGAATTCACAAATGGAGGGGAGACCTTTAGCTCTTCAAGAATTTTAAGCGACTCTCTGAATGCAATAGCCTCTCTTATTGCTGACTCTATCTGTAATCGTCTACGCTCCCTGTCTACAGGATCCTCGATAGATGAGGTCATAGAAAGCTGGGTCTGAAGCCATCTCTGGAAATTGTCCATCTCGCTCGGTTCGGCCATATGGGTGCGAGAGGACATACCGAAATGAACCCTGTGTGTATGTTAGGAGTAGGAGAACCCAAATCATTTGTCTGTCTCGGACGGGCGAGCAAATGCACAGTACAGTGGTTATCAAGATGGGTGGCGGCCTGATTACTGACAAATCCAAACACAAGACGGTTAAGCTGGACGTTATTGATTCTCTCACAACCATGGTATCTGTTCTGGTGGAAAAGGGTCATTCAGTGATTTTAGTTCATGGAGCTGGGTCATTTGGACACCTCACAGCTAAGGAGTGGGGTCTCAGCAGTGGCGTAAAGGAGGAAATTGCCGATAGGCAGAGGGAAGCAGTCATTCAAGTACGTGGGGACATGATTGAGTTGAGTGGGCATGTCATTAGTAGCTTAGAAGGCAAAGGCCTACAATGCAAATCACGGCCTCCATCAGTTTGGGCCATGGGAACCGGTTCTGATTTTTCAGGTAGTTTGGAGGAGTTTTCTGAATCTCCGCAGAACGAAGTCATGGTTACATTTGGAGATGTGGTAGAGAAGGTTGGGCCTTCCGAGTTTGGGATACTCTCTGGTGATGATCTGATGGTAAGATTATCAATTGAGGTGCCTGGCGTCGAATACTCAATTTTCCTTCTCGGTGACTCACCTGGAATGATGGATAGGCCCCCGGAGAGGCATGGTGCGGCTCTACTCGATGTTTGGTCGCCAGGGGTAGAAGCGGAGACTTTCCATAACGCAGAAGAGGATGTTACTGGAGGTATTGAGCTCAAGGCCCGCAGGGCTTCAGAAATCGCACGGAAGGTGCCTAATGTTTGGTTTATTGACGGTAGAGAACCTGACAGGGTAGTCGACCTAGTGGTTGACGGCTTATTGCCCATAGGTACGAAGATATTGCCATAATACTGGATTTCGATTATATGTTGCCGATTCCTCCGGGAATTATGGCGAGTCGAGATGGGGCACTTAGTGGGCAGGACAGCTCGCAGGCAGAAATGATGTCCGAAATGTGTATCTTGGTCGATAGTGCGGACAAAATGACAGGTTCCGATTCAAAATTTAACTGCCACTATGAGGAAGGGATTCTGCACAGGGCATTCAGTGTGTTATTGTTTGATGGGGAGGGGAAAATGCTAGTTCAGCAGAGGTCACATGACAAAATCACGTTCCCATCCGTTTGGGCGAACTCGTGTTGTAGCCACCCCCTGGACATTACTGGTGAGAACGGGGACCCAGCGGAAGGAGCCATTAATGCGGCGAAAAGGAAGCTTTCCCAGGAATTGGGGGTTTCAGAGGACGATATTGCCAGAATAGATTTTCGGCACATAGGGTCATTCCTTTACGAATGTAGATGGAATGAGGAATGGATTGAGAGAGAAGTAGATCATGTATTGGTGGCCACCACAGATTCAATTGAAGTAAGCCCGAATCCAAACGAAATCTCCAACCACAGATGGATAGAGGGAGAGGAAATTGAGGAGATGTTTTCTGGCTCAGGAATTTGGGAGGGCGAGATTATTGCTCCTTGGTTCAGACTTCTATGGGGGAGATTCCTAGCCGATCATTACCCAGATGTGGGCAGTATTCCACCCATAGATGGGGTTGTCAACTTCGGAGAGGTCATGATGGATGGAGAGCCGGTCAATCCTGGACAGAACCTAATGATTGCAATAGGCAACCACCGAGAGCATGTTGAGGATGTCATCATGCACAGCCTCAGCAAAATGAAGCAGGAGAGGTTGCATGGGGCCATGAGTCACCTATTCAGTGGGGGTGGCAAGAGACTGAGGGCTACGCTGCCCAGATTAGTAGGGGAGGCCGTTGGTGAGGCACATGAAGGACACTATACCCTCGGTGCATCTATCGAGATAATCCATAATTTCACCCTCGTACATGATGATTTGATGGATCAGGACCCCATCAGGAGAGGTCTAGATGCAGTGCATGTAGCATATGATGATTCTACGGCGATAAATGCTGGAGATGCGATGCTAGCAGTTGCCTTTGAGATCCTGGCTGAGTCGCCGCATATTGAACAGGACAAGCTCGGGTTTCTAGTAAGATCGATTGGTGAAATGGTAAGGAATGTTGCGAGTGGTCAACAGGAGGACATCTCATTTGAGTCTAGGGACTCGGTATCTGAGGAAGAATACATCGAGATGATCAAAGGCAAGACCAGCGTGATGTTCGAGACATGCGCTGGAACAGGGGCGATACTTGCAGGTGCTTCTGATGAAGCTGTGGACAATATGAAGAGATGGGGGCTAAATTTGGGACTTTGTTTTCAGCTGATGGATGATTTGATTGATATCACTGGAGACACGGAAACCCTAGGAAAACCAGCCGGATCAGACATTGTCCAAGGAAAGAAGACATTGATTGCCATCCATGCTCTAAATTGTGATCATGAAATGCCGGCATTTTCAGAGGCGTATGGTTCTGGAGAGTGTTCTGAAGATGTGCTGTCGAGAGCTGTGGCCGAATTGCACGAAAGTGGCTCAATCGAATACGCGAAGAACAGAGCCATGCATCACCACGCTGTTGCGCATGAGTGCCTAGACTCAGTTTCAGATAGTCCCGCATTGAGCATACTCAGAGAGCTAACCGATTTCCAGCTAATCAGGATTAACTAATTCAATCCTGGTAATGAGATTCGCCTGGGATGTCAGGGTTGAGTCCCTTCCTCTCCCTGATCTCAGCGGTGACCTTCTCAAATAGGTTAGGTGGAAGATGTACGAATCCAGCATTCTCAGTGTTCCATATCGCCCTTCCTTGGCTGGCTGCACGTATGTCGTTAGAGAAACCGAAAGTCTCGGCAACAGGGATTGTTCCTATGACCTTTGTAACTCCGTCCTCCACTGGCATGTCCTCGATGATCCCTCTCCTCGTGGACACCTCCCTTGTAACTCCGCCAATTACGTCATTCGGTGAGTCGATCTGTATCTTCTGTATTGGTTCGAAAATTACTGGCCTGGATCTCATGAATGCCCCCTTAACCGCGTTTCTTACAGCTGGAATGGTTTGTGCTGGGCCCCTGTGGATGGCATCCTCGTGAAGCTTTGCGTCTACCAGCCTAACCATGACACCCATCAAAGGCTCGTCGGCAACAGGGCCTTTCTTACAAACATCATTGAAGCCCTCGATAATGAGCTCCCTGGTCTCGTGGAGGTTCTGAATCCCCTTAGTGTCATTGACTAGTACATTCGTTCCATTGATAGCGTATATTTTCCTCATCAGATCCTTGTTCATTCCAAGTTCGGCGAACTTATCTCCGACTTCTTTGGCATCCTTGGTTCTGACTGCTCCGTCTCTGAATTCGCCAGCCCTGAGCTGCTCAACGACTACATCAGGAAGGGGTTCTATCTCGATGTAGAAACGGTTGTGCCTGTTAGGGGACTTACCTTCGAACGGGCTTCCGGTGTTAGTGCTCTGTACTGATTCCCTGTAAACGACAATTGGCTCGCTTACCTTTACTTTGATGCCCTGCTCTTCTTCGAGCCTGTATACTGTGATTTCGAGATGCAGTTCGCCCATTCCTGCCAACAATGCCTCACCGGTTTCCTGGTTAGTTGAGACGTCCAATGAGGCATCTGCTTTGGCGAGGCCCCTCAGAGCGTCGATGAACTTTGGAAGGTCCTTCATCGACTTAGGCTCAACTGCAACAGTGACGACAGGTTCGGAGATGTGCCTGATCGCCTCAAATGGTGCTGCGTCCTTCTCCCTGGCAATGGTCACGCCTGCAGCAGCGCTGCGGATTCCCGTTATTGCAGCAATATTTCCAGATGTAACTTCTGATGTGGCGATTCTGTCGCCTCCGACCATCATACCGACCTGCTGAACCCTCTCAGCCTTCGCAGCACCTATGGCCCAAACGGATTCACCATGCTTTATCCTGCCTGAGTAGACTCTTCCTACAGCAACCTCACCAGCGTGAGGGTCCATCCAAATCTTGGTTATCATGAGTGAGAGCGGGCCATCTGGGTCGCACTCAATCATTGCCTTTCCAACGCCTGAGTCAAGGTCCCCTTGCCAGATGTTTGGTATCCTGTACTTCTGAGCAATTACGGGTGAAGGGTGCTTTTCGACGGTCATGTCGAGGAGTACGGTGTGAACGGGTGCGAGTTTCGCAAGCTCCTTCTGGTTATCGTTGTGGCAATACTCAAAAATCTGTGTGAAATTCAATCCGCTCTTCTGCATGTAAGGTATCGACATCCCCCAATTGTAGTAAGCCGAGCCGAATGCAACGGTTCCATTCTCAACGGAGACCTGCCATTGTTTCTTCAGGTCCTCTGGCGCATAGGTGGTGATCAATTTGTTGACCTTGGTGATGATCCTCTTGAATCGCTCCATCATCTCTGGGCCATCTATCTGTAGCTCGTTGATCAATCGGTCAACCTTGTTGATGAAGAGAACAGGGCGGACCTTCTCCTTCAGCGCTTGGCGAACAACAGTCTCGGTCTGGGGCATTGTGCCCTCAACGGCACATGCAAGAATGATGCAGCCGTCCACGGCCCTCATCGCTCTGGTGACGTCGCCACCGAAATCAACGTGCCCGGGGGTATCGATTAGATTGATCAGGTAGTCCTGACCTTCAACGCTGTGTACCATTGAAGCGCTGGCGGCATTGATCGTGATACCGCGCGCGCTTTCCTGCTCGTCGAAGTCCAGAACCCTGGACTTTCCTGCGAGGTCCTCCGACATCATTCCAGCGCCAGCGATTAGATTGTCTGAAAGCGTCGTCTTTCCATGATCTATGTGAGCTGCGATAGCGATGTTTCTGATGTGCTCCCTATCGTGCATTATCTCTGTAGCACGCTTGATGTTGTCTTCCTTACGACCCATCTCTATTCCTCAATTGATGCGGCGACCTGACTTTGGTTCATAAATACAATTGTGAAGGTGGCATAATATGCCTCAGTGGTCTGATTTAGAGTTAGCACGGATCATCTTGCAGATGCTGCTACTCTCTCAATTTCCTCTCTCTTTCCTATAGAGAATGCACCAACGTCTCCCTCGGCTGCCTTTGTGATTTCATTTACAATTCCCTGGGTGAGTGTTCTTTTGCTCCCTGCTGTGGCTGCTGCACAACCTATTGACAGGTTCCTCAGAGCAATATCGAGACGTCTGCTAGGAGAAGAGTCGACGGCCTTGGGCGTGCTTACTGCTCCCTGCTTTATTCTGGTAATTTCCTCGCAAGGTGCGGCCTCTACGATTGCATCGATGAATGATTGGAGGGGATTTTCCCCGGACCTATCATTGATGGAGTCGAGGGCTGCTTCAAAGGCCTTGACACAGTGCTGCTTTTTTCCTGAGAACTTTCCAGTCCTCATCAGGTTGTTGATGAACCTCTCAATCACGGATAGCTTCGCCTTTCCGAACCATGCATTTGCGTGCCTACCTCCGCTGTGAGGTGTTCCTATGGTTGTCAGGTTGATGTAGGGGGCCAGTCCGGGATCTGCGCAAGTTACCTCAGTTGCGTCCCACTTGCCAAACACCATGGTCCCTATACCGGCTATGGGTGATTCGGTATTCTCGGACATCGTAATACCTACCTAATCGGCTTCTCCTTGCGTCCCCTTACCATTTCGTCAAGAGAGACGCCGTTTACCTTGATTACCTTGAATCTGACACCGGGAAGGTCACCGTATGAACGTCCCTTGCTGCCTCCGATACCCTCGACTAGGACCTCATCGTGCTCATCAATGAATGAGATGGCCCCATCTCCCGGTGCGAACGCCGTTAGTTGGTTACCAGTCTTGATTAGGCTGATCTTCACAGCCTTCCTGATGCCAGAATTGGGCTGTTTCGCCTCGAAGCCCACCTTCTCGACAACTATTCCCTTGGCCTGGGTGCTTCCACGGAGGGGGTCGTGCTTGAGCACCCCGCCCCTCTGTTGCTTGAATTGACGGTCCCGGAACTTGCGCTCCTTCCACCTATACCTCTTCCTATCGGTCTTCATCTTCTGGCCGGAGAACAGTCCTCTACCCAAAGTGACACCTCAGAATGACGCCTCGCCGACCCTCATGGGGTATAAGAGCGTGACGGGGTCACCGTAGGTGAGTAGCACTCTAGGTACGATAGTCTCACTAACATTGAAGCACGACCTGATGTCGCCCCCGTACATGGCATTCCGCGATATGCTCGAGGGCGTCCATCGCATAGACGATTCTGTTAGTGTAAACTACGATATGATGGACACGTCTGTTTCCATGGGCAATATTCCCTTGGTTTTCAACAATATTTCTGAAACGCCCGGGCACAGAGCCGCGCTCAATGTCTTAGAACGCTCTAGATTGTGCGAGATGTTTGATGTGGGGCCTGGGGAGCTTATTGACATCCTAGCGTGGGCAATGGAGAACCCCTCGGAGCCACTCATGGTTGAGAAATCGGATGCCGAAGTAATGGAATCGGGGCAGGATTCAGTGGATTTAGAAAAATTGCCAATACCCTGGCACTTCAGGGAGGATGGCGGGAGATATCAGTCAGCTTCCATAATTATCGCTGAATACGGAGGAGTGAGGAATGTGTCATTCCACAGGCAGCTATTGCGAGATGGGAACCATACAGTTGCTAGGCTAGTGCCGAGGCATCTCAGAACCCTCAGCACGATGGCCGCCGACAAAGGTGAAGATGTCCAGATAGCCGTAGTGAACGGCGCCGATCCAACTGTACTTCTTGCAGCTGCTATGTCCTTCACGGACTACGTCGACGAGTTAACCGTAGCAGCGGCATTGCATGAGAAATTACACGGTAGCCCCCTCAGGGTAGTTCGGTTATCCAATGGGGTCATCGTTCCCGCAGATGCAGAATATGCCATGCAAGCAAGAATTACACCTCAGCGGGATGATGAAGGCCCCTATGTTGACATTACCGGAACCGTCGATGATGTCCGGCAGGAGCATGTTATCGAGTACGATGCCGTGCATCACAGGTCCGACCCTATCTTCCACGCCATAATCCCC
The DNA here is from genome assembly GCA_036154155.1 of Thermoplasmatota archaeon. Lineage (GTDB taxonomy): Archaea > Thermoplasmatota > Poseidoniia > Poseidoniales > Thalassarchaeaceae > MGIIb-O5. The sequence continues at coordinate 36,762 of JAYZLP010000023.1, read as the reverse complement.
ACTGGCGTGGAGCATAGGACCCTGATGGGAATGCCTAGAGCCCCGACGATCAAAACAGCGGTATCGGAAGTCGTGAAGTGCACGGACGTTCACATGACAGATGGCGGCTGTGGGTGGTTGGCATCGGTTATTCAAATCGTGCCCGAGGGCCCAGAGGATGGTAGGAAGGCCATTCAGGCGGCCTTCGAGGGACATCCATCAATGAAACAGGTGATTGTGGTGGACGAGGATATCGATATTTCTGACCCGATGAGGGTGGAGTGGGCCTTAATGACACGTTGGCAGCCGGATGCTGACACAGTTATTCTCTCTAACCAGAAAGGTTCCAGTTTAGACCCGAGCAGGTCAGAGAATGGAATGACTAGTAAGATAGGGATGGATGCTACACTTGATCCAGATGAGGACAGGAGTCCGTATGAGTCGGTTCTGTGAGGTATCCAATGTCTGTAGACTCAATTGACGATAAGCTACAGCATCCAAGAAGGAGTCTTGGGAACCGCCACAGAAGTCAGGCAGTAAAGTATCTGAAAATTGCAAATGGAACTGATTCAGATTCTACAAATCTTGGTTGGGCAGAGCAGAATGCTCGACAGGCCGTACTGCATGACTTTACCCACCCGGATAACTGGAGGGTTCTTCTCAAGGTCAAGGCTGTATCCGGTGACCGGGAAGGGATTAGGGCGGTACTAGATGATATCTTCACGGTACTGGGAAGGGACCCGGAACTTCTCAATCAGCTGGATGATGTCGACATGCTTGAGTCGGGCAGTATGATACTGGAGGGGGCTCTGGCGGCTGATCCATTGGACCCAGACGAGTGGTGGGGGACAATATCAGGCTCGAATGAAGAAATCTCTGCCTTCATCACCAGGGTCAAATCCCTAGACCTGCGGGACAGGAGGGCCAATGTCTTGTTCTCAAGGAGAATAGAGAGAGTCAGGGATAGTGGTGATGAAGATGGCTACTTATCACTAGCTAGACTGATTCTGGCTCAAAGGCCTACGAACTTTGAGGCATGGGCCGAATTGGGAAGGATGCATGAACGTAGAGGAGAATATAGCGATGCTTGGATCTGTTACGATCAAGCACAGACGCAATTCCCCAAGATGGACGTACGTGATCAATTCAAGGAAAGAATGGAGGCTCTTCTTGACGGTGGCGAAAGTAGGCCTTGGATTATTCCCGCAGTTAACGAGAGAGTGGATTTCTTGAGGAAGATGGAATCTATGGCCACACCAGTTCTGGACCGAGTCGATGAAGGCTCTCCAGAAGAGGAGATTGAGGAGGAACCACTGGCAGAAGTCAGGGGGCTAATTGAGGGAGGGAGGCTCTCTGAAGCATTCTTTGTGGCTAGGCGCCTAGCAGCTGAGGGAGTTTCTGAAGCTGTCAACATCACAGAGGAGATTAGGAGGAAAATTGGAGATGAGTGAAAAATTTGTGATTTCATGGGTCACATCGAAGCACGGCGGTGAAATGAATCCCTGGGTAATGGTACTCCATGAAGAGAGGGGATGGGAGTTTCCTGGGGGAGCCACAGACGAAGGTGAGGAGTGGGATGTGGCAGCTCTACGGGAGCTGTATGAAGAAACGGGATTGCTTGGAACTGCCAAGGCCTATGATGAAAATCTAGTGAACGGGGGCGTAGTAGTATGGATCGAAGTGGAAGAAGAGCCCGGGCCTGAGCCGTGGCTATCCACTGACCCGATGATTGCAGAAGTTGGCTGGTGTGTAGAAGCGCCGAATTCACTCGCATGGAGCGTATCGGAGATAGATGCGATTAGGAATCACGACTGGAGTGCTTCGGTGACGCTCTCATCCTGAATTTCTGAAATCCTGGATTTCATACCCGATATCCATTCGGGTTTCCCAATAATCTCCGAGGCGTCTACAATTAGTCCCAAGTCTCCCCTATTTTGTCCCGATAGGTCAGCTAGAAGTAGTGGAATGAGGTATTCGACGACATCAATAATGTCAGAGGGATTGGCTGGAATCCATGTGTTTCCGGGACCTTCCCTGGGAGCCGCGTCTTCGATTCTCTTCTCCATGCTTGGTGCATCTTCTGAGACTCCGTCTAGCGCGATGTCCAACCACTCTAATGAGGAGACCAAAGCTTCTGCCGCCATTCCCGATTCGATGAAACCACTTCGTGCGGACCAAAGGTGCCTCATAGCGGGATCTAAGTCGGACATCCCCACAAGAATTCTTGCAATTTCTAGCCTAGACAGGGATCTGATATCTGTTGGGTGGCCAGAACTAATCGAGATGTCGGAGTGGACAGCCATGGCCATCATCTGTTCGCCTTTATTTGAATGCCAAATAGCTAGGTTTAGCAGGGCGAGTCCATGCAATGCCGAGCCGGGGCATATCGCGTTGAGTCTGTCAACGCACCACCTTAATTCGGAGCCGACCTCTTCCGTGGGTGTCGCTCCAACTAGAGCCCTTTCCATCCTGACTCTGGCCTCAATCAGATGGTCTCTTTCGTCTGGTGTTCTCGATCTAGATAGTATCTCATCCGATAGAAGGACTGCCTCTTCCATATCACCGGATGAAATCAATCTCAGGAGTTTCACAAGGCTCTGATCCAATGGTTCATTATCACTCTCGGAAGGAATTGGACCACCTCACTGCGATTCGAATGATTTGACCAATTCCTCGTAGTTCTCCCTAAGTTCGGACTCCCTCTCTGAGAGCCTGTCCATGTGAGTTTGGAATGAGTTCCTTGAAGTTTCAATGTCTGACTTGAGGGAGTCCCTGTCACTCACTTCCAAGAGTAGGCTACCTACTGCTCGGTATACTGGCCTTTCTGGATCCTGTGAAGAAAGGGCCTCTAGTGTCATAGAAAGCTCACTAATTTGGGAGTTTACTGTTTGAATCTGTGACATTACTGCCTGTAGCTCCTGAGCTACTAATTTCAGCGCCTCACCCGCGTCCTGTCCGCCCTGCATGCTTTCACCTTGAGTCCCTAATTGCCTTCAATGCTTGCTCCGAAGCGACTATTCCCCTGAGTAGTGAATTCCACCTAGCTCGGAGATCTGAGATACTTCTGGATGAGAGTGTGAATTCCATATTCTCGCCAGATAGGCTGAACTCAGACTCTGTGACCATTCCAGCGCAAATTGACTCTGCGTCTTGATGTGTGGCACGTAGGATGATTGACGACGTGTCACTCTTCCTCTGAGTCGTCATTGCTCTCGGCCTCCGCAATCTTGCGCTCATAATCCAGAGCTGCCTGCTGTGCGATAACAGTCATGTCTGTGGCGGTAGCCCCTTCCATAGACCTTCGAATGACCCTGTTGTTAGCCTCGGATGCCCTAGTGAATGGCTCCCAAACGCCGCCTGTGAATGTGTGGCCACACTTCCTACACTCCCAGATACCTGCAACCTTCCTCCTAACCTTTGGATACTGACATGATGGGCATGTGTACTCCCTGGACTTCTTCCTAAGTGCGGAGCCAGCCCTCCTCCTTACGCTAACTCCATACCTGGATCCAAAGCGTGCAGTTAGGCCTGCCTTCTGTGTTCTCTTTGCCATAATCGCACCTATCCATTTACTATTTGTCGGAGTTCTGCACACCTTGCCTTAGCGTGCTCCATTATCTCTTCGAATTCTTCTGCCGTGAAGATTCCCTTTAGACCCTTCTGGAGGGAATGTACGTGGTCATCGTCCCCCAGAGTAATGTGAATCCTCTCATCTCCACCCAGTTCCTCTCGATAAGAGGCGTCGTAAACGAACCTTCCTCCGACCTTGTGATATGAACACATTATCGGCGTCTTGGAAACCTTGAGCGGGGCGTCTTCCCCAATCTCGAACTTCTCGGCCGGAATGGTAGCACTCCTGAGAGCCGCGATACCGGCCAATGCGAATGCATCGAATAGGTTTCCGTCATCGGAGATTGCATGAAGGTCTAGGATGACCTGCCATGCCTTCTCCCCTGGAATAATGCACAGTTCATCGACGTCAATGCAACCAGATTCCCTAATTCCTCTGTCGACTACCCTTCCGAGTTCGATTGATTGTGGGCTAGGAGGTCCAGCTTCCCAGTGACGTCCTGCTATTGGCCTAACCTCGCACGAGCACATTAGGCCACCTTGGTTGGGCCTATCGGGGTATGGTGTCATGATCTGGAACTTTACTCCAGCCAAGACAATAGTATCGCCCATGGTGACTCTGGCAGAACCCTCTGCGTTTGCTAGTACGCCTGTTTCAAGCTTGACTTCTCTGCCATCCCACTGGCCCCTATCGCCCAATCTCGTGTCATTCAACGCTAGATCTGCTAGATGGGCCCTTAGGAGCTTTGGAACTAGTGGCACAGACATCAGTTCCCACCTCCCTTCAAGGCCTCAACCATCAGTTTGTGAACTTCCATCGCTGCATCCATGTTGTAGTCCCATGCTTGCTTGAACTCATCTGGAGACAAGTCCCCGTCCATCTGTAGGAACACAAGTTCGCCTGTGTTTGGGAGAATTCCCATTGGCAAATCTGCCTCTCCGTAGTTATCCTCCTCCTTGTTCAGGTCACAGACCACGACATCGTTGATCTTGCCACTTGCAACGCTAACCACAAGGTCAGTCATGGGTATGCCGGCATCAGCCAGAGCAACTGAGGCAGCAGTCAATCCCACGCATCTGGTTCCAGCCTCGGCAGAAACTATCTCAATTCCGACTCTGATCTTTGAGCGTGGATAAAGCTCCAGAAGGACGACGCTCTCAAGAGCATCGGCGGTTACCTTGCTTATCTCCCTGCTGCGTCGGTTGAATCCGGGCCTTATCCTGTCCGATGTAGAGAATGGTGCCATATTGTATGCGACGTCAAGTACTGCTCTATCCTGCCTCTGGATCTTCCTTGGATGAGCCTCCATTGGCCCATATACAGCGACGATGACCTCGTTGGTGCCCCATGTCATCCTGCATGAGCCATCGGCTACTGGCACAACGCCTGTTTCGATAGTGATAGGTCGTACGTCGCCAGGCTTCCTACCGTCCATTCTAAGGCCATTCTCATCAATCATCTGTACGTCTCCGTATCCTCCCATCAATTAACACCTCCAACTTGTCTTGCCTCATGAGATAATTCCTTCAGTGATTTTCTCACCTTGAGAATTCCCTCTAGGCCTCCGTCTATCCACAATCGGCCGTTCTCGGCTACGACTATCCGGCACTCGGACTCAAGTTTCAAGTCTCTGAGGAAGTTTCCCCCCTTGCCAATTAGCCTGCCCAGAAGGTGTGGGTCGACATCGTCGAGTGCGCCGGACCTAATCTTCCTGAGGCCGAGCCCTTTCATTGTAACAACACTCTGATGGGTCTCTTCAACTTCTTGAACCCTGCAGAGAATAGAGTCTCCTATGTCCAGTACCTTCCTAGTCCCCCCGAACTCAACCTTAGCTGGCCCTAGGCTCATAGGAAGTATGGAGTTGAAGGGCGCTCCTATGTCAACGAACCATATATTGTTCGTGCACCCTTCTATATGCCCAATCACCAGATCTCCCGGCCTGGGCATGTATGTAGTGTGAAGGGGCTCCACTGAGACAGTGCTGCCCTTCGTATTCATTCGTCCTTGTTTCGTCGATTTGAGGCGGCCGTCGACAACTAGTACTCCGTGCCCTGCCTCATACCCCTCTGATACACCGAGGTCTTCCCCGGGCACGACGACGAGGTCTCGTCGTGAGTCTCGCGGTCCGTCCGCGTCGCTCTCTCTACTCATAGTATCGGGCCGCGCGACCGGCCAGCCCTTCATAACCGTTGATGCTACCACCTACGGTGAAATATCAGTCAAGTTCTCTTACTTCAGCATCTGAAGCTCTGCTGGCAACCTTGCTGATGACCTCGTTTTTCATGCCGCCCGGGACCTCAATTACACAGGCCCACGTGCCATCAGAGAGCCATTCCTCCCTCATTACAGAATCACGAAGCATCTGGTTCACTGAGCCATAGGAGCTCCCCGGTATCTTGAACGCGAGCCTGACTGTGATGAATTGAAGAGGAATCAGGGGTTTCAGGACTTTTATTGCGTCACTTACCTGGCTTTCTACAGACTTGAAAGGATCTACGGAAAATCTAGCCTCGTCGAGTGCGTTCTCAATCCTGGTGCGTGGATGAGGCATCTTTGTCTTTGGATCGGTTGCAGTGCTAGCAATTTCACTAATTATCTGCAGTCTCTTTTCCTCGACCATCTTTTTGCGTTGAGCTGTAGTTAGCTGTATGCTGCCATCTCTCAGTATCTTAGATACACAGACCTCAAGATCACTTGATCCGAATACATTCTCCAATGCATCCGAGGTTGGCCTCTCGCCATTCTTGGAGTCGGTCCATACCTCTCCTATTGCAAGAAGGTCGTCCATTTCAACAGAAGAGGGATCGTTTTTCCATTCATCGACCAAATCCGGATCAACTAGGATCTCGTACCTACTGCCCCCTTTCTCGATACGAGCGATTACGGCATCATCCAGACTGACCAATGAGCTCCCTCAAGGAGCCGAGTGTGAACGGGGGGATAGTGCTTGCCACTGTACCTACAACTTGGCAAGATGCTTCTCAGTATCTTCCGACGACAGTTCTCTGTACCCATTTCCATCAATGACGCAAATCTCTACCGAATCTCCGGAAAGGCCGTCTTCAAGGGTTTCAGCCAGGGCCTCGAGCCCTATCTTAATCGAAGCGTTCTCAGTCATGCCCGGTTTCCACTTATCCTCGAAGTAAGCGATCACCTCACTGCGGCCGCTCCCAATAGCTCCCGCCTGATATGAGCCATATGCACCGGATGGGTCGGTCTCGAAGAGGTGGGGTCCATCTGAATCAACCCCTGCAATCAGTAATGCGGTTCCGAATGGCCTGGCTCCCCCATATTGGGTGAATGATTGCTTGTAGTCGCACATCTTCTTCACCAGAGATGTCACATCGATCTGAGCCCCGTATGTCATTCTGTTTATCTGGCACTGGACTCTAGCCCTATCAACCAACTGCCTAGCATCGGCCACCAAACCAGATGTTGTAATGCCAATGTGGTCATCGATCTGATACATTTTTTCTATTGAGTCGGGAATTACAAGTCTGCTTGGTATCCTCTTCGCCACTATCAGTATGACTCCATCACGGAATTTCAGGCCCACTGTTGTTGAGCCCCTCTTTACCGACTCTCTAGCGTACTCCACCTGGTGAAGTCGTCCGTCTGGTGAGAAAGTTCCTACTGATGAGTCGTATCCACGTCCGCTTGGCTGCATCGCTATCAAGCCCCATGCCTCACTGGCCTCTTATCAAGGTTGGTTGTTAAGAGGCTCGTCAATCGAGGCATTCAAGCGCTTCAGCCCACAGGGGGATGCATGAGAGTGGTAATTATGGGTTCAGGGGGAAAAGATTCCGCATATTCCACTTGGTGGGCACTAATGAGGGGCTGGGACGTCAAGGCCGTAGTTACCATGTGCATAACTGGAGATGATTCAATGATGTTCCAAACTCAGGGGGTTGCCATAGCCGGCATGCAAGCGGCATCAGCGGGAATCCCATGGCTACCAATACTGACTTCGGGGGACATTGAGCAGGAAATGAGGGATTTGGAAGGTGGTCTGAGAGGTCTTTCCGAGCCAGGACTGGCTATGGAAAAGGCGTGGCCCGAGGGGTGGGACTCTTCTGGAATAGAGATTCATGAGGGTTTGTTGGAGTTTGATGCTGTTGTCTCCGGGGCCCTCAGATCCGATTTTCAAAAGACCAGGATAGAGATGATGTGCGAGAGATTGGGTGTTCATTCGTTCTCACCACTCTGGCATAACTCCCCTGATAAGCACATGGAAAATCTCTGCCGACACGGCTTCGATGTCCGTATTGCCTCAGTCTCTTGCGAGGGGCTGGGCGTTGAGTGGCTGGGCGCCAGTATAGGGAATGAGGAAGTTGAACGACTACAGGATCTCTCGAGAAGATACAGATTCAATGTAGATGGAGAGGGAGGGGAGTTTGAGACGCTAGTTCTTGGAGCTCCACATATGGAACGGAGTATAGAGGCAGTGGGGGAAGTTGCTTGGGAAGGCTCCAGAGGGGCATGGAATGTCAATTCTGCAAGGCTAACACCCGTGCGCTAGACTCAAACAGGGGACTGGGGTCGGAACGACACGGGGAAGTATGTCAGTATCACCTCTGGACTATAGGTATGGGCGGGATGAAGCTAAGGCCATATGGTCTCGCGAAGGAAGGCATTCTAGGCAATTGGAAGTCGAGAGGGCATTGGTTTGGGCCCATAGCAAAATGGGGATAGTTAGCCCGGAGCACTATGACATAATTGCTGATATTTCGGACCCCGGAATTGTCACGGCCGACAGGGTCGATGAGATCGAGGCAGAAACCAGGCATGACATCATGGCACTCACTAAGGCAATGGCAGAAGTGGCGGGAGAGGCAGGTTGGTGCATTCACCTCGGGGCCACAAGTAACGATATCGTAGACTCCGCTGTTGCACTCCAAATCAAGAATAGCATAGAGTTACAGAAAGAGATGCTCGTAAGACTGACTTCGACCATGTGTGACCTAGCAGAGAGGGAAAGGGATACGATAATGCTAGGCAGGACCCATGGACAAGCTGCGGTCCCCATAACATTCGGATTGAAAGTGGCTGTTTGGGTAGATGAGTTCCGTAGGCACATGGTTAGGCTTGATGAGTTGGCCCCGAGGGCTACCACTGGTAAGTTCCTAGGAGCAGTTGGGACTGGTGCCGCACAAGGCGAGAGGGCAATCGAGCTACAGAGGCTCATACTCACTGAATTGGGTCTCGGGATACCAGTTGCGACCACACAGGTAGTTGGCAGGGACAGGTACATTGAGTGGGTCGGATGGATGTCCAATGTGGCAACCAGTATTGAGAAAATCCTACAGGAAGTTAGGAATCTACAGAGAAGCGAGATTGGCGAGGTAGCAGAGTCATTCGACGTGAAGAAGCAGGTCGGTTCATCGACCATGGCTCACAAAAAGAACCCGATTACGGCTGAAAATGCCTGTGGGCTTGCCAGAATTGTAAGATCGATGATCGTTCCATCGTATGAAAATGCGCTTCTGTGGCACGAAAGAGACCTTGCCAACTCTTCATCGGAGAGATTCACTCTCTCGCACTCTATGATACTCCTAGACGACATATTAGACAAGTGCGACAGGGTCCTTTCAAGGCTGGTCGTCAACAGAGAAAGAATGTTGGAGAATATCGAAAGTCAGAATGGCCTCGTTATGGCAGAGAAGATGATGCTTGCACTAGTTGATTCGGGGATGCCTAGGGACAAGGCACATGAGGAGCTCAGGGCTGCTTCAATGAAGGCAATGGAGGAGGGGGTGCATCTGAAGGAGGTATGCGTTTCTTCTGAGTCAATATCTTCAATATTCGACACTGACCAATTAGACGATTTGTTCGATCCTCGAGGGCACCTTGGCGTATCAGGCGAGATCGTGGATAGTGCGGTGACCATCGCTAGGGAATTAATGGCCTAGGTTAGGAACATCGCGACCATCAATACTGCTGCTGTGGCAGCGGCTACAATTCCCAGAAGTACAATCATTGCATGGGGGCCGTATTGGTTTACGTCATCAAGTGCGACTTTGAGGAAACCGGATTCAGTAATGCCTTCGACGATTCCGGACTCGGTCTCCTCGAAGGCGGGGAGGGGCCTCCTTGGAATTCTCTCCTTGCCTCGTGGTGCGCCGCTCATGGCACTGACTGCGAGTGCATGTACAATATTCTTTTTAGAGGAAAACAGCAATCTTCCTCAGTAATGCTCATTCGCGATGTTTCGGAGCAAAGCATATGATAGATTTGGGCCGAGGTGGTGTACATCTATCGTCTGAACCAGGGGCAGGTAGAACTACACTCTGCCTGAATATGGCCAGGGAGGCCTTGGAAAATGGCAGCTCTGTAATCTGGGCGTGTATGAATGCGCCGGACGGATCAAGATTCTCAGAGATTATGGATGGCTTGGATAATAATCAGATTATGGAAATGAGAATCATTGAGTTTGGGAGCAGCTTGCCTCTGATTGAGGACCTCATTCTCGATAATATCGGTCAATTGGGGAGTGGTGGACTGTTGGTAATTGATGACTGGTGCGAGCCGATTGGCAGGACAAGGAAAGAGGTTAGTGATTCATTGACCAAAATTGCGAAGCTATCAGAATGTGGAATTATAGCTACATCGTCCGCAGTAGGTAACGCATCGGGTTCTGGGCCCCCATTGATTGCTAGAGGGGAGCGGGGCCTTGCAGGGGCATTACGGACTGTAATGTTGCTTAGACACCCCAGGAGAGAGTCATATAGGATCCTCAGTGACGATGGAGATGAGAAGCTTCTGGAGATGGGGAGATTTGGACTATCGTTGGTCTGATCCTTTCTGAATCAGCCTATCCAGCTCAGAAATGGCCTCTGGAGTTGGTTCCGAAAGTGACTCTGGGTCCCTAGCTAAGCCCGAGTATTCATCATCTTCCTCTGTGCTGCCAAATGAGTTCCTCTTGAAAATAAGCCACAATAGAGCCAATGCGGTTAGTATGAGGATGGCCTGTAGGAGAGCCTCTGTGGAAATGGCCATTTTGGTTTCTCCATTTATTACGTGGGGACTCCCTGATTTAGTGGCTTTGCGAGGTGCCTCCTCTGCGAGGGGGACGGCTCAAACCAACCGGATACAGGAGAGACGCCGGTGGGAGACCATGGTTCTGACACCCACAACTTGTCACTAGTGTTGCCGCAATTGAGGCATCTGAGGGATTGGTTCCTTCCGGCACTCCTCATTGTCGTACCACAACACGATGGCCGTGAAGAAATCCTTGGAACAGCAGAGTGCAATGAGACCCTCTCAAGGTGTATTGATCCATCGGGAGATTCTAAGCCCATCCAATTAATACGGTCTCCGGGAATTAACTGCCTCACTAGCCTGTTGACTTCTCCGCCCTCCTTGAAGACCACTAGAATGGACACCTTTCCATTGGCCAGAACCCTGAGATTTGTGTGGGCCCCCCTTCCCTCATGAGGTGGAGAAAGTACGGTTCCTGTGCAGACTCCGACCAAGTGGTCATCGGACATTTGATTGGTTCTGTGCGGGGCCCATTTATGGCTGGCCTCAACGTCGTTTCTTCCTTGCAACCACATATGGGCTTCGGTAACTGAATTGCATGTTTCGCCCCTGATGCCATACAAAACAGGACATGGCGTCCTAGGGGCAATCAGCCCCTTATTCTTGGTGGGGTCTCTGTTCAGGAACGTTTCTGGATGGCTTTGCGCCATCTGAGCAACGGCCTCGTGACTGACTTCTCTTTCTGAACCAACCCTTGCTTCATCCCTCCAGGCTATTAGTTCCCACGAAGAGTGCTCCCTTGGCACCCATGAAATGGCCGCTGAAGCCCCAATAATGCCCCATCCCTCGTCTAACTCCAGTACCTTGGTGCCAGAGGCCCTTACCTCGGCCCTCCTGTTTTCTATGTCGACCTCCGCCCTGACTGAATCCCAGTACCATGACTCTGGAGTCCGACTGTATGAAATCAGAAGGCAAGGTGATGCCTTGATACCATTATCTGGATACTTGGAAATAGACTCTGCTAGGTCATCAAACCAACTTTCACATATTCCCTCCAAGAGATCGATTGAAGATGATTCCACTGAGGCAATCACGCAAAGTGCACCATTCCCCCTAGTCCTCCTTGGTGCAAAGGGCCAGAGTCTTACCAGGCGCCTCTCCAATATCTCAGACCAGGGTTCTTCCGATATTCTTGACACGAGCGAATCCAGAGCATGGGTCGTGCATCCTACATCAGGATGGTCGGTGTCATCCAGACCAATCATGACTGTGGTACGGAGAGATTTAGTCAGCCTGATCACCCCAGGATAGATTCGATGACCCCACCAATTCCATCATCGGGATCGCACCTATAACCAATTACTCCAAATTCGGCGGATGCCTTCATGTCAACTCCCCTGTCACCGACCATTACTGAGCCTTCCTCTGATGGCCTATCCTTCCAATCAGGGCCGTACAATATGGTTAGGCCTGATAACGAAGAGTCCGAATGAGCATGATTCATTATTTGTCTTGATGCCTCCAGCATCCCAGGATTCGGCTTTCTTGCCCAAGAGTTCTCCCATGGGGCGTATGGGCTATGCAGAACTAAGTCCAGATGCGCGTCCTTGTCGTCTATGAGGAGGAGCCTCCTTATCTCGGAATGAATTGAAGCTAGGTTTTCTCTGCTCCAAAGTCCGCGACCCACTGGTGACTGGTTTGTCACAACGCAAACCCTGAAGCCTGATCTCCTGAGTTCGCCAATTGACTTAGCTGCCATTGGTAGTAACTCGACCTCATCGACTGAATTGACGTAGTCCTCGAAACCTCTGTTTATGACGCCGTCCCTGTCAAGGTATGCGATTCTACCATCCCATGCTTTCATATCGGGTAGCGGCATCAAATCCAGTGGTTGTTCGAGTTTTCCTGAGTCCCTTTGGGGTGGGAGCATTGTATCACAACCCATTGTTCGATTTGACGGCTTCCTTGATGATGTGATTAATCACTAGTTGAACATCCTCGATCCTCTCCATCGAAGTGGTCGGAACAACAATGGCCACGTCTGCAAGCTTAGCGAGTTTTCCTCCTGCCAAACCTTTGTAGTCGCCAGTAATTGCTGCCGTTGAGCAGCCATTTTCCTTGGCGAAAGAGATTCCATTCAGTACGTTCTCTGAGTTTCCGGAGCCACTGTAAGCCACCACTAAGTCACCGTCGCTTACAAATGTGGATAATTGTCCAACGAAAATGTTGGAGTAATCCGTGTCGTTTGCCCATGCGGTAAGTGAAGAAGTGTTATCAGTGTGTGAAATAGTTCTCAGAGACAGTTCCTTGGACCAGTCCCCTGCACTATGGGAGGGAGTGGCTGCACTTCCTCCGTTACCAATGAAGTGTACACTGCCGCCCGAGGATCTGACTTCCTCAACCATCCTCCAAAATGACGAAATAGGCTCCATTGGGAGTTCACTGAGCGTCCTTTTTAGGTCCGAAATATAGGAATTTGCGAACTCCTCGAAGTCGAATGCCATGTGTTTACCGGGTTGTCCGTCGAGGGCATCATATTTACGGGTTGATGACTCATTGGCACATATGGAGGAGCCTGTGGGGGTGCTTGTGGGCTCTTTGGCAGAGGTAATTGGAGTCACGGAGTTCACGTTGGGACTGTCATTCTGCTGGATGGGGGCTATCCTATTGGGAGTAGGTTTTCACCTCCAAGATAAGTCATATTCTCCATATTGCTCGGCCATAGGGTGGTCATTTCTCGGTTTGTTCTTCTACTTGCAGTCTTCGCATTTCGTGGAAATTTCTGATCCCGTGTTGGTTGCGATGACAGCGGGAGCGTTGCCTGCGGGAATAGCACTCGGGATTTGGGAGGTTAGAAACTGGGAGATGGCTCCAGAGTCATTGGTTTGGCTCAGAGGGGCGGTTGTTTGGTCGGTCATCCCTTACTACACGGTCTACAGCGTGCCTATGCTGAATATGGCGTTTGTCAGTTTCACGGCACATAGCACGGAATGGCTACTTGAGTTTGCAGGCATGGGGTCATACGAAGTCGGACTGATGAGGGTCGACCTGCCAGAGGGGGACATACTTGCCTCACAGTGGGAGGGAAGCAAGTGGATCCTCACGCAGCCACTTGGTGAAAGTGGATTCTTCGTACCTTTCAGTCACTCTGATGGGACTCCAGTTAGCGTGAGTTTCATCCTCGCATGCTCGGGGCTGCAATCAATGATAATCTTCGTAGGAGCTATTTTCGCTCTCAGGTCAGTCCCCTGGAAGCGCAGAATGCGCGCGCTGTTGATCGTCCTGCCTACCATTCACGTTCTGAATGTCTTCAGGAATGCGGGAATTGTTTGGCTCAGCGATACTTATGTTGACTGGACCTTTCTGGGAATCGGCATGTTCGATTTCACGCACAGTTATGCGGCGAAGTTTGCCAGCCTATTCGCAATGTTCCTGATGGCCATAGCACTGTTCGATATATTACCTGAATTACACAGGCACATACTGAGAATTCTGAAGCCACTGATGGATATTATCGAAGGTCCTGATCCTGAGAAATCATCTTGACCTGAGCTTTTCGTATAGCTCTCCCGTTAGGGGCATCTGGTGCTCCCAGGCGAACTCCTTCATCACCCTCAGGGCCTCCTTCTCAAGCTCGGAGTCGCCAACGAAATCGGTGACATCGATGGTTCCGTTCCTAGTATTGGCCTTGAATGCGGCAATGGGCTCCTCCTTGTGGAACACCAAGTAGGCGGAGCCGTAGCCGAACTTTTCCCGTAGAATCCCTCCAAAGTAGTGAATCAGAGAGTCCGAAGGAGGTATTACTAGATCTCTTGTTCTGGGTATCCCCTCAACTTCCAAAAGGTCCTTGCGCCCCCATGAGATGTCGTGTTGGTCATCGACGAGGAAGCCCTTGATGAGCGTGCCATCCTCCTCAAACTCATGAAGAACGTCACTAATTTCCTCAGGGGCGAATGGGGTTCCGGCTAGCCTCTCGAATTGCTTCATCGTAATTACAGGGTACTCCTCGACCATGTCTCTCAGGTAGTCACTCTTAATCTGCCAGAGGTCGACTCCCTCAAGTGGTTTCACGGTCTTGAAACCGCCGCGATAATCTTGGACGAGATGGCCGCTCCTGACCAATGGGGATATCAGTTTCCTGAACTCTCCCCTCTTCATTGCCAGCCTTTCCATAAACACAGATGGATCATTGTGGTTACTGAAGAAATCGAGGATTCCCAGTACATCGTCCTCGGGCTGCATGTTCCGGATCGTCAGTAGCCTCTGGAAATGGGGCAGTCTGGCCCAGACCTGGTGGCCCCTGAGATTAGTGCCTTGGTGTAGTTGCTCTGTAGCGGCCATCGACTGGAGGTCTACACGGAACATCTCGCAACGTCCCCTCAAGGCGAAGTCGTCCCTGAGCTCGTCAATATCCTTCAGGGCGAAGGTCTCATTTTCCCAGCGGCTATTCTGGTGGACGTTGTGACGATGGAATAGCCTCCTATTGATCTCTTGGCGGGGGCGCGGTTCCACAATTCCGCCTCTGATATACCTCTCATCGTCGCCCATGGATGAGAATCCCAATTCAGAAAGAATTGACTGGATGTTCTCGTCACAATCATGCACTGGGACCCCATTGAAGGCATGGATTACTGAGACGTCCACTAGCCTATCCCGATAGTTTTCCAGTAGATCGTTGAACGCCACCTTGAATTCGTCGAGATACGAATGGGGGATGTTGATGTCCTTAATTTCCAGGTAGTCGTTTACTACGAACATAAGAATTCTGCCAATGGGGTCGACCCCTTTGAAGACAGGGTGGTACCAGCCCTGTTTGAGTATCATCCTGACCTCCTGGATGAACCTGCTGCAGAATGGGTCTGATTGGGAAAGTATCCTCATTTCCCTATCCTCGGGCATTGGGGATAGGAGCCTCTCTGCATCTTCATGGGAAGCATAGTAGTCAGTTGGGTCTGGTTGCAGTGCGACTACTCTGCATATGCTGCCGTCAGACTCTAGCTCTCTGAGGACCTCTGCCAACTCCTCGACAGGTCTGCTTACGAAGAAGCGTAGAGTGTGTAGCCTCACTGGTCCGATTTTCTTTATCAGAGTGGAGAGTGCCTGGGGGAAGGGCATTGCTTCAATCGCACCATGGACCTTCCTGAATATCGCTACTGACCTCCTCCTGTTAGGCATATCGAGGAACTGCTTGGCTACCACAAGTTGCCTCTCTAGATTGGAAAGGGCCCTCTTGAGGCTCTTCTGTATGTGCTGGTTTTCCTTTCCTCGGGGGTATTCCGAGAATAGCTCAGTGCGAGTAATTCCTTCCTCGGGAATCTTCTCCAGAAGCTCGGTTTCAAGAGCGCCTAACCACGGCTCAGTCCTGAGCCCCTGAAGCATTGGAAGTTGGTCTCTAGTTGTGTAGCCGACTCGGTTATGGAGGAGTCTTCCATTGAATACATCCGGATCGTGTTTGATATCTTTCCAATCCCTGAACCTGTAGTTGTCGACCCTGTGTAGCAACTCATCCCTTCTCTGGATTAGGGCCAGTGATCGTATGGCCTCAGAAGGCTCGTCGAACTTGGTGAATGACTTCTGGAGAAGCAAAGTCTGCAGGGTCCTGTAGTCTACAACTTCGACGCTTCCACCTGTTATTCTGTACTCATCCACCCTCAGGATAAACTCGCCTTCGTCTGTCTGAGTGAAGAAGCCAATTGAAACCAGGTTTCTCATCTCCAACTCCTGAAGGACAGATTCAACTTGGGCGAGGGGGAATGGTAGCCTTTCACTTAGTGATTCCAATGTTTGAGGGCCCTCTGAACCCAGCATATCAAGGAGCTTTAGCCTGAGGCAGTCGATGGGGTCGGAGAGATTTGATTCTACCCATCTCTCGGGTTCTGATCCCTTGAAGCCCTCTGCCATCTCGTATGTCATTCCCCCTGTGTAAAGTGCCCTAAGATCGTCCATCTCAGAAGCCCCGGCCACGGCTAGGCAACCCAGGGTGCCATGAACGCTGGCCATCCTCATCGAGAACCACTTGTCATCGATTTGCTCGTGGTTCGTATTACGGACCTTTGTAATCAGGCCCCTCTCAGCTAATTCGTGCACCCATCCCCTAAGTGTATCGAAATCGAGGCCCTTTAGTTTCTCACTGTAGAGAGGGTGTGTGAGTTGCCTCTCCAAGCCCCCTCCCATATCCATGAGTCTTAGAAGGCTAAGTGCGTCATTCGGAACAGCGACCTTCGATTGGTAATATTCTCCGATTCTCTCTTTGTCGAGATCTGTGGCCAATGAGCGAGCACCTAGAAGCCTCCTGAGGATCTCGGGGTCTACGTCCTTGATTAGGTAGGCCCGAGTTCTGAGGCTCAATAGGTCCTCGAATGCTGACATGAAAAGCGTCATTCCCAGAGGGGACGGCATCTTCACCCTTCGATGAACAATCCTGACATCCTCACTATCCATCCTCATGATGAAGTTCCTTAGCTGCTTCATATCCAAATCGCCATTCATGATCTCATTCATGGCTTCTCGAATAATTACCGAGCCATCCAACTGCCTATGCTTTGT
Source organism: Thermoplasmatota archaeon (assembly GCA_036154155.1). Taxonomy (GTDB): domain Archaea; phylum Thermoplasmatota; class Poseidoniia; order Poseidoniales; family Thalassarchaeaceae; genus MGIIb-O5. The sequence goes on along the minus strand of JAYZLP010000023.1, from coordinate 19,688 downwards.
CATGATTGCCTCTGCCTTTTGTTGGAACTGCTTGGGACTAACTTCCTCGGATCCTATCCTACGAGGATTAAGCATGCTTCTTGATGAGACTTCCCTGAATCTCTTTGCAAACAATTGCGAATCCATGAGATACCTCTGAAGAACCTCCTCACTGGAGTCGTTCCTGAAAACATCGGGTATTTTCGATATCTCGACCTCGTGGCTTAGTTTGGCCATGAATCCATTCTCATCGAATGACAATTCGTGAACTATTACATTGTCCTGAGCCGCTATTCCGGCGAAAAGGTAGCCCAGTGCCAGATTGAATGCCCTCCCTCTGCAGGTTGTTACGACATATGTGGGAAGGGGGGCTTCTACCTGCTCGACTAGGATTCTGTCATTTGATGGAACCTGGAATGTCGTCGCGGAGTGCTCATCGAGAAACTGCTTCAATGCTAGTGCGACTGGCCTATTGAGCCCTAGGGCGTCAATCAGGAGTGGCTCGGAGTCTTCGCCCATCCTAATTCCAATTGATACGTGCCCCAGTAGCCTCAAGACTGCCTGGCTCAGCTCGTGGGTCCTGCTGTTGGCCTCGCCAGTCCAGGAAGGTATAGTGGGCCTATATCCTGTTGCAGGAGTAACATTCACCCTAGTCCCCCTTACACTTGCAACCCTGTATGTGGAGCCTCCAAGAAGGAATACGTCGCCATTCCGGAGACTGGAAACGAAAGAGGATGACAACTGTCCGACTAGGGTCCCGTCCCCTGTGAATACGAGGTAGTTGTTATCGGGGGCTATGGTTCCAATATTGGTGTAGTATATCATCTGGGCAAACCCTCTCTTCCCGAACTTGTTGTCTTCCCAGTCTAGCCAAAGCCTACGCTCCTCGTCGAGCATGTCGAGAACCTCGATGTAATCATCATAGGGAAGCGATCTGTATGGCCATGAAGAGGAGACTAGGTCGAATGCCTCATCAATATCCCATTCTTTGATGATTGTTAGTCCAATGAGGAATTGCGCTAGCACGTCCAAGCAATTTTCAGGGAATTTTAGAAGGTCCATTTCACCCTCTAGTATAGCAGTTTGAAGCGCGACCACCTCGAGTAGGTCGTGAGGCGAGGTGGGGAGGAACCTAGCCCGAGGAAGGCCCCCTACCTGATGGCCAGCACGGCCAATTCTCTGGAGAGCTGTGGCTATTGATCCAGGTGACCCAACCTGGATGACTAGGTCTACTGAACCGATATCTATACCCATCTCAAGGCTTGAGGAGGAAACCACGCATCGGAGAAGGCCGTTCTTCAGCTGCCTCTCAACATCTAGCCTGATTGCCTTGTCCATAGATCCGTGATGGCCCTCTACGCCCTCCAAACCTGCTACCTTTAGCTTCTGAACGAATGTCTCGGTCATATTCCTAGTATTGACGAAGACCAGAGTGGTAGTATGTGCCTCGACAAGTTCCTTGATCCTGTCTATATTGTGATCGAGGACCTCCTTCACGGGAGTTGAGCTGAATCTGGGGGTTGGGAGGATGATGTCAAGGTCCAATTCTCTGTCTCCAGAGATTTTTGCTATGGCGACCTTCTGATTATCCTCGTCCCTCTCTCTTGAGTCGCTAGCAACTAGGAACTCAGCGACGGCGTCAAGGGGTTCCATAGTCGCGCTAATCCCGATTCTTTGGACCTCGGAAGACACGACTGAGTCCATTAGGGCCATACTTAGGGATAAGTGAGTCCCCCTCTTTGTTGGGACCAGTGAGTGCATCTCGTCGATAATTAGCCACTTCATCTCGTCAAGGATTGGCCTGAACCTCTTGGAGGCGAGTCCTAGAGCGAGTGATTCTGGGGTTGTAATAAGGATGTGAGGGGGTTTCCTGAGCATCTTTTCCCTCTCGCTCTGAGGGGTGTCTCCCGTTCTTAGTCCGACTTTTATTTCCTTGGCCCTGCTGGGCAGGTACCTCTCCTTGATTTCCTCTAATGGGCCTATCAGATTCTTCTCAATGTCATTAGCCAGGGCCTTAATCGGGGAGATATAGACGCACTGAACGGAGTCCGAGAGTGAACCATCGAGGGATCTCCTTACCAAGTCGTCGATAATTGTGAGGAAGGCCGTTAGCGTCTTTCCCGATCCTGTTGGAGAGCAGAGCAGTAGGTGCTCACCCTTGAGTATCCTAGGTATAGCGACCTTCTGAGGCTCCGTGAAATCGGGAAACTTGTCCGTGAACCAGTTCCTTACTGGTTGACTGAGGTTTTCCAAAAGCTCCTCTGTCTCCATCCGGTCTTCTACGTACTCAATTATTGGCATTTTTTCGTGCACCTAACGGTTGGCGGGCCTCGTGTACGTACATCAATGTTATCTTCTCGAGGAATACAGTGCATTGGGATGGCGGTGATGCAATTAGTGCAGTATAGACGTTCTAGCGCCATAATGCTAGGATGGCTTGAAAGCGAGATGGGAGAGTCGATGACTCGAACATGTCCGAAGAGGGTAGATTGGAGCGTCTAACTTCCATGATGAGGAGGAGAGGTATTGTCCTCCCATCTTTTGAGATATACGGAGGAGTTTCTGGATTGATAGATTACGGCCCCGTTGGGGCTAGGATCAAAAGAAGGGTCGTAGAATCCTGGGTCGACCATTGGACGAGCCAAGGTGATGTCGTAGAAATTGACTCGCCCTCAATAACGCCGAAGGAGGTTCTTGTGGCTAGTGGGCATGTCGGGGAGTTCAATGACCACATGTCAGAGTGTATTTCTTGCGAGGGCATATTCAGGAGTGATCACCTCATAGAAGGGAGACACCCGAACCCTGATTCGATTTCAGGCAGAGAGATTGACGACGTGATTTCTGCCGAGGGAGTAACATGCCCGAACTGTGGGGAGTGCAACTGGAATCCCGCTAAACCGATGAACCTGATGTTTCCAACTACCATCGGAGCAATGAAGGGAGGAAGGGAGGCCTATATGAGGCCGGAAACTGCACAGGGGATGTTCATGTTGTACCCCTCCCTTTACCGGCATTTCAAGCAGAAGCTTCCATTTGGAGCATTGCAGACAGGCAGGGGATACCGGAACGAGATTAGTCCGAGGCAGGGCATGATTAGGCTAAGGGAATTTAATATGGCTGAGTTGGAATACTTCATTGATCCACAGGACCCGCCAATGGGTGATATTGGAGGGTTGGATACCCCTGTAGAATTGGTTCCCGATCCCGAGGGAGGGGATCTTGAGACTCACAGAATATCCTTCGCTGATGCCCTTGAAAGGGGGATGATCAAGCACCCTACTGTGGCTTGGTTCCTAGCACGAACATGGGATTTCCTTGTTGGCATCGGCATTGATGGTTCGAAAATTAGATTCAGGCAACACACCAGTACAGAGATGGCGCATTATGCATCAGATTGCTGGGATTGCGAGATATTTGGCGAGTATGGGTGGATCGAGTGCGTTGGAATCGCCAACAGGACCTGTCACGATCTTGAGTCACACGAAGAGCACTCAGGAACTAATCTGCTGAGGGGGTGGAGGCAGTATTCGGAACCTGTTCTTGTCAAGAGAGAGGTTCTTTCTCCTATTGGATCGGTAATTGGGCCTATCTTCAAAGGTAAGGCCTCGAATGTATCTGATGCGCTCTCCAGATTGGAGGAGATCCCCGGAAATTTACCTTTCTCTATCGATATTGGGGAGGGGGAAATTGTGGAAATTACCTCGGAGATGGTAACTAGGAGGTTCGAGGAAGTAAACGTGCATGGCGAGTGGTTCACCCCTCATGTCGTTGAGCCAGCATTCGGCATTGATAGGATAATTTGGCATGTTATTGACCATGCATTCAACGAAAGCGGGAAGGAGGGGGAAGAGTACACAATACTATCACTAGACGAACGTGTAACCCCCTACGATGTATCGGTCCTACCCCTATTCGACAAGGATGGTATGGACGAGTTGGCGAGGAATCTAGCATCCGAAATAAACTCAATCCCGGGCATTAGGGCAGATATTGACACTTCAAGGTCCATTGGCAGGAGGTATGCGAGAGCAGACGAAATTGGGGTGCCATGGGCGATTACCGTTGATCATACATCATTGGAAGACAGGACTGTGACAGTTCGAAGAAGAGACGATCAGATGCAGATCCGGGCTCCCATAGAAATGGTCATCGAAGGAATTGGCTCGAGGAGCCTTAACGGGATGTTTTGACGGCGAATCTTCAAGGGGCTCCACTTCCACAAGACAGACGATGGTCACGGATGACGAGGACTGGACTGAACGTCACAGGCCCTCCAGCCTTCGCGAGATGGAAGGGAACGACAGTCAGATGAGGGCCATAAGGAGGTGGCTTGACCATTGGGAGAAGGGTGAAAAGCCTGCCAAAAGGGGAATCCTGCTCTCTGGTCCACCGGGTGTTGGAAAGACAACATTAGCTAAGGCAATCGCGAAGGAGCGCGGTTGGATGATTATCGAATTGAATGCATCGGAAGAGAGGAATGCGGCTGCGATTAGGAAATCTGCTACTAGGGGGTCACAGCACATTTCCCTGGATGCCTTCTCAGGTGGGGCTAACAATGACGGAAGAACCGTAATCCTCCTAGACGAGGTTGATCATCTTGGAGGAGGATTCACAGAGATCTCTGAAGATAGGTTAGAAAGGGTGATTTCTAGTGACGAGGAGGGGCCAGTACTGGTTGGCGACTCTGGGGGAAAGGCTGAGCTCCTGAGACTCTTGAGTGTAACAGAGCAGCCGGTAATAATGACCTGTAATGATCCAATGAGGCTTTGGGGATCGGGGCGTTCGTGGAGAAGGAATAGGGACCGGGTCCTATCTTACGCCGAGCTTGTTCAATTCAAGAGAGCGGGAAATTTGGACATGAGGAAAATTGCTCATAGAGTTCTCGATAGTGAGGGTTTTACCATTGACCCTGGGGCATTGGAAGAGCTGGTTGCATCTAACCCCGGTGACTTGCGGGCTTTGGTTCGGGATTTGCAGGCCCTTTGTTCCATAAGCAACGGACACATCTCTTCGGGAGACGTGGCGGATCTATCCGAAGTAGCTGTCAGAGACGTCCAAGTAGATGTGTTCAGAGCGATGAGAGAGGTTTACTCCAGCAAGTCAGGAAAGGAGGCTAGTTCCATCCTGATGAATAGCGACAAGGACCCGGATCAGATGCTTGCTTGGTTCGCATGGAATAACCAATCCGTGTTTGATTCCAAGAGCCTTAGAAGGATTAGTCCGGCCATGGAAATGGCAGATAGGTCACTGGCAACAAAATTCACGAATAGGGCATTCAGATCGTGGTATTGGGGCTCGGCCCTGACGTCCCAGTCTGCGGTATCTCAGAATCCAATAACTTCTGACCCGTATCTCGGTTTTCCCGATTTTCTACGGAGGGGTGGCGAGACGTGGAGATCGCGTACCGTGGTTGAGAAGATGGCTGATATTATCTCAACCAGTAGATCCTCATTTAGAGAGGAAATTTGGCCAATATTGCTAGCGGTACATGACGAATCATTGGGTGGCGACTCTCGGGACTTCTCTGTGTCGGTAAATCTCGGCCTCGGAGTGGAGGATCACCTGGCTCTACATGGCATCCCGAAAAGTGGTAGAGAAGGCAAGAGCATCATCAAAATCTTTGATGAGGCGGAAGAGGAAGTTGTTCCTGTTGAGGCCGAGGAAGAGGTTTCGGATGAGGGGTCTTCTGATAACGGGAACAGCACCCAATTCACATTGGACTCCTACTAGTCTCCGCCCCATGTTTTGGGGTGCAGAAGGACGAGGACCGTTAGAAGCTCCAGCCTTCCAAGCCACATCAGTAGGCTAGCTACAATCATGGATGGTTCGCTTAGAGCGGCCCAAGTCGCAGTAGGTCCAAATGCCCCCAGAGCAGGGCCTGTGTTGCCAAGTAATGAAACCGAGATGGACAGGACGTCAGTCATTTCCAATGACGGCTCTAATAGGGCCAGAGCAAGCATGGAAGCCGTTACAAGGACGGTCCAAGAGCTGAGCATGCCAAGCACTGTCCAAATTCTACCATCGTCCAGAACTTCCCCATTGAGTCGTATAGCGACTACCTTCCTTGGCCTGATGATCCTGAGTATCTCCCTCTTCGATAGCTCGAATGCGATTCTAATCCTGAGGACCTTGAGCCCACCGCCGGTAGAGCCTGCAGAAGCACCTATTATCATAAGCAAAAGAAGGACAAATTGGCTGAATACCGGCCAAGAGGCGAAATCAGCAGAGGAGTACCCAGTGCTTGAAATTGAAATCGCTTGGAATGCGGTATGCCTCATCGTCTCGAGGACTCCTTCTCCCTCGACCCCGGAACGCAGGAGGTTGAACGACATGGCTAGCCATGCAATTAGAATGATCAGGATGTAGCCTCTGAACTCCTCGTCCCTGAGTGCCTCACGCGAACGTCCTGCAAGTACGAGGTGCAACAGACTGAAGTTGATACATGTTATGAGCATGAAAACCATGACGATTGACTCTATCCTTGCAGAATCAAAGGACATGATTCCGCCGTCAGTGGTACCGAAGCCCCCGGAAGATAGGGTGGTAAGAGAGTAGTTCACGGAATCGAACAGGGACATGTCCCCGACGAACCTTAGCAGGAGGATCTCGATAATCGTCAGAGCGATGTAAATTGACCACAATCTCCTAGCCGTCCATTGTAGGGAGGGGCCGAGTCTAGATAGGGTTGGACCAGTCAATTCTGCTCTTGCTAGAGTCATTCCCCCTCCCAGTGCCTGGGATAGTATCAGTAGTCCCAGCATTATCACTCCCATTCCCCCCAGCCACTGAGAAACAGAACGCCAAACTATCAGGCTCTCTGGCTGAGACCCTATGCAGTCAGTTACGGCCTGACATAGTGGGCTGGTGGCTGGATCGATAACGGTGGCCCCGGTCGTGGTGAATCCTGACATTGATTCAAACCATGAGTGTACCGCACCAAGGAGTACGTCAGAGAGTCCGACGCCCGGATCGGATAGTTGGAAAGGCCCGTAGAATACTCCTCCGAGCCAGTATGGTAGAGCCCCTACGAGAACCACTGGTATCCAACCAAGAGCGACTGAGGCGAAAGCCTCTCTGTCGCGTAACCTTGAGCCGGTGTCAGCCCCCTTAGCAAGTGAGACCAGCCCCTGGCCCACTATGGCTGCTATCATCAGGGGCAGGAGGTATGTCCTAGCAGCGAACTCGTAACCCTCGGATTCAGCTAAGTAGCAACTGTACGCAGCTACAATTGCTAGGGGGAGGGCGACTAGTCTGATCGTCCATCCCAATACAAAACCGACAACATCCCAGCGCATTTTCAACTCCCGAGAGTCTTCTCAAGCTTCTTCAGATCCTCCTTTAGAAGGAGCAGGTATATTCTGTCGCCAGCTTCTATTGTCTGTATGGAAATAGGGTCGATGATGTTGGTAACACCGTGTTCGTCGACCCTGTCGACCATTGCAACCCGGACACCTAACTTGGACTCGATCTTCGGAATTTCCTTACCTGCGAAGCTGTGTTCGGGACGAACTTCGGCCGAGATTGAGATAATCTCGGGGACTGGTGGAATTACCTGAAAGGTGCCAGGGACGTTCATGTGTATGGATTTGAGAATTGATGTGATGGTTACTTGCCTCCTACTTACTGGATTGATTGAGCCTATTCTCTGGACCGCCTCAACTAGGGCCCTGTCCTTCAGCACCAGCCCGGTCCTTTGTACGCCCTTGTCTTTAGCCCTCATCGAAATAGCGATATTGAGATTGTCATCGTTCAATGCCGCTACGGCGATGTCATGGGTGTCTATCCCGAGTTCCTTCAGGAGCTCCTCGTCCTGAGGGTCTCCATGGATAACATCCAGCCTCTTGCTGTTGCCGACAGTTGATCCGACGAGTTCGTTGGCCGCATCTAGATCCGGCTCAATTACCACTACATTGTGCCCCTTTGAGAGATAATAGCTGGCAAGTCTCATGCCGAACTGGCTAGCTCCGAAGACCGCTATCTGGGCCCTTTCCTTCAAGTCCGGGTCGGACTTCCCGACCCCTCTAGTTACTTGTGCGAATTGATCCGTAGAATTGGAAACGAAAACCAATGTGTCCCCTGGTTGAATTACCTCGTTGCCATTGGAAAGCCTTCCCGCCTCACCATTAGGACTGATGGCATAGATGGATGGCATTCCTCTGAATATGTCCCCCACTTCCCCCGTCTTAGTCCCTATCAGTGCCGATGAAGACGTGACTTCTGTGGCGGCAATCCAAGAAGAGTCCCCTAGAGGGAGGATTTCGTCGATGGAAGGTGCCAGAAGGCCTGCAGCCAGCTGCTCTACAATCTCATCTGCGGCACAAACGATGTGATCTGCTCGGGACCAATTGCTAATCGGCCCTGCACCCCTGACTGGATCTTCCATATTGGGATTCCTTATCCTGGCTATCGCCTTTAGGCCAGTAGCGTTTCTATCGCCTACCTGCTCACTGTAGACCTTCTTAGCGAACGAGCAAGCCAGAAGGTTGACCATGTCGTCATTGGTTGCCATAACTATCATTTCAGCATCGGTTATCCCCGCTCTTAACAGGGAATCCCTAGATAGGACGCTCCCTGTGACCAACAGGCAATCAAGATACTGGGACTCATTAATCGCAGTGGGATCAGTGTCGATGAGCGCCACGCTTCTTTTTTCCTGCCTTAGCGCGGCTGCGACGCCACGACCGACCTCTCCAGCACCAGCGATGATTACTCTCATCAGCTCGATGCCTCCGCGGTACGAATATAATACTGCGCCATACGTATGTCCGATAATGCGCCGATAATGGGGGATTTTCGACTAGTGGTCACTCTTCGCTGTCATTTACCAAAGACCCCTTGGTTCTGGATTCTGATGCCTTCCTGTGCCTATCGGACTGCCTAGTTGTCCTCCTGTATGCCTGTCTGGCTGCTGGGGTTAGCCCGGAAGGTATCCAATTAGAGTGGGCTGGAGTCCAGAATGCTGCAATAGCAATTAGCGGTGCTATGAGAATAATTGGAGCATAAATCGATAGCACTAGTGTCATTGTTAGGGCCGCCCTACCCAATGCTGCTAATGCGAAAGGGGAGAATCTCTTGGATTCGAGGATCAATGCGCCCTGAAATGCTGCTGGAATGGCATGACCTATGCATGATGAAGCAGCTATGACTAGTGCAATTGTAACTGAAATCATCGAAAATCCGGAGTAATCGGAATTAGTTAGTTCGTCGCCAAACAGCCTCCACGCGATTACTGACGCCTGCATAGCACCAATGCCTAGGCCCAAAGTCCATCCAAAGGGAGGAGATGTGCGTAATGCGACATTTCTTGGCCTTCCGAGCAGGAACATCACGAGTGCGGACTCGGCGAGAGCGATTAGCAATGCTAGGATGCTGGCAGATGCAATATTCAGAGAGCTTTCCACAATTCCGGCCAGTATAAGCCTGTCAACGGCCGATGCAAGTATCATTCCGGAAACGATTCCATACAACAAGTACCTGACAGAGCCTGCTAGATCGAAAAAACCGGTCATCCTGGCCATCGAGCCCCTCCAACCGATGAACACACCAAGAAGGCCGATGGCAAAAGCGGCCTGGGTTTGCCAGAGCCCTGCGACCATGTTCTGGCATGGCACCCGCCATTTGAGGGCATCTGCCCCCGATAACGTTCAAACCACTCGATGTAGACCCGATAGCATGGCGCTGGACACCCTGAAGAGGCGTCTGCTTGGTTCGGTCGGACTTCTGAAGGGAAAGAGAGAGATTGACGAAGAGACCGTCAAGGAACTCAGTAAGTCACTAAGAAGGGCCTTGCTTGAAGCCGATTTCAATGTAAGACAAACCAAGGAGCTCACAGAAAGGGTAGAGCGCAGGATGGTCGAGGAGGAGCCTAGGCCGGGAACCAAACTCGAGACTCATGCGATGAATCTGATCTACACCGAGCTAGTCAGGCTACTTGGTCCCGCCAGGGAAATTAGGCCCCACAATGAAACCGTACTAATGGTTGGGCTTTACGGGCAGGGGAAAACCACTACCACAGCAAAGGTTGCTGACTGGTGGAGAAGGAGGCATGGCGTCAGGGTCGCAGTGATTGAGGCGGACACTCACAGGCCAGGAGCATTCCAACAACTGACGCAACTACTAGAGGGGACTGGGGTCGAAGTGTACGGCGAACCCGAAGAAAAGGATGCATCGAAGATCGTCAAGAACGGGCTCCGGAAGGTCGGTAACGCCGATGTTGTGATTATCGACACTGCGGGACGGGATAGTCTCGATGGCGAACTGAGGGAAGAGCTAGTTAGCATAGCTGAGACTGCTAATGCAACAGAGAGATTTCTGGTAATTGACGCCCAGGTCGGACAAGCAGCTGGCCCGGTAGCCGAGACGTTCCACGAATTGGTGGGGGTGACAGGCACCATTGTCACAAAGCTGGATGGAACAGCAAGAGGAGGGGGTGCCCTCAGCGCAGTGGCGGCTACTGGTGCTCCCATCGTTTTCGTTGGTGAAGGAGAGAGGGTACAGGACCTAGAGAAGTTCGAATCTGATAGGTTCATTTCTAGACTCCTCGGAATGGGGGACATCAAGGGCCTCATCGATCTAACCCCAGAGGACCTAGACCAAGAAGAAGCGATGAGGCTCACACAGAGAATGATGTCAGGGAGATTCACCCTTACAGACATGTATACGCAAATGGAAATGATGGGGAAGATTGGGACAATGGAGAGGCTGATGTCACACCTTCCTGATGGGATGTTCGGCATGGGTAGCATGAGTACCGGGCAGAAACAGCAGATACAGAGGAACCTGGACAAGTTCAGGGTGATTATGGACTCTATGACCCAGCACGAGAAAGACGAGCCTCTTGTCCTCAAATCTAGCCGCATCAGGAGGATAGCTAGGGGCTCAGGCGTTACCGAGAAGGACGTTAAGGAGCTCATCTCTCACTGGAACCGAAGTCGTAAACAGATGAAGATGATCAAGGGCAATAGGAAATTCAGGCGAGACATGCAATCAATGGTCGACATTGATGACGTTGATTTGCCGATGTAGGTAGTCTAATGGTTCGCAGGTTTGCAGTGATTGGGCACAGGGCCCCTTCATCGGGCAAGATAAATCTGAACGACTTGGCCGGATCTTCCGGTAGGCTGGATGTTCTAGCTCGTGCTGTGAATACCGGCCTGTTTCTTTCTCACGGGATTCGTGATGACACCGACATCGTGCTGCACCTGATGGGAGGGCCGGGTCCGCCCAGGAGAATATGGTTCCAGGGGTCCAGGTTGAGAGGGGTTCATCCCGATGAAAGGGCGATAGCTGGACAGATAGCCAAAGCATTGAGGGACCCAGTTCCAGCAATAGGCCAGCAAGTCGAATTGCATAAGGGACTTTGGCACTCAGGAGGAGATATTGGGCAGACAATCGCCGAGTGGGAAAGAGATGGGGTCAGAACCTTTGTCCTTGATGCGTGTGGAGAAAGGTACGATTCCGAGGCCCATCACTCGGATTCCGTTGGATTCATACTTTCTGACGACCAGCCTTTCGGTGACTCTGAATTAGGATTGATGGGGTCTATAGAGAAGGTATCTCTCGGTGAAAAGTGGCTCCAAGGGCACTCTTGCATAGCTATAATCCATCACTCAATTGACTCCTAGAGCCAATTAGGCAGACCGTGATCGTCCTCGGTAGCGGCAGAGGCTAGCATATTGTCCGACACCCCAAGAGGGTGGTTGGAGGGCCAGCTACCAAGAGGGGTTATTGAAACACAGCCAGAGTTCAATGCATTGCAGTCGGTGTCCGGGATGTCCTCCTCATCGATGATGGCGGCGCCGACCTCGAATGCCACCCCGGTTCCCTCGCTATTGATTGCATCAGTTGCGCTCCTGTACCACCTGGCACCGAGATCAACGGTCCTGTAAACCCCGTTCCATTCCTCTGGAACGTTGATGTTGAGCAGGATGTCCCCATTATGGAATGCCGACCTGATTTCCTCGTGGGGGGAGTTCCCGGATGGTGTGTTGTCGGTGCCGGCTGGCCTAAGCAAATTCGGCAGTTCTTTTGGCATGTTGGCGGAGCATGCATCAATCACCCTTGAGACGGCTGTAATAGAGTCGGAGAAGTCCTTGTGTTCGTAGGTAGCTAGGCTGACGGCGATCGAAGGCATCCCATAGAGGGATGCCTCGCGTGCCGCTGAGACGGTTCCGGAGTGCAGTACGTCGACCGAGACATTGGGGCCGTGGTTAATTCCGGAAACGCACAACATAGGCTTGAATCCGGGGACCCTGGAGCTTACTGCCATCTCCAAGGCGACGATAACGCAATCGCAAGGGCTGCCATCTAGAGAGAACATTCTGAGAAGTGGGCCGCCCTCTTTCGCGATATTGCTGGAAAGGTCGTCACGCTCGATGAAACTCATGTCGCTCCTAAGTGTCAGCTTCATCCCAGTAGCCGACTGTTCGCTCTCGGGCGCTATGACCACTATGGGGTGCCCACGCATATGCAAGGCACTCACCAGAGAGATGAGTCCCTCTGATTCAATCCCATCATCATTAGTGATCAGGAGAGGAAGTTGACGCACGGCTTGGGGACTGGAGTCTGGTTCATGAATGCACTTCTTCAATGCCCTCTTCCCTGCCTTCCTCCAGAGTCACCATTATCGCTCCGCAAAGCATCAGTGGACCACCAACTAGGGTCCACATGCCAAGGGTGATTTCCCCTGTCCAAAGCCATCCGATTAGACCGCCTATTACAGGTTCGAAAAGCAGTGTGATTGAGACAATGATGGGGGAAATCCACTTGAGGACGGTGTTAATGACGGTATGGCCGCAGAGGCCCGGTCCCAGAGAGAGATAAGCAACCCATGGAATCCAGGCCATTTCACCCCATCCAATTAGTGATTGATCGGGAAGCGAACCTGAGAACGAGGTTCCTTCAATCCCCATTGAAGAGGCCGCTAGGAAGAAGCCTGCCAGTAATGTCACGGGAAACGCGTAAACGAAAACAGGAATGCCCCTCTCGGAACGGAGGTGCCTTCCAACGAACAGGTACCCAACTACGGTAACTGCTCCGAAGAATGCAGCCATGTCCCCCAATAGGGTGACCCCGTCTCCTCCGCTGATGTCCCCCAATGTGATTGCGGCGCCCGCAAAGCCGACTAGTGCGCCTGTGATGTGCCCTCTCCTGACTGCAGTGCCGAGAATTGGCATTAGTGCGACCACGACAAGAGGGTGGCTAGTTACGAAAAGGAGGCTGTGGACCAGACTAGTGTTGTCGAGCGACCAGATCCAACTTCCGAAATGCAGAGCGAGAAATACGCTGGAAGCGAGCATGAGGAGCCAGTCGTTCCTCGATATTGACGACCTATCCATCTTCAACCACTGGTAGACGAATCCCGGAAGGAGTACCAGAGATGTGCCCTGCATCCTCCACGAGGCCCTGAGGAGGGGCGGGACCTCGCCCATCTGCTGGAGCACTGCACCCGCGCTAGAAACAGCGAGCAATGCTATCCCGAGTAGTGCATACGCATAGATGGGTGTAGATTCATTCGAGACCATACTCAGGCCGCCAACTCTGCATCCATAACATCACCTTGGCTGCCATCGCCTCCCTGTGAACCGCCTTGGCCTAGGATTCCTGCCTTCCTGAACAGGACGTAAATGACAGCCCCCAGTATTGCATTGAGTATGACGAACCCTGAGAACCTGATCAGTGGCCAGTTGTCAATGTCCCCTATCTGTTCGTCCAATACGGCAAGAATAGCGGCCTCTACTCCATAAAACGCCTCTCCGGTGAAGGCCCCTGCTGCTATCATGAACGTTCCGAGAAGCAGTAGGGCCCTGCTCCTCTCGGCTGCTTGGGAGCCCTCTTCCGCCCTTATCGAGTCGACCTTTGGCTGCAGCCTCCTCTTCTCCCACCAGTCCCTAGCTGCCCCTCCGATAAGCATCGGGAATGTTGCTGGCGTAGGGAGGTACATCCCGAGGCCGAATGAGGTCCCCATCCCAGTGGCCCACTCTACAAAGGCGCCCAGAGCGAAGCCAAGCGCCAGTGCGCCCCAGTCTCCTTGGCCCTCTGCTAGGATTGTCGTGAAGTAGGCGAATGCGTTGGCTTGTGGGGCCAGTAGGTCGATTGTTCCGTCTGCTAGGAGCTTTGACAGGAAAATGGCGACCGCTGCACCGAGAATAGCACCTGGGACGACACCCATGATGTTGCCCTTTGAGATGTGGTAAGGCCTGTTTCCTATGTACAAGCTGTTCTTGTAATCCCCGACCACTGTCCCGCTCATGCTTATGGCGGAGCCGAAAACAGTGGTCCCTACAAGGGCGATAAGTACGGATTCCTCCTTGTCGAGGCCGACGTCGACGTTCAGGAAGACGAGTAGGAGCATCAGCAGGACGATGAACGACGTTCCGGATACGGGCTCTATTCCCGTCTCCCCCATCACCCTGACAGCTATGGCACCCAGAAGGAAGGTTGTGAGGATCAATACTATCGCGAATATCGCAGATGGCAGGGCTGGGAAACCACCAATTAGGAAGGTGAGAATCATTGCGAAGAACGAGATTCCCATGAAGACCGGGATGTGCGTGAGTGGCCATTCATACCATCCCCTGTTCTCGATGAACTCCTCTCCCCTGTCCCCGGTGAAGGCCGATGATATGTCCCCGAAAATTGACACGAATGTAGGGGCCATCTTGACCAGTCCGAACATCCCCCCTCCCAGTATCGCACCAATGGCAATCGTCCTTACTACCGAAGAGAACGCCTTCCACTGGACGATCGGGTAGTACGGTGCGGATGACATGTCACCGTACTCGGTAATGTTGACGTATGATCCGAGCGCTGGGTCGTATACTGGTACATCCTGTATGACCACCAGGGGTACAAGGAAGAACCATGCGACCAAGGACCCTAGATTAACTAGGAAGGCGACTCTGAATTTCATGAACCAGCCAATGGCCAAAAGGGTAGGGCTGAGCTCGATTCCGAGGAACGTGTACGAGAATGGGTTTCCGGACTCGTAGGGAGTGATTCCACCATATGGCGCATGCCCGCCCTCGAGCTTACTTGGCTGGTGTATCCACCTCTCCGTGTACACTGATGCCAGACCCCAGTCCCCGCCAGATAGCGTCATTGAAACCCAGTCTGCGATGCTGCTGGGAACACCAGCCAGCTTCTTCCCCCACCTAACAGGATAGTCGATTACAAACATGAAGCCCATTGTGAAGACGGTCCATATGCCGACGGTTTTGAGAGACTCCCTTGCTGTGTCTGCAGCTCCGGTGCTCACGTCGGATGCAATGTCCAGCATCTTCAGTGTAGCCTCGAACCCAGGCATTGGAAGGGGATCCTCGACAAGCCAGACCCTCCTGAATATGATGAAATACATCACACCCAGGAATCCCGCAAACATGGATGCGATAATTCCAATGAATGCTAGTTGCAGAGTGTCCACGGAACTAACTAAGAAGCCGTCTCCAACCCTGTAGGCATCCGAGTAGGCGAGCAGGAAGATTGCGGGGAACGTGAATATGAATCCAGTTGAGGCGTGTGTTGCCCCCGTGGTCGCACTTGTGGCGATGTTCACCTCGGACGGGGACCACTTCAGGGCCATGCCAAGCAAGTAGGCGACATACCATGCAGCAGATACAGCCAACCCTATCTTTAGCCCGATGTAGGCAGTCACTCCGCTGAACAAGGCGCCGATTAGGACCCCTATCAGCACCTTCCTAGTATCCCAGTGGCTGACTTCGAATGACTCTTTGAGGTTCTTCTCCTCTAGGTATTGCTCGAGAACCCCCGTGTTGAGGTTGTTGTACATGTCCTCATCTAGCCATGTTAGCGTGCCCTTCTCTATGGCCTCTAGGCCTGATGGCGTCACAGGCTGCCTGTAGGCCGAACGCTTGACATCAGACATGGCATTCCCTAGTACGAAAGGCTGGGCCTAATCGCTTATACTTCACTCGCGATAATTGGTGGGGAGTTCGGTTTCCCAATCAGTGGTCACGTGTGACCTTGTACCTTCCCATTGCTTCCATCCACTGGATCTCCCCGCCGGGCTCTAGGTTTAGTTCTGGATCGGTCGGGAGGATCAGTGTCTCGTAGGTCTTGTTGTCCATAGCATGTACCTCGTTTCCTTGGATATGGGTGACAATAGCCGATCCCTTCTCTATCATTGGCACATTAATGGTGTCAGTAACAGTACCGACGTGGCTCCTCTTCTGGCCCGTGAAGATGTCTTCTAGCTCAATCCTGGCCTTTGCTGAGCCGTGTTTTCCAGGCTTGGACTTGCTCATTCCCAGTATCTTGTACGCGTTCTCGTCAATGGCGACGTACCTTCCTACTTTCAAGGTCCTAATCTCAACTCGTGTCGTGCCGGGCATGCTATCGAACGATGGCTATCTAGCCGACTTATCAGCATTGCCGGTGAAAGTGGCAGGATGAGCAGTGCAAAGCTACTCGCATAGCAAGGCAGTGGCCCGATCCGAGGGCTGCTGCCCCCGGACCGGGATTTTCGTAAACTGGCTAATTGCTCAGTCCTGCTTCCTGCGACCGGCGAATGCTGCACCGATTAGGGCGATAGCTGCGAAGAGCGATGGGAATCCTGGTACCGCGTTGGTCCAGCCAAGCTCGGTCTCGGAGTCTCCCTCACCAGCGCTGTCGTCCGTGTTGTCAAGTGCGTCACATAGACCGTCGTTGTCGAAGTCGGATGGTACTGCGTCGGCATCCAGAGTGTCTGTACCACAGTCAATCTCTGTTGCGTCGATGACTCCGTCGCCGTCGTCGTCGTCGTCGGCGTTGTTGCCTATTCCGTCGCCGTCGGTGTCATCCCACTCCGATGGGTCGGTTGGGAACTGGTCATCGACATCAGCGTCGCCGTCTCCGTCGTCGTCCTGGTCAGCGTTGTCGCCTAGGCCGTCCCCGTCGAGATCTGCTGTCTCGCTTGGGTTGTTGGGGAAGGCGTCGTCCTCGTCAGGCGTTCCATCGCCGTCGTCGTCGGTGTCGGCGTTGTTGCCTATTCCGTCGCCGTCGAGGTCAGCGAACTCGCTTGGGTCGTTCGGGAAGACGTCGATACCGTCGTTGACACCGTCGCCGTCGTCGTCAGCGTCAGAGTTGTCACCCTGTCCGTCGCCGTCCGAGTCTACTGACTCCGATGGGTCCTCTGGGAACGCGTCGTCGACATCGTCCACTCCGTCGCCGTCGTCGTCGGTGTCGGCGTTGTTGCCTATTCCGTCGCCGTCGTCGTCAGCCCACTCTGTTGGGTCGTTGGGGAACGGATCTGCGACGTCAGCGACGTTGTCTCCATCGTCGTCCGGGTCAGCGTTGTCACCCAGGCCGTCGCCGTCGGAGTCGACACACTCTCCCGCATGGTATGGGAAGGCGTCGTCAACGTCCAAGCAGCCGTCATCGTCATCGTCGGTGTCGGCGTTGTCGCCTATTCCGTCGCCGTCGAAGTCGGAGGTCTCGCTGGCATCCAGTGGGAACGCGTCCAGTCCGTCCGTGACGTTGTCGTTGTCGTCGTCGGTGTCGGCGTTGTTGCCTATTCCGTCGCCGTCGTAGTCAGTGAACTCGCTCGGGTCGTATGGGAACGCGTCATCGACGTCTAATGTTCCGTCGTTGTCATCGTCCTCGTCGACTACGTCGCACACGTGATCGCCCTCGAAGTCGTCAGGCATCGAGGTCGCGTTCAGTGGGTCTGAACCGCAGTCCGCCTCTTCGACGTCTGTCCAGCCATCGTTGTCGTCATCGTCGTCGATCGTGTACGCGGATGCGTCACAAGCGCTGCCGTTGAGCATCGATGCTCCAAGTGAGTCGGCCATGCCGTCGCTGTCGGAGTCGAGGCCTACGCATGGGTCTAGTGGGTCCATGTCTAGGTCGTCAGGCGTACCGTCGTTGTCGTCGTCAAGGTCGTTCTGTGTGATTCCGGTTGGAACTGGGATGTCGACGTCGTCGATCCAGACTGTGTCCAGTCCGCCATCTACCGAGCTGTCCTTCCAGTACACCCATGTGTAGGTGTGCCATCCGCCGGTGGTTGTCCACTGGTAGGTTCCTGCAGTGGTGCCAGACCAGCGCATGGTGTATCCGGATGTCCTCAGGCAGTTAGCCGAGTTGTCTATGCAGAACACCAGGTAGTCCCATCCGCTCTCAGTCGAGACCGAGTAGTCGAACGATGCCTGTCCGGCTGTGGCGTTGACGCTGATCTCCAGAACGGTGGACTGGCTGTTGCCAATGTCACCTGACTGCACGGAGTATCCACCGCTGATCACGGTGTTGCTCTGGACGAACCACAGTGCGTTACCGCTCGTGGTCCATCCGCCGCCCAGCGAACCGGACTCGAAGTCTCCCGAGAACGGCGGTGGCCCGTTGTAGTCGGGTATGCCGTCGCCGTCCGTGTCGAGCCATGCGCTGCCGTCCAGTGGGAACGGATCGACGTCGTCGTTGACTCCGTCGCCGTCATCGTCCATGTCAGCGTTGTCGCCCACGCCGTCGCCGTCGAAGTCGGACCACTCTGTTGGGTCGTTGGGGAACGCGTCCTGGCTGTCAGTGACGTTGTCGTTGTCGTCGTCGGTGTCAGCGTTGTCGCCTATTCCGTCGCCGTCGTCGTCGTACTGCTCGGTCGGATCGTATGGGAACTGGTCGTTCCAGTCGTACGTACCGTCGTTGTCGTCGTCGGTGTCCTGCACGTCGCAGTAGCCGTCGCCGTCGGTGTCGGTGTTCTCGTTCGCGTCCAGCGGGCAGTCGTCGATGGTGTCGTTGTAGCCGTCGTTGTCGTCGTCCATATCGAGGTCAAGTCCGTCGGATGTGAACACGATGTTATCCAGGTAGATCGCCTCTGAGCCGGAGTTCGATGAGAACTCGACCATCAGGTATCCTGCACCTGAGACGTCGCCGGACACAGTCGTCCAGACTCCCTCGTATGAAGGGAAGTCGGTGTCGATGTCGTATCCGTTGGTGTCGAGCAGTACCGTGGTGGCGCTTGTTCCGACGAAGCTGATTGTGATGTAGTCGGTGGACTCCCATCCTGTGCTCTGGACGTAGAGGTCGACAGACACGCTGTCAGCGTCCGAGACGCTTCCAGTGATCAGCTGCGCGATTCCGTCGGTGTCTGACATCTGGTATCCCTGCGATCCATCGGTGTACGAGCCGACTGTTCCTGTGTAGTCGGACACACCGAAGTAGTCACCGTCAGTCATACCCGACCCGCCGTTGCTGATGTACTCAGCACCGTACGATAGGTCAGAGCCAGTTACCGTAGCGGAGAATCCTGCCATGTAGTAGGTTCCGAACGTGTAGTAGGCCTGCGACCATGTGTACGTTCCAGCCTCAGTGTACGGGCCCCATGTGACTCCGCCGTTGGTTGCCCATGTGGTGTACGAGTCGTACGGGCCCGCGGACATCAGAGTGTGTCCGGATGGGCCGACTAGGCTCATGTCGAAGTACGCGCTTGTGTATCCTGTGATTGGGTACGCGTAGGCGGTCTCGCCCTCTAGGAGGGTGAAGCTGCATGTGTATGCCACAGCGATCAGTCCGCCCGTGTCGCACACGGTGGAGGATGGCGTGTATGCCACGCTTGGCTCGCCGGCGTTGTTCGCCAACGTGTGGTTGAGCGAGGAGTTGCCGGTGTCCGTGTAGTAGCCGCTCGCGGTCGATGCGTGCTCGAACGAG
Source organism: Thermoplasmatota archaeon (assembly GCA_036154155.1). GTDB lineage: Archaea > Thermoplasmatota > Poseidoniia > Poseidoniales > Thalassarchaeaceae > MGIIb-O5. The sequence goes on along the minus strand of JAYZLP010000023.1, from coordinate 77 downwards.
ACAGTGCCGACAACGGACGTGCATCCGGCGACTATGCTGTCAGGCATTCCGTCGCCGTCGAAGTCGTCGCTAGCACA
>JAYZLP010000022.1:0-46488 GCA_036154155.1 Thermoplasmatota archaeon | reverse complement strand
CGGTCGCCACGCAGCATGTGATCAGCATCACGGGAAAACCTGCCCTGACCCATTCTTTCGTAGTTATCGGATATGGTGAACGCTCACTGATTGCTACAGTCATCACATTGGCGCTGGATCCAATCGGAGTCGCATTTCCACCGAATCCGGCCCCCATTGCCAGTGCCCATAGTAGGGGCTCTGGGCTCAGAGTCCCTCCACTGGCCTCTGTGATGCTGAAGATTACAGGAATCATGGCTGCTGTGAATGGGATGTTGTCAATCAGGGCACTGGCTATTGCAGAGACCCAAATGATGGCTATGGCGAGTTTGACCTCATCATCTCCGAAGTTATCGAAAATCCAGTTGGCGACCTGATCAAGATAGCCGACATCGCCAATTCCTCCAACTAGCAAGAATAGCCCTACAAAGAACAGCAACGCTTGCCACTCAACCTTCTCAACTACGTCATTGATGAATCCTTCTCTGATTTCCTCCTTCGGCCTGGCAGCAATCAGTGCGAAACCAGCACCTGCTAGGGCTATACCATCAATCTCTATCTCTAGATCGAGAAGAGACTTAGCGGAGAACGCTACTACGGTCATGCCTAGAATGAAGAGAGTCGTATACATCAGCTGCTTGTCGTTGATTGCATCCCACTCGTCCTCTTCCATGAGAAGGTCGACGTGTGGTGACTTCTGCTCCGACCAGTCCCTGTAGTACCACCTGAAGTAAGTCAGAGTTGCCACCCATGCAATGAATGTCAGAATGCCTAGCTTGAAAAGAAAGCCATTGAAAGAGAACGCTTCCAAAGCGGGAGTTGCATCAGCAGCGGCTGCAGCAATCATGACATTGGGAGGGTCGCCTACCATCGATGCTACTCCGCCGGTATCGGACAGGATTGCCTCTGCGAGCAATGGGGGGACTGGATTAATCTCCAATTTATTGCAGATTCTCAAAGTCACGGGAGCGATGATTATGATCGCAGTGACATTGTCGATGACAAGAGATAGCAATGTGGTGAAGGTTCCGAGCAGGACAATCAACCTCCAAGGGTCTCCCTTGCTCATCTTGGAAGCCTTGATAGCGACATACTCGAAGAATCCGCATATCTCCAATATCGAGGCGAAAATCATCATCCCCAGTAACAGGCCAATAACTTCCCACTCAATCCATCCCAACATGGTATGCTCAAGTGTGTAAGTATCGATCAACTGACCAGCTGAGTTGTACTCTTCATGGAGGTGGAATACTCCTGTCCAATGGCCGTAAATCAGCATCAGGACAGAGCCGAACCACGCGGCTATTGTCCTGTGTACTACCTCAGAGAGAATTAATACGAATGAGAGGATAAAAATTCCCAAAACTACCTGTTCCTGACTTACCATGGCTCTCGGACCTATGAACACCCTAAATATTTCACGACTGTAGAAATTCCAAATTGATGGAATGGCGACCTCACTTTCCAGACCAGAATACCGCGACGTTTCCCCTCTGGAAAACCAATCTTGATCCTGTCTCTACGGCCATGGAGCCGAATAGCTCACCCCTCTCGCCAGAGTTTCCTACGATCCCCCTGTTTGCCTTGACCTTGACCAAATCACGTGTTTCCAACTGACTCTTCAATTCTGCAATAATTGCATCAGTAGGCCCGGATTTTCCAACTCTGACTGTGACTCTGATTGAGGGGTCGGCGGATTGTCTGAGAATCCTATTAGGTATTGATGTCATATTGAACCCCCCAGACTTCTCCTAGTCACGTTACCACACACATCACAAGTAGCAAAGACTCGCTTTGATACAATTCTAATTGTCGAGTTGGTGCCTGGAGAAAGGGCGTTCATGCATCTCCTGCAAATCATCCTGGATATTGATGGATCGGGCCTCTTTCCATGCCTTCTTCCTATCCTGATAATGTCCCTAGCAGCAGCATCTGCAATTTGTTTGTCGCTGATATGTGATGACAGTGTTTTGGAAAGATCCGCTATGGCCTCGACCGCATCTGCCTTCCTCTTCTTTGAGGTCCGGGAGCGATTTTTCTTGCCTCTAGAAATGATAATCCCTCACAACATTGAAGCTATTGAATTCCCCACATCATCGATTGATCTGTTCCCATCGATTCGTATTAGCAACCCCTTCTCAGAATACCATTTGGCCAGAGGTGCAGTCTGTTCATGATAGGCGGATAACCTGCTTCTTACGGTCTCTTCGGTGTCATCCTTCCTCTGCACCACCCTCGCCGAAATTTCCTCAGGAGGGGGCTTGAACTCTATGTGGTAAATCTCACCTGTTTCCGGATCCATCCTCCTTCCAACAATTCTCTCCACTATCGATTCGTCGGGAACTTCTATTGAAATGACAGCTTCGACTGAGACTATTTCTGCCAAGGCCTCCGCCTGTGGGATGGTTCTTGGGAAGCCGTCAAACAAAACTCCCTTGGCTGCATCATCTTTCCTTAGCCTCTCAGATATCAATCCGATAATGATGGAGTCTGGAACCAAAAGGCCCGCCTCCATGAATGTCTTAGCCTCGTGCCCCAATTCTGTCCCGTTGGCTACGGCTGATCTCAGCATGTCCCCCGTAGAAACCTGCGGCTTGCCTGTCAATTCTGAAATTCTACCAGCCTGCGTCCCCTTTCCAGCGCCGGGAGGTCCGAAGAGCACGATTGAGCCAGTCATGTGAATCCGACCCAGTTGACAGTGATAACCGTCACTGACGGTTCTGTTCCCACCAGAGATGCCCATAAGCAACCCATTGATCCATAGTCCACCCCTCGGGGAGCCCGCCCAAGGGAAGTGGGGGTGCTCCATCGGGAGATTTTGGAATCTCAAGCGAAGGGAGTGAAGAAGCGGTCATTGCAGATTCGATTTCTTCGTTGCTAACTGTTCCAGTGAGTACCTCTCCGGAGACACTAGTCTCCATCGCTGCAGCCCTCCTCTCTGTCTGCGTTCCAGAGAGCAAAGCCGACCCCGGGGGTATCAACTCCTCTTCCGGCCTCAAACCTTCCGAGGAGGATCTCCTCATCCTCAATCCAATTACTAGGGTGGATGATAGCAAGAATAGGAAGACTACTGCATAAGCCCAAGATGGAATTAGCCCAGATCCGGAATCTCTAGATTTACTGACCTGAAGAGCCAGGTTGCCATCGGTTGAGGTCACTTCGGAAGAGGTCGAGTTTGCATGCAAAGAGAGCTGTACAAGACCGAATTCGGTGGAGTCACCCGGGCTTGCTGTTACTGTAATTTGGACTGACTGGCCGGGAGAAAGAGGTCCGGAATGTGAAGAGTAGATGAAGACCGTCCACCCCTCTGGTGAAATGACGTCAATGGTGAATTCAGAGTCGACATTGCCCCAGTTGGTCAGGGTTACTTCGAACTCTCCCTCGGATCCAGCAACGATCCCCTCCAATAGAGTACTCTCGCATTCGAGTTTCAGCCATGACGATGGGAGAACCTCAACTTGCATCCAGACCGTATATGACTGAGAAACCCCACTAGGCGTGAACGCCTCAATGATGACTGGGACGGTATTAGGCAGAGGGCCCGATGACAAGTTCCCAGGTAGCTCCAAAGCAACCATTATTGTGGCTTCTTGATTCATGCCCATTTGGAATTCCCTGGACGAAAGGAACCCGGCGGACCATCCATCTGGCAGGGTCCCCATGGTTAGAGAAACAGAGAGTTCCACGTTTCCTATGTTGTGAGCGTGAATTGAGGCGACTCCACTTGTTCCTAGCGCGACCGAAATCTTATCATCACCAACTAAATCCAAGTGGGCAAGCTCAAGGACTACTAGTTTCGTTGCATTTGTTACAGTTTGGCCGCCATCCTGGGTGGTCCTTACCGTGATTGTGTTCGAATCGCCCATCTGTGCAGTCATGGGGACAATCGTGTTGACTGTTACTATCGTTTGGGATCCTGCTGGAATTGTGAATGTGACGCCCTCCAGAGACTCGTCTTCTCCATGAACAATTTGTACTGGCCATGTATTGAGAGAAGATAGGGCAGTGACCTCGAATGACATCGGCACATTTCCGTCATTTGTAACGACTAATTTTGTTGCAATGGTGTCTCCATTCAGAACTGCTCTGTCATTTGCTACAGCGAGGGGGCCCAAGGGTATCCATTCATCCGATAAGTCAACTGAAAAGATGTCTGTTAGGAAATCCATGTTCTCGAATACCCCCACAGTTGCGCTCTCTGTGGTTGAAAGGGTCGGGTCGTTGACAGAAGTGGTGGTACAAGAGAGGTCTTCAGTGGTCCCCGCAGCAGGCTCTCCGTTCTCTGAATCGGGAACTCTTACCTTGATTGGTATTGGCAAGAACTGCAACCTTCCGAGGGGGTCCAGCGTGACATCGGAAGACTGGCTATTTCCGATAGAAATTTGCCACTGATTATCGGACTCGCAGACCACTCTGTACTGAGTGGGTCCATTGCCAGTATTCTTTACGGAAAGTGAGAAAATTGCCAGCTCTCCTGGCTCTGCCCCTAGCTCCTCGGTACCTGCTGCAATTGTGTAAAGTCCCTCCACTCTTTCCACCTCAGCCTCTAGCCTCATCGAGTGAGAGACGGTAGGAGCGTTTACATCATAGAGATTCAGATCGGTAACAAAGGTCCCGGGCAGTGCGTAAACGGCGCCTGAGGGGTTGTTGATATCCGTGTCAACATCAGTCAGATTCAACTGAACGAGTATCCTGTCGCCATCTTGTCCGAGGGGGGCTAGTTCCCATGGGCCGGTTTCATTGAGAAGCTTCCACCACTCGTCAGAGGGTTGCTGCAGAATTCCATTCTCTGAAACAATCTGAACCGGGGAAACACTCAATCTCACGGTAATGGCGGAAGTCCCTTCATTCCTTAGCTCAAGGTCGAAATATATCGAGCTCCCTGTTCGAGGGTCGAGGGTTCTTGTCATCGCCTGTTCCAACTGCGAGGGGGTCTGGGGGAAGTTGCCATCTTCCATCATCGGGGTAACCCTGACTCCAATTTGAGAAACAGTAACAGATATGACTATCCTATTGTTATCGATTCCGGAGGATTCGTCATTTAGTTCCTCAACATCATTATTCGGGTCTAATCTTAACTCGAGAAGGTGTTCGCCTGTGGAAGAGAACGAGTGGGGGAATGAGTGGGAATCGAGATCGCCGCCGTTGAGTGAGGATCTGCTGGAAGTGTGAATTATCGTTCCCGTGGTCAAATCTTCAATCTCGATTTCATAGTTTCCGGTTGGTGCTACGGCCCTATTGCCCCAAGCCGCCTCAATTAGGAGTGTGTCACCCTGAAGAGGGCTATCGACTGATGTGGTCAGGGAACCCTCGAAGACCGCAAGATCTGCTTTCTCGACCTCTGACGCGCTGGCTGTTATCACTAGGGAGTAATCCTGCAGGTAACCACCGGCATGACCCACCTCAACCGTCCACATTTCGATAACGTCGCTTTCCCCCGAGGGTAGTCTAATTCTCTCGACATTGTTCAGCCTGTCCTCATTACCACTCCCGCTGATGCTGAATCCACTCGAGAAGCTGTTTCCAATGTATACTGAGCCATTTGGAGCAATGAGCCTGAGGTCAAGGTCATTGACCAAGCGTGGAGCGCTCTGGTTAGCAATTGCTGAGCCCTCTCTATCATTCCACACCAATGTAATATCAAGCCCCCCCATAGCATCGCTGGACATCTCAAATGTGTAGGCGAAACTGTGACCTGGTAGGAGTTGTCTGGAGTCGTCATAGAATAAATTCAAGCTACCCTCTGAGCCATCATTGAAAGAGCCAGATGGGTACAAACTCTGTTGCAGATCCAGTTGCCCCCATCCCTCAAGTGCGTTTGGAATGTCGGGATTTCCAATATCCTCGGCCCCATTTATGAGAATGGCCCTGATTAGGTCGGAGCGCGGTTCGCTAATTCCCTCTGATTCCCTGAGGTACTGCCTGGTCATCGCAGCCGCGCCAGCGGCGACGGGAGTAGCCATAGACGACCCATTCAGGGTCATATACAGAGGAGTCGTCCCATCGTCATGGGTTGCCGTTGAACATGAGCTGCCACTTGCGTACTGTGCTTCCTCCGCTCTAGCAGAGCAAATCATCACCCCGGGAGCCACGATGTCGGGCTTTATCCTCCCGTCCAAGGTAGTCCCCGAAGATGAGGTTTCGGACACCGATCCTTCCGGGACGCTCGAGTAGGATCCTGTGGTTGAGGCTCCGATGGTCAGTGCGTTCTTTGCGGTACCCGGAGGGGTAACTGAGTTGGAACTAGGACCAAGATCACCCGCTGAGAATAGTGCCAGGAAACGTGGATAGTCATAGACGAAATCATCGACAGAGCGAGAATCCGAGGAGTACTCTCCGACTAGATTGGTGTTGCCCCAACTGTTGGTCTGAATCCTGGCCCCTTGGTCCCATGAGTGGGTGAACATCTCGTAAAGTGAACCCCACCTAGCAAGAACTCCTGAGCTGTCGGCTTCTAGTTGGTAGAAGTGGAATGTGGAGTCAGGTACCATTCCGGCTGTTCCGGAGTCTCCTGAACCATCTCCCAATAGAGTGGCTGCAACGTGAGTTCCATGACCGCTGTTCATGTCGGAATGGCTGTTATCGGGGCCAAATTGGTCGTAAATCCCCCTAATCCTGCCATCAAAATCCCCATGGTCCTCGTCGAGCCCCGTGTCTGAAATTGCTAGCACTTCCCCTGATCCATTGAGGGTATTCCCGCTTTCCAGATATGCTCCCTCGAGGCCTGAAATTGCCCACGCATTGCTATTGTGAATTGTTAATTCACTGGATGGTTGGAGGCTTAGTACCCTCCAGTCCAGAGCTATTGGCGAGATCCATGCCGGGTCAACCCCCCTCAACTGGCAAAGGCTAGAGTCGCAAATTTCGTCACGCCCGTAGTATTCAGAGATCTGGGATAAATGCCATGAAAGCTCAGAGATTTCTTGTGGCTCCAAGTCGGATGCTGGGAGGACATCCAAATCAAGAAGGGGGCTCGAGGATGCGATGCCAAGAAGCTCTGGAGAGACCTTCCATGAGTTCGGCATCTCGCTGAACCATCTTGCCTGGGGCAGTTTCCCCAGGTATTCGCCATAGTTGGATTCGGCGGGGGCTCTTACGACCAAGACGCTGTCAGGGATGGAGTCAAGAATACTGAATCCAGAGCCCTCTAGCTCGGCAATCAAAGACGATAGGTCGGAACTGACAGACTGAACCAGGATTAAACGGTTCTCCGATGAGTCTGTGGTGGAAGTTAACCAATCGGAACCGAAGGGCATTGGCTCACTTAGCGGGTCAAAGGTACCCATCGGCGAGTACACAAGTCCGCTTGTATCCCTAAGGCGATATTCGGATTCAACCGCGTTTTGTAGTGAGGACCAATCGCCGCTCCAGGCATAGTCATCTTGCGGGCCTGAAAATTGACTCTGAGTATCTGCAGCTGCAGTCCCTGACCACGTCGATAGGATTAGGAGAAGTAGTGCCAAAACTGACTTTCTCCTCGCGTTCATGGGTCCTTCGGACCCAAGGTTGACTTTTGACCGTTAACGCCACTTGATCACTCAATGAGTCACTATTTCGAGCCAAATAACCCGTCTCAGAGGCCGTAATAGCGGGAAATTGCTGAATCGGTCATTTCTACGCTCTTCTTCCAATCTGACTCCGTTCCCATCAGGGCCCGGATGCAGTCAATATTCTCCGGAATTACATCGCTTTCCTGGTGAATTGCTTGGAAATAGTACAGGCGGTCACCAACTAGCTTCACACCATCCTCCCATACGAAAATTTCGTGTAAATCGCCCCATTTTCTGCCGATGTCACGAGCCATCTCCATGACCTCTGCGGTGGTTGTAATCCTATTTTCAGAACCATTCATGATTATGACGCGAGGAGTACCTCTCCAGAGATCAATAATTGACTCAGTTGTGAGTCCATGCCCGGGAGGTAGATCGGCAATAATTGAGTGGACATGCATTATTGTTGTCGGAACTGCTACTGCTAGACTGTTGATTTCTATCTCTGGCTTCACAGTCATTACATCTGGGCCATGATGACTAGGTACCTTGAGGACGGGTTTTATCGCATTTATTGGCCCTCTGTTAGAGTCTCCAGGGTCCGCTGCTCTGCGAATCATTGTGCATTCAACTTTCAATGAGCCACAGTGCTCGAAAAGTGGTACCAAGGTACGTGATAGCCCTGTTGTATTACAGGAGACGACTCTTGTCCCCTGCGCATTGAGGTTCTCGGAGTGGTTTGCGGATGACGTGTATGATAGTCCGGTGAGGGCGTGCTTTTCTCCACCTTGGAACATATACTTGATTCCAGCTGACTGGTACTTTGAGAGATTGTCAGCTCCCATCTTGCCCGGGGCGCAATCAACTACTACATCGGCTACCGAGAGCAAATCGGATAGTCCTCCCGAGCATTCGTAGCCATTCTCGCCAAAACGAGCTATTGATTCTTCGTCGTCAAATGTGCAGTATAGTGGGAATCCCTTCTTTACCGCCAAATCACATCCAAACGAGGGGCCAGTCTTGGTGACACCGACTACTTCCATGTCATCTTGCGCGTCAACAGCGTCCGCGACACGCTTTCCAATTGTTCCGAAGCCATTTATTGCAACCTTGATTACTGCCATGGGATTACACCTCTCCTTGTCCGGATGCCCATGACTACCCTCTATCAACATACCCATTCGCCGGATTGGCCGGTTGAATGAAATGAGATGGGGGGCATATTGTTGCCCGTCACAATGAAGACCACTTGCTCGTGTCAAGTGTCGAGTGCGATGAGAGAGTTGACAGCGAAGAGCCTGAAGCTCAACAGGGACATTGCCAGAATGCTCCCCGAAGCAATGGAGAAAGATCGCCTTATCAAGATTGGATATGGAGCGGGTGGAGACCAAAAACCCCGCAATGGGGAGTTTGGGGTGATAACTCACCTACCTCCCAAGTCGAGAGTTCTGATTCTTGGAGATTTGGGGGAATGTGTTGGGAGCATGAACAGAGGCGGCTCAGTAACATTGGAAGGAGGGTGCGGTTCGATGCTAGGTGCTTTCCAGCATAGTGGAAGAGCGGTGGTTGAACGAGACGTCGGGGATAGGGCTGGCTTCCACATGACAGGAGGCACAATTACTGTCCATGGTTCAGCGGGAAGAGAAGCTGGAGCGGGGATGACAGGAGGGGCCTTGGTTGTCAGAGGGCATGTTGGAGAAAATGTCGGGGCCGGAATGTCCGGCGGCACTGTGATCGTTATGGGTTCCGCCGGTTCCAACCCAGGGGCAGGAATCATTGGCGGTAAAATCGTCATTGCGGGTAGTTGCCCCCCTCCTGGCCAAGGGGCATCCATGAGATCAATTACTGACTCGGAAATTGAAGAGTTTTCTGTCTACCTTGAGCCCCTTGGCCTTTCTGTTGGAGATGATGCTCTTGTATTGGTGGCTGAGGATGGCTCCATTCCCGACATAACCCCGCCCAAGAGGTGGATTTCTGAGGGATTTGAGAACATTGGAATATTCCCTTCAGCTACTGACAGACTGCCCGAACATGCTCAGGTCGACAGCAGTACCAATATTCTTCCAGTTGGGAAGGATGAGGGAGGACTGGTTTTCGGAATGCCATGGCTCATTGATTCGGAAGACGGATCCACCTTGGATGGCCCTCAATTTTCTGGGCAGCCCGCGATGGTGAGGAAATCCCCTCGGGAAAACGACCTGCTTCTGGTTGGGAGGGAAGGACTGGTCGGGGCTATTGACAATCTTGCAAATTGCTCTGGCCTGATTCTGGACCTTGTAGGCCTCCCATACCTAAATGACGCTGAAATAGAAGGGCTGATTGTGTCTCTAACGAGTACAATGGATGCTACTTCTCTAGTACTCCTGCGAGATGGTGTCGAAAGAGTGGAGCACTTGTTCAGGCTCGTTTCCGAGTTGGATCTTGATGGTGCAGTGGTGGATGCAGGAACTTATGGCGGAAATAGGGCAGCATCGGCATTGCCAAGGATTGGACTTGCAGCAAGGGCGATGGACTTTGAATCCCAAGGGAGGTCCATCGCGATTCAAATGGACAAAACTCCCAGTTCTGAGGATCTAGTTATTGCCGCTTCGGCTGGATGCTCATTCCTAGTTGGACCCATTCCCGAAGATTGCGACACAACGACGCACCTAGAAGAGTTGGATTCTAAATTCAGAGGATGGATGAAGGAAATCGGGGTTAGCCGGGTTTCAATGTTCAGCAGGAGGAATCTGCGGGCAATGGACATGGATACTGCTGCCATCAGTGGACTCAGATTAGTCGGTTTCGAAAGGCCGTTGCCCATGTGGCTCGGAAATTGAGGTATTGAAATGCCGACAATTAGCCTTCAACACTCAATCTTAGAAAGAATACAGAGAATCAACAACTTCGCACACCAAGGAGATATTTGGCCGGACTTTCTTCCGGAAATTGGGTGCCCCGTAGAAGATTCCAATGAGGATGAAATTGAAATTGAGGTTTTTCCCGATAGGCCTGATTTGCTTAGTCACGAAACGATGGCTAGGGCTGCTAGATCATTCCTTGGGGCCCATCAAACAGTTAGGGAAGTAGAAGTAGAAAGCAGTGGAATAAGGATCGATGTAGACAGTTCTCTTGAGAATGTCAGACCGATAATTCTCGCCGCTGTTGTTAGGGGGGTTAATACTGGATCTAATGATTCGGAGAAGGACGCATTCATTCAATCCCTCATGGACCATCAGGAGAAGTTGCACCTAACACTGGGTAGAAAGAGGTCTCTCTCCTCCATAGGCGTTCATGATTTATCGAAAGTAGATCCCCCATTCAGGTATGAGACGGTGGATGGAGGATACTCATTCGTCCCTCTAGCCTCGGAAAATGAAATGAGCATAGAAGAAATATTGTCGGAACACCCTAAGGGGGTCGAGTACGCCCATCTTATGGATCATATGGAGCGCTTTCCAATAATACTAGATTCGAACGACGACATTCTTTCTTTCCCTCCGATAATTAATGGAGACCATACTACTGTCAATGAAGTAACTAAAGACTTCTTCATTGATGTCACCGGAACTGATTATCGCGCTTGCGAGGCATGCCTATTGCTTGTTTGCCTGTCACTCTCAGAATTGGGAGGGAAGGTGGAAAGCGTTGAGATAGCAGGATGGGACGGAAGCGTCTCGACTACCCCCAATTTCGAAAGTAAGAGCCACAGGGTCCCAAGTAATCTAGTTGAGAGGATACTTGGAGTCAAGCTAGGGGAGGCAGAGATTTCTGAATCAATTGCTAGGATGGGAGGGGAATTGATTGAGACGCGTACAGTTACAGACGGTTCAGAGAGGGCTGAAAGATGGGCTGATTGTGTCGTGGGTGAAATGGAGCATATCGTATCTATGCCGAGATGGCGGAGTGACATCATGCATCCAGTAGACATCATCGAGGACATAGCAATAGGTTTCGGCTATGGGAATCTTCCAAGAAAGATGTCATCCGTTCACATTGATGCTGTGCCTCTCAAATCCTCACAGATTAATCGAAGGATTAGAGCCAGTTTTAGAGCGGTCGGGCTGCAGGAAACACAGAGCCTGACACTTTCTAACAAAAGGGATCAATTTGAGATAATGAGGTGGAATGAGAATGGCGCGCCCTCGATAATTTCCAATCCAATAACTGTTGATCACACCATGATGCGCCAATTCATTTTACCTTCCCTACTTAGGCTCCTCTCATCCAATAGGCATCACGAGTTACCCCAAAGGGTTTACGAACTCGGTGAAGTTGTTCACAACTCCCAAAATAGGACCAGGGCATCATGGGCCTGTGCTGAGGTCGGGGGTGGATTTGCTTCAGCGAAGGGCATTTCCCAGGCATTAATCAGAGACATGGGTGGAGACCTAGAGGGGGTCGAATATCTACCAATGAATGAAGGAGAGGGGCCATGGATCGCTGGAAGGGGGGCGAGGGTGATTGTTGGCGGCGAAGAGGTAGGGCAATTTGGCGAGTTGGATCCCGAGGTATCAAATGAGTTCGGATTGAGATCGCCAATTCACGGCGGAGAGTTCGACGTTGAAAGACTAGCCAGGATCATTCCCGACCCAGTCCTCTGAGTCTAATTTTACTTGTCGTCCAGAAGATCCATCGCATCAAGGAATTCCTTGTCTTCAAGGTGACTTCTGTCGTCCAACTTGTTCTTCTGAACGTCTTCTGATTGACGGTCGTAGTTGATGACAGGCTTCTCCTCGATTGGCTTTGCCTTGCGCGGTTGGGATTTCTTTCTGGTGAACGGCCATACCGGTGCCATGACTGGCGAACAGCACTCAACCTCATGAATGCTCCGTAAATCCATCATGTGGGGGCAGGAATGAAATCACTCGACATTCAGGGGTGATTGTGAGAAGGACGTCTCTGCCTTTGGTGGTGCTAATTGTACTGTCAATTTCATTCAGCTCACAAGCACAAGGAGTTGAGGGCGACGTAGGTACGACATTTGGTGTCGAGTCTGGCTCAATTTTCGATATTGATCCGGGTTCTGAGATAGGAATTAATGTAAATTTCACGAATAATGAGGGTTTTAGTGATAGCGCCATAGTATCAATTTCTGGACCTGCGGGCTGGAATATCTCTTGGGACGAACAAGAGGACCCATCGACGGGGCATCTGTACGAATTGGCCCCGGGTTCCACGGCATGGGTTGGTTACTCCGTCGAGGCCCCTGATGTTTCAGGTGGCCTTCCTCTTTCTGAATCCCTCCATCACTTCTCTATGAGGGTCCAATCACTAGACAATAGTTCATCGGACTGGTATAATTTCTCACTCAGATACGGCTTCTTCGACGGAGCTGCAATCGTCGAAGGGGGAGGGGTTTCTTCGATAGAGCCTGGAAGCACGGATATTTTTGAAATTGTACTTAGGAATGAGGGAAATTCATGGAGGAATTTAAAACTCGAAATAACCCCCTTGGATTTAGATTCTCAGCCTGTTGGTCAGTCCGATTTATTCTTCTCTTATGGTGGCTGGAGTGCTTCCGTAATCGATAGATGGCAACTAGAAAATGTAGCGCCAAATGGTACGGCGATAGCGAGAATCCAGATAGACTCCCCCCCTGAAAACGAGGGTTCCCTGTTTTTCGAGGCGATAGTTTGGAGCGAAGGGGCGCCCGATAGAACCTCCAGATCAGTTCAGGGCGTTAACATTGTTCCAAGGGTTGGGGGTGAGATTGAAACATCCGTAAATGGGTGTTCGGGGCTGGAAACTGTACCTGGAGAGTCCTGCGAAGTAATCCTGATGATCACAAATACCGGGGACGTTGCCTCGGTCTTTGAGCTAAACATACTCGGAGAGGAGGATTGGGTCGATGTAGAGTTGGGGGGAAGTCGCTTTACAATAGACTCTGGAAACACGATTAGTGGAGTTTCAATTAATACAAGCGTTGCTGGAGGCACTGAATCCGGGAAAATTGCGAATATAACGGTCCAACTTATTGTTGATGATTGGTCACCCGGGCACGTTTCATTCGCGGTTATTTCTGGAGAGTATTTCGATTGGACTCTTATGATGGCTAGTTCCGAGTTGACCGGGGGGAATAATCTAACATCGACTTGGACTTTGATAAACTCCGGAAATGGGCCAGATGGACTAGTGGCGAATCTTGACTCGAATGTGGTTACGGAATTCTCTTTCATCCCCCCTCCAGGTTCAAGCTTTGACTCGTCTTCGGGGATGTCCAGATCATTTGAACTGCTTGACGTTCAGTCAGGGGAAGAGGTTTCATTCGTTGCATGGATGATAGTTCCTGAAATTGCACCTGTAGAGGCCCAAGCAGTCTTGTCCATAGAAGTGAGATCAACGAGAGACCCGTCAATAATTTTCACTGGTTCCGAAATGGCAACAATTCCCGGGGAGGAGGTAGGGGAGCCTTTGCCGGAGAAAGAGAGCGTGCGAGAAATTGCAATCAAATGGATGAATAAGTGGCTGGAGTTTTCCCTAACCATCATTGTGGTCATTCTTGGCACATTGGGAGTCATGAGGGCGTTATCCATCAGGTCGAAAGAGGGGGATGGCTCGAAGGCAGGCGAAGATCCAGATTCAGAAAATGCAGAAGAGTGGATATCCCGGTTCAAGAGGGTTGAAGCAGAAGAAGTTGGGGCCATAGAAAGTCCGGTATTGCCCCATTCAGAATTCAAAACTAGCTTCATTGAGAAATCTGGGGGCATGAGCGAGAAGAAGATGGAGGCTCCCGACGAGAAAATTGTTAGCGAGGCAAGTGACATACTGGATAGGGCACAAGCTGAAGGCGATATCGAGGAAGCAATTAGACTCGCGGACGAGATTAGCGAGGGAGATGTCCTTCACCCCGATAACGAAATCTTGGATGTGTCTGGTGAAACAGAATATGGCGGGGGTCCCAGTAGTGAGGATGAAGGCCCGCCTGACTTTGACCTAGAGATATGAGAGGGCCTCATGCAGGAGTGGATGAGGCTGGAAGGGGCCCAGCATTGGGGCCGCTAGTAGTTTGCTCACTTTGCGTTCCATCGGAAGATGTGGCGTTTCTTCAGGAGAGCGGAGCAAGGGACTCAAAATCTCTATCGCCCGGCAAGAGAGGGGAGATTTACACGAAAATTATCAAGGAGTATGAAAACCGGGATTGGGGGCTGGGCATCGTGGTCTGCGAACCTTCTAGGATAGACTACAACAGCGTCAATTCTGATTTGAATAGTTTAGAGGTGGAATTGTTCGCAGAGGCATTGGAATTATGCACGAACCCCATTCCAAATGGTTCTCTAAAGGTGGATGCTTGTGATGTCGATGAAGCAAGATTTGGATCCAGGCTTTCGAATGTCCTGGGAGAAAGGTGGGGCGGATGGGATATTGACTCGAGGCATGGAATGGACTCCAGGGATGTTGTAACCAGCGCTGCTAGTATCATTGCCAAAGTTGAGAGGGACTCGAAAATTCACGAGCTTTCAGAGGAGTTGGGGATAGACTTGGGTTCTGGTTATCCCTCGGATCCGAAAACAAGGCGGGCCGTGAGTAAGTTAGTCTCAGGAGAATTACCGCATGAATGTCTTAGATGGAGTTGGAAGACGGTTTCCAGGGCATGGACAGAGTTCCATGGAACCCCTGTTCCATCACGTTCTGGGGATGGGAAGATAGCCTCACAATCAACTCTCGGGGACTGGGGATGACGGGAATCACAAAGAGGGAGTGATGGTGGCCCATTAGCGAGCATGTCCGGGACCGAGGGCTGGAGTTTGGAAATTATCCATGCTGTACGCAAGTATGCACTGCAAAACGCAGTAGAGTACGACGGCGAGGGGAAGGCTGGCAGTGTACTTGGTAGGCTTCTTTCAGAAATGCGTGAATTGAGGCCAAGGGCCAAGGAGCTCAGAGAACTAGTGCAGCTTCATGTGGAAGAAGCGAATAAAGTAGCTAGTGAAGAGGGGGTTGACGCGTTAAGAAAAATTCTGCAGGAGACAAATCCAGAGGCCCTTCACCGGGAGAAGCAGAAGAAGAGGACCGGTTTGCCGGAGCTCCCCAACAGCATTGAAGGCGAAGTGACCTTGAGATTTGCACCCAATCCAAACGGGCCGCTTACACTTGGGCACTCTAGGGGTGTTGTGATTAATTCTGAACTGGCCGAGATGAATGGGGGACGAGTTGTTCTGAGATTTGACGACACGGACACCAGGGTCAAGCCCCCTGAACCTTCTGCATATTCTCAAATCGAGGAAGAGTTTGAGTGGATTTCTGGGAGGAAAGCGGATATTGTAATCAGGGCCAGTGACAGGATTCCCGTCTACCTTGAGTACGCAGAGAAGATGATTTCTGAAGGATTCGGATATGTCTGCAGATGCACAGCTCAGGAATTCAAATCTCTCCGAGATAGCAAGGAAGAGTGCCCTTGTAGGACTAATGAAATTGGAACGAATTTAGAGCATTGGAATTTGATGGTCGATGGTTCGATTCCTGAGGGAGGGGCGGTAGTGAGAGTGAAAACATCTCTTGACTTGCCCAATCCCGCCCTTAGGGACTGGCCGGCATTAAGAATTCAACATACGCCTCATCCCTTAGTAGGGGAGAGGTACAAGGTTTGGCCACTTCTCGACTTTCAGAGTGCCATTGAAGATCGTCTTCAGGGAGTCACGCACATTGTTAGGGGTAAGGACCTGATGGATAGCACTAGAAAGCAAACAATTCTCTATGGTCACTTTGGATGGGAATACCCCGAAACCCTCTACTGGGGCAGGGTCAAGGTTCTGGAGTTTGGTGGTTTCTCGACATCTGGTATGAAGTTGGAAATTTCTGAGGGAAAATACGCGGGATGGGATGATCCGAGATTGCCAACCATTTCCGCTCTTAGGAAGAGGGGTTTCTCGTCCGAGGCGATTAGGGATTTCTGGCTGGAACTCGGGCTTACGCAGAAGGACATATCCGTTCCGATGCAGAGCATAGAGGCCAAGAATTCCAGTACCATAGACTCGATCTCGGAGCGTCGGAGCTTCGTTAGAGAGCCGAACGTTGTGATTCTCGAAATCACTGAAGAGATTGACAACTATGTTCCCAACATTTCAATTCCAAAGCATCCTGATGGGACTGTGACGGGAACCAGGGACTGGGAAATATCCTCTGGAGAAATTGTCATGGAGGAAAATGATGTTGAGCTTTCAAACATCAGACTGAAGGGTTTTGCAGATGTGAAAATCCACGAGGGGGTAGCCGAAGTAATTTCTATCGAAAGAACGGACAGGCGCACCATCGCACACTGGTTACCCGTGGAAATCGCACGGGAGGCCGTGCTGGAAATCCCCGAAGGTGACGAAATTCGTCGTGTTTCTGGTGTCATCGAGAATATTGATCTTGCAGAGGGAATGGTGGTTCAGCTGGAGAGAGTGGGTTTTGCAAAAATTGGGGAGATTCCCAGCAGTGGTGCAATAGTGATGTCATGGCTACATGGATAGCATGGCTATTGTTGCCAATTGGGATTATCGACTAAATAGCGCCCTCACAGGGGTTGTATTCAAGTTGTTTAGTTGTGACGTGGGCATATGGGAGATGTGCGGGGTCGGTACGCAGTTCTCCTTTTCGTTGCGTTGATGTTGACGATTGCATCACCAGCCAGCCATACGGCCGGACAGCAATCTAGCTGCTGCAACTCCGAAGACTTTGAGTTGTTTTTGCTTGGAGAAGCGGACATAGGAACTCTATCCCCATTTGATTCTGATCTTGATGAGGCTGAGTCGTCTCTAGTTACTCAGGTTTTCCAGCCAATAGAGGTTGGAAAGTGGGGCGTAACATGGGGTTCCGAGGGAGACCATCCAGATTCTACATGGGAGTTCACGATTCCGTATGAGGTCCAAGGAGCCGTGGGCGTGAACATCAATGCCACACTAGAGGTCAGAATTGGGGGTTCATTCTACCAGGGTAGCTCTGAAGGTCTGAATCCTTACATCACCGGAGATGGTGATTTACAGATACTTGTGGATGTCGAGGCTGGGCAGGTAAATGATGGCGATCTAGTGGAGATTACCCTCAATGTGCAACTTCTTGGTTTCAATCAGCCTGGGGACAATGCAGGAGTGACCTTCCTTTGGGGGTCTGAAGATAAGAAATCCAGTATCTCAGTAAGGCTACCCTTGGTTGAAATTCAAATGAGAGATGCTAGTGTTAGTGGAACTTTGGTTTATTTCCCAATTCTACTTTCTTCGGGATTTGATGACAGGATGTGGTCAGCCTCGGTAGGAGGGATTTCTGTGCAGAATTCCGCAGTTAGTGAGAAGCCTGTAGCGACACTTGTCGAGAATGGCGTCGAAGTAACATTTGTTTGGAATATTCCTGATGGAACTGAGGGTGGGACATATCGTGTTGACTTTCATCTTGAACCTCAGGAGGGGCTAGTAATTGAGGCCAATATGACACATTCTATTACCGTTGGAGAGGATGGAGGGGGCAGTGGAACGTGGTACCCTGCTAATGAGCCCCTAAGGACGGGCGGGACGGATCTTTCTGTAAATATTAATGCAGAGTGGAAGGGAGACAGCACAGAAAGGCATGTGACACTCGAATTTGAGGGTGCCATGTCACAATGGATGAGGTGGGGCCTAGACAATATTGGAAACACTAGCTTGGAGTCTAATAGTTGGTGGAGGAACTTGAAGTCATACTCTAGCTCGATTCCGCAATCAGATTACAATAACGGGATGGTCGATGACTCAGAATTGGTCGCTCTTACCGGATATCTGACTGGATCGACATCGGATATGCGTTCTTTCCTTTCCAATGGGATATTCATTGAGGCGGAGTCAGTTCTAGGCATTGATCCAATTGATCTGGGACCTACCGAGATAAATATCAATATGGGAGGAACTAGGGGGTTTAGTTCGGATTCTATTTCGATCACTATTTCCACTTCTTACCTAATCTACGAGGGAGAAAGGCAGTTACTAGTCGAGAACTTCATTCGCCCATCTTTGGAAGAATACTGGACGACTATAGGTCTGCATGTTGAACTGAAGGGGTCCATGCTTCAAGACGTAGGCGTGGTTTCGTCCGAGGGGATTGAATACTCCCACAGGAGATGGATTGTTCAGGAAACGATTTCAATAGATGAAGATGAGCTTGACCTTGAGTTGGATTTCAGGGTTGAATTTACTCCTACTGGAAATCCAATGTTCAGTGTTCTGGTCGGTTCCGGGATTATGGTTCTGGCTCTTTGTGCAGCTATTGGTACGGGGCTAAACATGACAAGAAAGAGGTCCAGGTTCCCCACGATGGTTACAGTTGCTACCATGGGGCTGATGTCTTTCGCGATATACTTCCTAGGACTTCCCATGCAGATGGTTCTTGGAGTGGTTCTGTCCAGCATACTACTAGTATTCCCGATCTCATTACTTTCGCCCAAAGTAGAGAGGGCTGAGAATAATGGGAAGGTAGGCGGGAGAGTGAATTGTCCGTCATGTGGAAATCCCATATCAGTTGATTCGGATGTTAGGCCGCTAAGGCTTTCTTGCTCCGAATGCGGTAGTATTATTCGAATTGAGTAGGGATTACAAGGCCCCTTGAAATTAACATATCAATTAGCTTGCCCGCTGCCACATCCTTGCTAGTGCCCTTCCATAATGATGATGCAGTCCTAATCTGGCCAGCCAAATCTGAATCCCATGAGGGCGCAAGAATGCAATGCCACCCTAATTCCTCAAAACGCGATGTTGATGGTGCGGAAAGTCCTAATCCCGGCCTCATAAGGTGGGAAATCGCCCGCGCCCTTCCCTCGGCATCCAAGTGTTGCCATCTACCCTTAACTGCCTCAAGGTCGGCTTCATTCACCCATGGGCGGGTTGATTTTTCGGGACTTGGGACCTCTGGAAGTGGAACTACACTGATTGACCCCTCTTCCTCGAGAAGGTCCCTGAGTGTCGTGTATACAGGATCGTAAGTTGTGTCCATGGATGGATGAATCCAATTTCCTGAAATCAGCCATGGCCTCATCCTCCTAACTCTCTTCCCAGATGGGGAAATCAGTTGGGCAAGAGCATGTGAAATGGCCGTGGGCGTGAGGACCCCATTTCGTCGTTTACCGTGTTGCCCCATGTGTGCGGTAGTTGCAATGCCCCCGCCTATGACTAGTGCTGAAATATTTTCAGTAAAGTTGACTTCTTCTATCGAAGGATCAATCAATATAAATGGCGAAAATATGCCCACAGATTTTGGCTCTGGCCCATTGGTGATGACTCGCCTGTAGGGAATCCCCTCGTCAAGAAATGCTGCTTCGAGGGGGGCCATGGCAAGTGATGAGGAGAGAGTAGGTTCCGGAGTAGATATGGTGATTCTTTTTCCGGAATTAACCATCGATGCCGCAGAGCGCAGAATTTCTTCTATTGGGGAGAAGATTTCCTCATCCGCAAGTAAACGCATGAGGACGGGAAGAGGGGTTCGTTCAAATTTCCTACTGTGGATTATTCCACCATCAACCTTAGTTGATCCCTCTTGTACTGCCAATCGGCATCAAGTTTTCCGGATTCCTTGTAGTACGAGGCTAGACGCCTAATCTTTGACTCGCAAAGTTCCAACTGTCGGCGGTTGTGAATATCCTTGGAATTGGAATTTAGGTGGTCTATCAAGCCAAGAGCCCTTCTCATTAGATTCATCATGTCCTCGGGGTACTTGGGAGAAATTCCGTTCCTTTCAAGAATCTGGGAAATCCTCTCACCAGTTGCGAGGCGGACGTCGGGGACGGCATGTTGGTCTCTGAGCACCATTCCAATCATTGCGGTTGAGTGGCCTTCATTTGCCATTCCCAAGATGAGTTCCTCGATGGCTTTCTTGTCGGTCTCGGACCAATCTGGTGGACTGCTCGAATTAGGCCTGGATGAGCCACTTGCTCCCTTGCCCTTACTGTGCATACGTGCCATTCATGTGCCTCCAGCGAGCGGGCGACCTACTCCCCCTCTTTAATCGCTACGCTGGAGAAGTGAATTATGGCACCTCAGAGTCTGTGCCTAGTTCGAGCCAGCCTCCCCGGGCCTTTGGGCCATTCCCATGCCGGGGCGACAGCCCTAGCAGAGCCGACCATTTGGCCTCCCTGATAGACCAGTATTTCGTCTCCAACCCTTATATCTCCCTCGAATCTTTCGATATTCGTAGGGAAAAGGTCGCCCACCCAATTATGTCCCTCAACTATGTGAGCAGTAGGAATTGTTCCGCTTTGGGCGATAATTGGGAGGCACTTCTTTGAGAGCGCGAACCTAGCATCCCGGGGGTTCCACCTAGCTAGCTGCTCCCCAGATTTTGAAATTGTCAGAATTGGGGGCCTTCCTGAAACCACAGATCCCTCTAGCCATTCGTCCGTACCGTGGATAAATCTAGATCTAGATTTCATAGTGCTCAGCCTATCTTCGGATTGGTTCACATCCTTGAGGCCCAATGACTGAGGGATTTCCCTGGTGGCCTCCTCCAGTTTACCCAAGGATCCTTCTGAGCCCGCTGTTTCGCCATTTCTCGTGTCATGGACGTTAGTTCCATTAACAGAAATTTCCAACCCTGAGTGGTTTATCACATCCCTATAGCCGACTCTTTCGACGATTCTCCTTACCATGTCCCTGATAATTGATACTTCATCCTCGTCCCAATCACCAGTAACAGGGATGTCGTAATGCGCGGCTGGCCACAGGTCCTCTAACTCTCTTGGGACAAGTCCAAGTGGCGCTGTAACCATAATTTGGTGAATCCTGTTACTGCGTATGTTCTTCAGAAATCTGTGGTGACTTGGGGAGAGTCTGTATGGTTTGGTGGCAGAACATGGAAGCAGCAAAAGTATGTCATTCTGATGTGAGGGCGGCGTGTGTTCTTCCGAAACTCTCATTCTCCAATCTTGAATAAGCGGATCATCACGGCTAACTGGAGAATTGCACCTAAGCCTTCGGTTGTTATCCACGACACTTGAAAGACCAGCGTTGCCGATATTCATGCTCATTAGTGAATCATGAATTCTCAATCTCTCTACAGAACGAGGGCTAGATACGATGCATTTCTCCACAGACTCGCGTAGAGTTCCTGTTCTGATTGACTGTCTGAGATCCGATAGCGCGGACTTCCAATGTCCTATCTGTGTCTCGATGTCTGAGTTCTCATCCAAAGTTTGCTCCGGTTCCCGGGGTCCGCTCTGGGAAAGTATGACTCCCGCCGCGGATGCGTTTCTTGACCTTGATAGATCAAATAGATCCACACCGAGCCAGGACAGTAGATGACAATTATCGGGTCCTGAAATACCCGGAGTCCAAATTAAAGAGGACGGGAATCTTCTTCTGATTACATCCAATGCTTCAACAAGATTATCTCGATTTCTGGCCAACTGTGGGGCATCTGTTAGGGCGACAACGGATGGCTCCAATGATTCGTCCGAAAGGGAGTTATCATGATGTAATGACTGCCATGAAACAGGCAATAGATTTAGGCCGGTGCCAAAACTTCCCGAGTCTGATTTCTCTAGGCTGGGCGGCAATACCAGACCCTCACTTGCGACCCATTCGTCGAGTCCATCAAATGGGTAGCAGATATTGGCCCTAGTACGCATAGATAGTTTTGAGGGGAACTCTGAGTTATCCCTTCTGAATGAAAATGGAGAAATCGAAATCGGCAAATCTGGATCGTCGTCAGAAATAATGATAGCTGGAGCCCATGACACGGGATTCGCCCTATCTCCAAGAGAGAAAAGCCTGGAAGTTCGTTGCCTGGCTACTACATCTCGCGCCAGTGGCCTACCTGCCATAGTGCCTCGAATGGGAAACTTCGCTTGAAGGATTCTAAGACTGATTACTGTTCGGAGAACGCATGGGGGAGACGAGGGCGGCGATTCTTTCCTTGGTTATTGTCTCTTCATTAGCCCTAACAGCACCCTATTCATTGGCCGAGGGGGGCGGGAATACCATCATCGAGGGGTCGACAAGCGAACCGGGGCCGGCTTGGTTGGAATTTGAGTGCCTACAGGTTAGCTGCACAGGACTGGAGTTGGTTATCCAAGCAGACGGTTTGGATTACGTTTCATCTGACACCCATAGAGTCCAATGGTCGGGACTGGTTAGCAGCAATCTTTCTTGGGAGGTAAATGTAGGAGATGGTTTCGATATTGGCGATATAGGATTCGATTACATTCTCCCAGGCGGTTCAAGTCTGGTGGAGTCGGGAGATTTGCCGGGCACTGTCCCGGTGCCGGGCAATCAGGCTGATGAGTATGAAATTGATGCCACTTCCTTGTGCCAACTGGATAGATGTGAGTCTGGACTAGGGGGAGTTGAAAACGGGGGAGCAATCTTTGTCGGCTCTCTAGAAGGACAGGATGACAAGGATTCTATCAGAATAGTGGGCGACAATGGCGATGTGATTGTTCTGGAGAATTTCAAATCTGGGGGTCTTGCCGATTTGGAGATTTGGCAGAGCGATTCGGATTCCAAGTCGCTTCTAGAGACAATAACGAGTGCAGGCGATTTCCCCGTTATCCTCGACTACCCGTTGGATTCTAGTCTTTGGCTCAGATTTGCGAACCCGGTTGATTCAGGATCAACTCCCTACGAAATTGAGCTTTCGAGGTTTGATGACGAACTAGAGGCCCCGGGTGGAGGGGATTTGGCAGGCCAATGGGATCATGGAGAACACATGGAATTCCGTTCTTTGTCATATACTGGGCATATTTCTGGATTCGACGAAGATGGGGATTCGCTGTTATTGCAGGCAGGGAGCAAAATGGAAATCCTCCCCAGCTGTATCTTCAATGGGGATGTTTCTCTGGAAATACTTCTGAAAACGTCTAATGGGGCGTTTACGATTCATGAGCAAATTTCCTTATGCCCGGATTTGATAGTGACGCCGGCAGATGTTTATTCAATAGAATTCAGGATTACATCAAACGGGCCGGCAACATGGCAAATTGGAATATCGACTGTCTCCACAAATGATGGGAACATTATCGGGGATGCGCCCGATTACCTTTGGGGCGGAGGGAGTCCGCCCATTTACCACGATCCAATAATTCCAGGCCCCTCCATACTATCTGGGACATTAGGGCCCGGTGACAATGTCGATGTACATGTCGTGAAAATAGAGGATGAAAATGGATCTAGGGTATACATTAGGGATGAAGGAGCATCCCCTGTGAATTTCCAAATTCAATCACTGAATCAAGAAAACTGGGATATTCTGAATTCGACGAATGGCTCAATCATTAGCATGCCTATGGGGACTCATGCCGTCAGAGTTGAGAGGTTGGCCTCATCCGAGGCTGAAATTGAGTATCGATTCACACTTATCTATGCCGGCGAAGACATCCCAGACGATGCTGAGTTAAGCGACTTGTCTTACCTCTTCACCGACTTGTATTTATTCCTCGGTGCATTAATGGTCGTACCCCTTGCAATTGTCATTTGGTGGGAAAGGAAGAGGCTGTTCTCGGATTCAAAGAGTTCAGGAGTTATCGAAGCTCATGAACGAAGAAGGCTCAGAAGACTTCGAGAGAGGCTCTCTAAGGGCACTTCTGAAAGTGAGATAAATGAGCAGGCAGTAGAGTCCGCCCTTCACCAACTTGGAGATAGCCCGTGGGCTGGAATAGTCTCGGAGTGGGGTGAGCCTATGATTCGCCATATGACAGAACAGATTGAAGTGAACGCATGGGGAGTAGACAGAGGCAGTTCCCTGATACTTGGAATTAGAGTTGGGGCCGAAGATTGGAAGCTGGCAGCCATTAGATTCCACTCTCCCGAAGGGGCAGTGGCAAGAATTTCAGAAGTTTCACCTAAGCACCTATTTCGTGGGGACGAGGTTTTCCTAGACACCTTGGAGTCCGAAAGTAAGACATTCGTTCGAGTTACGATAGTCGGAAGTCCCAGTGTCCTTAGTTTCCAGTTATCGGGCCTTGTGAGTGGCGAGCCGATCGCAGCTGCGCCTAGGATTGCTATGGATTGGCAGAGCCTAGAGGAAGAGTAGGGGCTAGCGTACTCTGGAATTTCTGCGCCTGTAAGCTTCATCCCTGATTTTCTCCTGGATGTTATCTTCATTTGTTCCAAGTACATCATACATCTCAGATATCCTCTTCTTGTCGGAACGTGAAACTCTGGACGGGAGGTCTAGTTTCAAAACCACAGAAACTTCGCCCCTTGACCTCGATCCCTGTCTGGGAAGTCCCCTTCCTGGAATGGAAATTGTATCTCCCGGGTTTGAGCCTGCTGGGATCTTTACAGTTATATCATCCCCGTCTATGTGGGGTATCTTGACAGAAGTTCCAAGAAGTAAATCTGCAAATCCAATTGGTAGGGCCATTAGTAAATCTGAGCCGTCCCTCTCAAACCAATCATGACTCTCTACATCGATCTCTATGTACAAATCACCAGATTCTCCGCCACCAATCCTAGCGGCCTCCCCATGACCCCTCATCCTAAGCCTGACACCAGAAGATACTCCAGGGGGGACGGAGAATCTGACTTTCTTAGTTTGGTTCGAGCGGCCGGACCCCCCACAAGAGGTGCAAGGATTCTGAATTATCCTCCCTTCTCCATCGCACGAAGGGCAATCTGAGACAACTCTCTGTGTGAACGGGCCAACTCTCTCCACCCTCTCTATTCGTCCTCTTCCATCGCACCCCGGGCATTGCCTCACAGAGGATGGGTCAGCCGAGCCCTCGCCCTCACACTCCTCACAAGTTCTTAGTGCCTCAATCTCAATCTCTTCCTCGCACCCGTCCATTGCAGATTGGAAAGGTACTGAGTGCCTTACCATCAAATCGGACCCCTTGACACGCCTGTTGCTCGATGACGAACGGAAGAATTGGCTGAATATCCCCCCGAGATCGCCTCCGAATAAGTCGTCTATGCTGATATTGACTCCTTGGAAACCCCCTGGTCCAAAGGGGGACCCGCCTGGCGAATTATGGCCAAATGTGTCATACTTCCTCCTTTCGTCATCGTCAGAAAGTATGGCGAAGGCTTCCGAGAGTTCCTTGAACCTGCTTTCTGCATCGGGGTCATCTGGATTTTTGTCAGGATGGTACTTTCTAGCAAGGGACCTGTACGCCTTTCGAATTTCTTCCTTACTAGAGCCCCTAGAAAGGCCTAGGACCTCGTAGTAGTCCCTCTTCTCCGGCATGTTATCTACCATGGGCTCAAGACTGGGTGCTTTCAACCGTTCCCTGCTAGGCCAGTAAGTTCCCGCATGAGACGCAATACTGAGTTCCGCTATTGTTCAGATTCCCGCATTGTTTGCAGGAGACAACCGATCTAGTCATCGTAGATGCAACTGGGGCGTCCCACTCGCTATCTGATTGGGATGATTTCCTGGCTATTTTCTTGGCCTTTCTCCTCTCTTCCTTGGCCTTCTTCTTCTCCATCCTCCTCCTTGCGGATGAGTCCATAATGGAGCTTATTCTGGAAGAAATTGATGGTCTTCTTGGCCTTTTTTCCTCCTTAATCTTGTCCTCGTCGACGATTGTCTGAATTCCTGAAACCCTGACATCTGCCTCAAAATCCTCACCAACTTCCATCTCTGCCATTTCAGAATTTAGAGAACCCACTGTTCCCGACATCCTCTCATTGAACCTCATGGACGATTTCCTAGTCTTCTTGGAGAAGCCCGATTCTAGCTTCTCTAGGGCACGATCTGACTTGTCACCCCAGAGTCCCCTATCCTCGCTCTTATATGTCCTTGAAAGCCCCTTAATTGCCCTTGATCTATGGTATTCATGATCCTCCACTCTCCTATATCTGAGGAACATTAGCAAGCCCAAGATTACGGCCGCCAAGTGTATCCCGATCTCAATCATTAGATTGTCTGAAATTACCTCATCGAGGGCCGGAAGGCCGAATCTGACTGAAACTACACAAAGACTTGGGGCGAGCAATAATGCCGCACCCATGGGCAAGGAGCGATCCGTCATAGGCTGCCCCCGCTCGATTACTGTTTCAATCATTCGCGCTCTTGGTAGGATTCCTTGGAGAGAACTCATGAGTGGGGGTTGTCTCGAAGGGGCATGGGGCCTGAAGTCAGGGTGTCGACAATCGTTCAGCCTCATGAAGATCCGGAGATTGTAGTTTTGGCAGTAAGAAAAGTGTTTCCGGACTGGGTGCCATCCGAAGAAATCGGCAGGAGGAGTTTTCCGCACACTGGTTCAGTGGATGTCCTACATGGAAAGGCGGGTTCAATGGATACGTTCCTAGAGGCCATAACCAAGCAAAGGATCCTAGACACTGCCCTGGACGCTATGACCCTTGATATGGAAGGCAGCGATTACACTGATTTCTCAATTTCCAGACAAGCGGCCCTGGTTGGAAAAATTTCATTCTCATTGGGGGAACGTACCACGGGCGGAACAATTGACGTCTCCATTCAAGGGGAGGATATTGGGCAGTGGGCAGAGAAACTTACTTGGCACCAAGGAAGAGTTGCGATTCCAAGGGTGGTTGGCGACGGGCTTTCGATGGAAGATGACGGTACTCCCATTGAGTGGTTTGACAAAAGGGGGAGGCCGACTATTCGTGATGATGACTAGGGTATTCCCGACAAGGACCATTTCTCTATGAGCGGAAGATCGGCTGGCAACCACTTGAGGCTTAGTAGTTCATCTTGGTGGATCCATATTGTTTCATCGTGTTCCGAAGGAGAGACTGTTTCCGGGTCAACTGACTCGCACTTCCAGATGAACAAATCAACATCTCTGTCGCCATAGTCATGCGAAATTTCAGCTACGCATGATTCGGGGATCACAGAAATTCCCAGCTCCTCCTCGATTTCTCTAATTATTGCATCTTCTTGAGACTCTCCGTCCTCAATCTTCCCTCCGGGGAATTCCCACCACCCTGCCCACACATCACCCTCGGGGCGCCTACAGGCTAGCATCCTCCCTCTCGAATCTCGGAGCAATGCCCCCACTACACTATACAGTGGCTTGAGTGCTAGACACCGAATCACCCTACTAACAATCTCAATTTGGTCGTCTAATCCGATGGTGGAGATGTTAGGAAGATGGACAAAAATTACCCTACTATCCATATTCACCGTTGCTTCTAGAGTTCTGAAAAGAGTCTCGTTGCAAATGAAGCCCCCTGCATCTTCACTCCATGAAACCCTATCATCATGCTCGAACTCTTCATCCAATACATGAATTGGCGCTGTAATTTTGAGGCAATCGGGGGCGTTCTGAATAATCTTTGCTCCGGAAACCAACCTACCTGAGTTATCGGGCTTTGACATCTCAAGAAGGTTCTTTGCGATTAGTTCTAGACACACATTCTTTCCTTCCTCCGACAAACCAAGGTGGACTATGGCATCGAAGGAATTGTCCGACCGGACAAAATCGGAGCATTGCCTAGATCCATCCGCATCTACGCTTAGCACCATAGTTGAAAGATCGATTCCATCAAGTCCAGTCTGGGCGATTCTCCTAGTCACTTCCTCCGACACATTTTCCTCATTTCCCGAGAATGGTTCGAATCCTGTCAACAGCACCCTGGGCAAAGTCACGGAATCCGGGAGCGGGGGATGTAAGTTGTCCTTTTCGTATCCATGATACGTCAGATTCATTCCACCCTGCCCGTTCCAAGACTCGTGTCGGAGCACGAGTACGTCGTCATTTTACCCGATGAGGACGAGGATGACGAAGTAAGCGCGATTGGTGTCTTTGGCGTCATATGGAGTGAATTGAGTGGGGGAATAGGGGCTTGGGGGGCACTAAGGCCAATTTTTGCAATTGCTCTGTCCCTCATCCCATTCCTTTTTCTTGGGCAGCATTTCAATCGTCAGCATCGAAAGGGGGCAGGATGGTTCCTGATTCAGTTCCCACTAATCCTTTCTGTGGTCCTTTGGCCAATCATCTGGGTCTGGTCTATTATCGATGCTTGGTGGGTTTCTAGCGGCATTGTTGCTAGATCCCAAGGGAGTTAGAATCCATCGGGTAGTTTCATTGGGCTAAAGAGATGGCCTGGGCTGGTCGATTCGCTGAGCTGGGTTCTTATCTTCGACTCCCAGTCTCTCAAAACCACAATTGCCGAAGCAAATGGAATTTCAGCTTCGTTTATTATGGTTCGAATGATTGTGTCGAAAATCTCCATCCTGTCATTGTCCACAGAATCTAGAACCCTCTCCAGAGGAAATGAGTCTATCCTCGGAACGTCTCCGTCGGACTCTATGGGCCATGGCTCTAGAAGGGATATGGGTAGCTCCTCTCCAGTTTCTTCAGCGGCTTTCTGGAGTTTCTCTCCAATTATCCTAATGAATTTGGAAACCACTAGTGCAACTTCGACTACTGGTAAGCCGTACTGGTTCACGAAATTTACCATGTTCTCCTGCAAGAAGAGCAGGCGGTCCTCCAGGGGTTCGTTGGGCCTTGGCAGATTCCCTTCGGACCCCTCCATGCCAGTTCCAAGAGGTGCGCACTCAAGAGTCCTAGGTTGAACGGTCGTCATATCTTATCGGAGAACCGCTGTTACCCCTTATGCCATCAAGCAGGTCGTCTTCTATCTCGAAATGATCGTTCAGCCAGTCGCCATCTGTGTCCCAGTTTGTCGGATCGGTTCCATCTGCTATCTGGTCTCCATCAATATCAATAGCCCACCATCCGAAAACATACTCGCCGAGACCGGTGTTTGGCAAGTGGTATTGGTCGCCTGCAAACCGATTGTATTCATCTGCCCATGCTCCGTTGAGGGTAATGACATCGTCACTACTGTCAACTTCCTCATAGTCGATATCGTTATCTTCCACAATTAATGCGTATAGGGGGTCGTCATTGTTTATCCTGTACATTCGGAAGTAGTTTGTCGAAAGGGCGGCGCTTCCTGAGCAGGTTCCCAGCAAGGCTTCCCTAAGTTGCCACCACTCCATTACCAAATTACCAGAGCAGTCGTACAGATTTGATTCCCGGACCAGTGAAGGAGAGGAAAGAGATGCGTTCACAACTCCAAAATACTCCTGGAAATTGTTGTAAGGCTGATACACACAACTCCCGCTTGAACAGTCCCACCCTCCGTCATTGTCCGCATCTTGTCCCGCATCTGACGGATCTGTTGGATCATGCGTGAACCATGCCCAGTCCAATTGCGGCCTGGAAATTATTCCTGATGACACATCAACTGGCTTCCACACGACCGGGGTAACCTGATACCAGACAACTGATATCTGCAGGTATGATGACCAATTGTCATTAGACTCGTTCCACCCCCTATAGTACTCATAGAAGTCTGGCATCATATCCCCATCAGTATCGTTGTCAAGTGGATTGGTTCCATACTTGAAAACCTCCCTTCCATCTGAAAGATTGGAGTCTTGGACGTACGCTACGACGGAGCCATCTTGGAAGAATGGGATCATCACCATGGAATCGTCGTCACTGTCTTGATCGAGTGGGTGAGTGCCATTCTCAAACTCCATCAAGTTGGAGAAGTAGAGTGGTTGGGCTCCTTGACCAATCTGGCTATCTATTGACGAAGGCGTGAACTGCCTTCCTTCCCAGGTGCCCTGCTCGGCTGGAATATCGGACCACATCCTGTCATACCACCCATCCGCATCTGGATCATAGTCTATGTCCAAGGAATTTACGGGGTTCATTGACCACCTGAATGAGTTTACTGGAAGGAACTCACCATAAATTGAGTAGCAGAACTCCCAACCATCTGGCATTCCATCCCTGTCTGAGTCTTCGTCAGTTGGATCGCTGACCCCAGCTAGGCTCGTGTTGAAGTTGTTAGGGTCTATCGAATTAATCAGCCCCATCCTCTCAGACGACTTGATGCTCTTGCTAATGAATGATGAATATAGGTGGCCGAAGGCTGCTTGGTATGAAAGTCCATTTTCCTCCATTTGGGCATTGATTGCGTCTGCTCCATATGAGACTAGCCCGGTCTCATTGGGGATTGTGTCAACAGCCGTTCTCTTTCCATAAACCCTTGATTCGTATTCAGCCAGATTATCGAATGACTCCGAGTCGGAAACGTGACCGTTTCCATCGCAATCGAATGAGTCGCCATCCGTGTCCCTAGACACGTCAGTTCCAGTGAGTGGGTTCATCTCCCAGATATTGTCCTCTAGATTCCACTCAGTGAACCAGTACTCATACCCGTCACTCATGCCATCTCTGTCCGTATCCTCGTCATTTGGATCGGAAATCCCCAGAAGGTATGTCAGAAGTGGTCCGGCGGATTCTCCGGAAAGCCACTCCTGATACTGTTGCATTGCCAGTTGCGCCTTGCCCTCTTTGTTGAAGAGGATCCTGTATATCCTATTGTTTGCCTCGGATGGGTCTAGTTGTTGCGCCTCCTCCCACATCCTTGGGGCATCAGGGGGCGACAATCCCCCATTTGCGGGGTTGTTATTGGTTAGGTTGAGCTCCACGAGGTCTGTGATTCCATCCATGTCTGAGTCATAATTACCATCTCCTGCCACGAGTGGATTGAGCGTCCAAACGGAGTCTGTTGAATTCCATCTGGTGAATATAAGTTCAATACCATCAAGCAATCCATCGTTGTCGGTGTCTGGGTTGTTTGGATCAGCAGTTAGTCCAGTAAGGTTTCTCTGCTCTGGTGAGAGGAAAGTCCCGAAAGAGAGAGATGACTCTGCCGAAAGCCATGGGGTCGCAAGCAACTCGCCCCCTACTGACAGAAGATAAAACTGGGGGGAAGTGACAAGATTGTCCGTCTCACTGAGGTTCCCATCGATTGAGTTGTATTCCTCCCAGTTATTCATTCCGTCCCCATCTGGGTCCCCAATCTGGTCTCTCTCGTCGACTGGGTTGAGTGTCCATTCTTCATCGAAAAGGCTCCATCTGGCGTGGAAGAACTCCCACCCATCGGGCATTCCATCCCTGTCTGAATCAGCGGAAAGTGGATTTGCAGATCCTACGTCCTGCGTAGTTGTACCATTCACAAGACTCCGGTAGGAAGGGCTGGTGAAATCCCCGAATGATCCTTCGGCTAGGTCTTGCCAAGTCTCGTTCCAAAGTGAAGTAGTGAAGTTGTCTGGATATGCAATACCCGAGGATGTCATTGAACCATACATGATTTCTGACTTGACGTGGTATTCGAGCCAGTTTACAAACTGCTCATCGATGGAAAGTATGCCATCGTGATTGACGTCATAACCATCAGAGTCTGGATTATTGAGATAATCAGAACCATTGAGTGGGTTTATTCCTTTATTGTCCTTATTCCAAGTACAGGTATACCTGGCCTCCCAACCATCTGGAAGGCTGTCCCCATCAGAGTCGATATTGTTAGGGTCTGTCTTGACCCATGAGGAAGCCGATTCATTGGACTCTCCGTGTGATGGGAGTCCCTCCCTGAGCACGGTTTCCAGCATGTTCCCCCACATGTATTCGCATAGGTTGGACAAGCCGTCTCCGTCTGCATCCGCATCGGCGTCACTAGGGTCACGTGGATCTAACGTCCACAAATTTCCACCAGTGTAGACATCTCCAATCCATCTCCTATGCTCAATCTCCCACCCATCGGGCATCCCATCGCCGTCGGTGTCGGGGTTTGTTGGATCAGTTGGGCCGTCCGTTCCACCCCCTGCTCCTGAACCCAACCACCCCTCTAGGTGCACTGTTTCTGCCTGCTCCCCTGATTCCTCGTCGCAAATGTACTCATCATTGAGATAATGGCAATCGAACGATGTTGGGCCCAAGAACCAGCCCCAATACTCCTCTCCGTCGGAAAGGCCGTCTGAGTCAGAATCAATGTCCCTTGGGTCTGTCCCATTGAATCCTAATTCGGAGGTTTTGATGTACCTATACTCCTCTAGATTTGACCAGTCCCTTGTAAATTCGGTGCCATCGGCTAGTTCGTAGCTGACCCCGTCTGCGTCGGCGTCCCTGTCTCTGTCGTAAGGATCGGTCGGATCTAGCCCGTAGGCAAACTCCCATCCGTCCGGCATCCCGTCCAAGTCTGAGTCGACGGATTGTGGATCTATGGGCATTATGTTCATGTATCTACCAGGAGAAATCCCGGCGAATAGCCAATTCTTGCCATCACGCTCCAGAGTAACAAGGGATGTTACCAAACCAGGGACCCGGGTCTGGTTCATGTAAAGCCCCAAAACACCGGTGTGACCGCCTTCTAGACACCAAGTGCCGTCTCTGGATCCGATAACGACCATCCCATTGTAGGAGAGCACTGAGTGAACGTCATTAGCCCCTTCTGCCCACCTTTCGATGTTGTACATTCTTTCACTGCTTATTGAGGAATACGGCATCTGCATAAATGTGCTGAGATCGATCAGATGCAGTCCCCCTGCAGTGCCTAGCCACACCCCTGTTACTTCTTCCACACCGCCTCCTGGCTGTCTAGGTCCAGCGACTTCCATCGTATTGACTATCGCTGACTTTGACTCGTTGAGTAGATCGGCGCGCTGTACGAAGTCTTCCGCGTTTTCTTCATTGAAGACCCACCATGGATCACCTGCAGACGTTAGTGCATCGGTGGTATTCCACGCGATTAGTCCGGCATCGGTACCGACTAGGAGAAGTGGGCCCCTGCCAGATACTGGTACGTGTAGAGCGGTATTGGCAGAAGTCTTGGATTCCCCTAGAACGTTATTCAATGCCTCATTGGGGACTGGCTCAGTCATAGAAATTGAGTTGTCCCCTCCGGAGCAATGCCCGCCGTCTGAGTCCCCTCCCTGAATGAACGAGAGAGACCATGCCGAATGTTTACCGAATGCCATTAGATCTAAGTCGCTACTTCCAGTTTCCAACTTTAGTATCGTATCTACGGGGCCGATATCAGAGTCAGAGATGGATGAGATTATTGGAAGGCCGCTGTCCATGGACAGACAGTGAATTCCTGCATTAGTTCCAAGGATTAGGAACTGTGAATCTCCCAGTGACCACCTCATCATGGTATTCATCTCCATTCCAGATGGGAGGTAGTGACGGGAAACCGAGCCTCCGAATGGATCTATTGCAGTGATGCCGAATTTCGACCCAACCAACAACCTATCCCTTCCAGAATCACTGATTATGGAATGAACTGAGCCGTCAACCAAACCAGGTGATGTGGATTGGTCGAATGAAATGACTTCTCCCTCGTGGTCCGACATTGGGGTCCCCCTGAGGCCGGGAGTGACCCATGCTCCATCATCGAAGTGAACCAAATATTCCTCATAGTTGCTGAATGCCTCGCCCCATTGTGCGGTAGAAGTGGATGTGTCCGGAATAACAAAGCCATCACGATCCAAGTCCCAGCCATCGCTATCGGAGTCCTCTATGGCATCACTCGCATTTCTTGGATCTAGTCCATAGTGCACTTCCCAACCATCGGGAATCCCATCACCGGGCACTACAAGTCCGGTTGCAATAATTTCCGACCATGTGTAGTGGTCGGAATCGGGGTCTGTAGGATCGCTTCCCAGCCAACCACTGTCTCCCGTGGGTCTTTGTTCATCTTTCTGGCATGAGCCCTGGCTCAATCCAGGAATTTCTCCGGCGCACCATAGGCCATCCCTCTCGGTTATCCAACCATCGGGTATTCCGAAAGAGTACTCCTCTGAATTGGTGTAGCTCTCAGTGACATCTATGTAGCCATCCCGATTTACGTCAAAGCCGTCACCACATCCGAATGTAAAATCCTGACATCGATCGATGTCCTCGACTTCATCCGAGGGGTCCAGAGGGTCGAACCAGAGACATGTCCATGCATTTGAGGCATTGATGTATCCCAACCCACCTTCGGTACACATGTGAATTTCATACCCGTCGGGAAGACCGTCGCCATCGGAATCTGAATTAGTGGGATCAAGATATTCCCTCTGTCCTGATTCAGTTAGTTCTGGGGGCTTGCCAGTCAAAGAGAGGCGATCCGTGAAGCACTTATCGAGCGTATAAGGCCAGCAGTATTCGAGAAGGGCGGGTGCGCCGTCTCTGTCATGATCGGTCATATTATCAGTACCGTTATTCATATCCAAACCCTTGACGTTCACATTGCCATCCGGCGTCTCTATGACTACCACAATGCCATGCATTGATTCATACTGATCTGGAATCTGGTCTTCGTCCGCGTCAGTGGCCGGAGGGGCTCCTCCCTGTGCTTCTGTAGGGTCTGTGGAAGAGACCGGGGACTGTGGCCGAGTCTGTGAGACAAAGGCAAGACTGCTAAGCAGAAGTAGCGTGATGAATGCCGCGGTCTGCTTTCTCCTCATGACATAGCCCCATCTAGATGGCTTTGAGCGTTCTTGACTGACTTATCATGATGATGGAGCGTCGTTCGGACGGAAGGTCGGATATTTTGATTATTGGCGATGCCATTGACGTACAGAATTGACCGTTGGGGGCCATCTTTGATGGATTTATTCAAAGGGTTATTTGTCTCGGAGTGTATTGGGTATCAGGATGGAGATAACTCACCTTGGCAGCGGGAGTCGCGGGAATTCAGTTCTGTTGTCCACTGACGAGTCGAAGGTCGTCGTTGATTGCGGATTCTCATTGAAGAGGATGGAGTCACGTTTGGATATGATAGGGGTTAAGCCGTCTGAAATAGATGCGATTATGGTTACTCATCATCACTCCGACCACTCCAGATCGGCTGCTCGTGCCTCCAAGAAGTGGGCATCGGTTCTAATGAGTAATGCCGAAACTGCTAGAAGGATGGAATGGGGGGATCATGAGAACTTCTCTGAATTCTCGGACCTGGAGAGAGTTGAAGCTGGCAACGACTTGAGCTTCCTGCCCATCCCCGTACCACATGATGACGCTGACAATGTTGCAATTATAGCATGTTCATCGGAGGGCAAGAGGGCGGCCGTTGTTACCGATCTAGGAGAGGCCACAGATGAGCTAAAGAGGCACCTATCTGCTTGCTCGCATATCTCCATAGAAGCAAATTACGAACATTCCAGGCTTGTGGGCGGCCCATATCCAGATTCACTGAAGAGAAGGATTACGGGCAGAGGGGGGCACCTTTCCAATACTCAAACGGGGCAGATACTGAATGAGGTTATGCATGAAGGCCTCGAGAGCATAGTTCTATGTCACCTCTCTGAGAATAACAATAGGCCACACATTGCAGAAAGTGAGGTATTGATGAGGATCTGTGACTCCTTCTCAGGAGACCTCTCAATTTCCAAACAGAGTGGTCCCGAATTCACCCATTGGTTGGGCCAAAGTGAGCCTGAGAGGATTTACGGTCTATCCTAATGCCCCATGACTACCCTGTGGACAGCATTCTGCACGTCCCTCATCCTGTGAACAGCACCCAATTCCCTGAATACAACCAGGGACCTCTGCAGGTAATCCATTCTCTGAGACCTGTTGCTTTCTACCTCGCCTAGCCTCGACAATATCTCCCCTTGCATCATCCTGAAATCATTGGCTTCAGCAAGTGCCAAACCATCTAGATAATGCTCTGCAGCCTCTTCTGATCTGCCAGCGTCACTTAGTACCTGTCCGAGTAACATTTCGACCTCGACGGCGCTGTGAGGGTCTGATTGATCCGAAAGAATCTCAAGAGCGCCGGAATAATGGTGCATGGCTAGATCGTTGTCTTTTATTTTGGCGTAGTACCTTCCCAATACGGCTCTTGACCTAGCATGCAACTTGATCTGTTCATTCTCCTCTGTCTCGTCATGTGCAATCATCGCATGGTCCCTTGCTCTATCCATCTCGCCCATCTCAAGGAATGCCGATGCGAGCCTGATTCTTGCTTCGGTCAACTCGGGCGAGTCTTCCGCCTCTAGTAAATCTTCGACGTTTCCATACACCTCAAGTGCCCTCTTGTTGTCACGCTGCCGCCTGAAAATGAATCCCATGTTGTTGTATGACCTAGCAGCACCCAATGCATCCCTCACTGATATCTGAATCTCGAGAGCCTTGCTGTGAAGGGAAAGTGCCTCGTCCATCTGTCCCCTCTTGACAGCCAGGTCAGCTCTAGATGAAAGGAGTCTCGCGAGAGGGGTAGTCATCTTGTGTTTCAATGCAAGCGGCATTGCAGAGTCATACTCCTCTACCGCCTGTTCCCACTTACCCTGGATGGACAATATGTCCCCCCTGAGCTCATGAATAACAAAGCTTGTCCTAGGTCCGAAATTATTGACATCTAGTGACCTTAGAATCCCCAGTAGCTCGATGTGCCCAGAGCGGACGAGTGAATGACCCTGGTCCGAAAGTGCGGCAGCTAGTCCCTCAGTATCACCTGACATATGCAGGTGATGGATGTACTCGATACTCTGGGAGGGCGTCCCGCTTCTGGTCCTGTACCACTCGACAGCGTTTGCATGGAGAATCTGCCTTAGGGAGTCGTCCATGGATCTGGTTAGGAACTCTCTGACTAGGTCGTGAACGTCGTAATTCTCACTGTCCGCCTGCCTAGCTAGGCCTTTCTCGACGAGGTCATCGAGCAGATCAGTCTCAGCGTCAACTCCTGATATTGCCTCTAGAGGCATTGGCTCTCTGAACACCGATATTGCCCCCAATACTCTCTTCTCTGCTCCTGAAAGTCTACTAAAAATCTCCTTCTCGACGAAGGTCTCCAATGTCTCGTGGAACGTTCCACCAACGCTCCCCCTGTTAATCAACTCCAGAACTAATGGGTGACCCCTAGACAGGTTATGGATGTGAAGGAATTGGGGCATTTCAAGGTCCTTCATTGCAGTCAGTATCTGCCTGCTTGCTTCCTGATCGAGTCCGTCAAGAGGCATTACAAGAGTTACAATTCGGCCAGTGGGATCGGCTTCAGGAACTACCATCCTGAATGATCTGGAGAACATAACTAGTCCCACGTCATTGATTTCAGGGATTCTTAACGATAACGACCTAAGGACCGAAATTAGGGTCTCATCACCGACCTTGTGTAAGTCATCAATTACGATTAGGGAAGGTGCCCCCTCTAAGCCCTCGGCGATTAGATTGACTGCCATCTGGGGCTGAGGAACGGGAGTCGATGCTAGGTAATCCGAAAGGTCATCACTTCCCATCGTCGACATCCATTCGCCCATTGCTTCCAAGAATGCCCTCGCACCATCCCAATCCTGACACCTATGGTACAGCAGGTTTCTCCTATGGGTGAACCTCTCAATCAGCTTGGCAGAAAGTGCGGTCTTCCCTATTCCTGCTATCCCAGGAACCAAAATTGAGCCAGACTGATGTTCCAGTAGACTGACCATATTTTCTAGCTCTTTCTCCCTTCCATAGAACTTCCTAGTTCGTGGCAGGTCCCCAAGAGATGATACCAACTGTTTCTCTATGTGCTTCGAGAGGTCTCTTTCAATAAGATCGGAGGATAGAGCGGAGAAATCTATTGTTCCAGATTCGTCTAGATACCTAATTACATCAACGTGCCTAAGGGGGAGTTCTGTCGACTCTAGTGCTTTCTGCAGCTCCATAGTCGAGGACCTTCCGTCATGTCCAATGACCCTCACCGTTTGCATACCGACCTTGGACCAAATGTCATCAGCCAATTTTGCGCCATCTTCTGTGAGGAAATACGCCTTCCTCTTTCTAGAAACGCCCGTCACGTGTGCCTGCCTCTCTATCAGATATCCCTGGTCCCTTAATCCGGAAATTGCCCTAGGGACATTTGACCTAGCTATCGATACTGCATTTGCTATTCCCATTTGTGAAAGGGCGAAGGGGACCTCCACCTTATCCGCATGATCGACATAGTCCCTCAGGTGCAGAAGAATGCGTTCCTGAACCCCGGGTTTGGTCGTGGGCACGGAAGTCATGGTGTTACTAGCGATAACTTTCATTCAAGAATGTTCGTGATTGACGACAGATGGGTGATTCACGCCTGAGAATCCTCTGGGACCCACTCTTCGTTCTCGGTGTCCCACAACCATCCTGGGTGATTAGCGTCTCTTCGGAAGCGTTCAGGCTCGGGCTGAGGTGCTTCTTCAACTTCTGACTTGGCCCATGCATACGGGTCTTCCTGTTGTTCCTCCGATTCTACTTCTTGCGTTGATTCGGTCTCGTCATCTTCTTCTATTTCCACGAAGAAGTAGGCGAATGCAGCAGCTGCACCGAGTAGTATAACAACGACAATGATCAAAAGTGTGCCGATTCCAGAACCTTCTTCGTCACTCACGGTGATTTTGAATCCAGGTTCGTAGTTCTCCCCCCCGTACTTGAACTGTGGAGTTGCAGAGCCTGAAATCCTAGATCCGGGTATGCCCATCTCCCAAGTTGAGTCACTTGAAATGACCGTGTTGTTTACCGGGTTACCGCCAATTGTGGCTGTGACTGTTTTTCCAGGCAGTCCAGTACCAGTGAAAATTGCGATTTCGTCATCACTGATCCTGCTATCCTCTGGCTCGTTCACTATGAAGGATAGCCCAATCACATTTACCGAAACTGGTAGCGAGTTTGCCTTGGAACCAAATGGATCAGAGGCCACGAAAATGACCCCTTCAAGAGACCACCCAGTAATCTCCGGATCATAGAAAGACATCGTTATTGGGTTATATGTCGCCATGCCACTGGATGCAATACTGAAGACGATTCCATATTCATCGTCGCTTGATAGCTCATCGTTGTCATAAACTGATAGCATCAACTCTTGATTCTCGTCTGCGTCACTGAAATACTGCATTAGGTCGATTTCTGCGAGAGTGCACCTATCCTGAGACTGGGACTCCAATTCACAGTAGAGTGTGATTTCGTCGATCCAGCCGCTTGAGTCGAAAACTGGTTGGTTGTTACCTGCATCTGGCGGGTTGTCAGCCGTAATCTGAAGTTCCACCCACTCGCTGTAGTCAAAACCGTCGTATGACCTCATCCTGATTTGATATTCTGCGTTGTGCCTCAGGGACATGGAGTTCCACTCCTGACTAAACGCGCCATTGGAGGCAAAATCTGTGATTGTCTCCGAATGTACGTTGATGTAACCATTTGCTATATCGAGAACCTCGACATCCACTCTTGTGACGGTGCCATCAGAATCCCTAGCAACACCTTCGAAAACTGAACTCTCTGATACTGCCATGCGGTCCCCGTTCTGAGGGGAAGTCACGCTAAGGAATGGAGCGGTATTCGAGTTGTCGATATTCAGAGTAAGGACTGTTGCCTCGCATTCATCGATGACCCCTATGCAGAAGTCGGAGTCCGACGCCCAAATTGTGAAAGTATACTGGGCATTCTCCCTTGGCTGTCCACTGAAATCCCAAGTCCATGACCAATCGGGCCCGCCTGATACTGGCGTGGTAACTTGGAAGTTTGGACCAACAATTTGGAAGTATATGTCCTCAACATCCATGCTACACTGCTCAGGGCACCCGTAGAAATCATACGCAGTACCCTCGAATGTGACGCTATCATCTGAATGGGTCGACATTGAGCTTGGAGATGTGACAGAAACAGTCGGAGCCTGCGTGTTGAGCTTTATCGTGATCCCTACTATGGGACTATGGGTGATGCCGTCAAATGACCTGAACTCGAATGTGTAGTCACCCTCTGCCATGCTAGTCATATCCAATTCATAGAACCACGTCTTGAACGGGTGATTATTGCGGGTCACCTCCCCTGGGCCTGCGCCAGAAGAGTCTGTTGCCACGAGAGCATTGTCCCAGCCCCCAGTGAATGGATCCTTGACTTCGACAGAATGGACGTAGCCCTTTTGATCCCATTGAGCCAACTCATCGGTCTGGTAGAATGCAGCGAGTACCCCGTCATGTGCGGTACCCGTGATGTTGACAATCTTCCTGAAAGAATGACCCTCATTCTGCGTAACCGAAACGGACGGTGCCATGTTCAACAATTCGGCAGTCCCCTGGAATGACGAGTCCTCGAGAGTGAACTCGCCGCTATCCAGTCCGGAGCCGAACTTGTAGGCAGTGTACCTATACAACGAGAGTTCACGTGTTCCTGCTGCATAGTCGCAATCCGTATCGTCTGTGTCTGTAGTGAGATCTCCGTCGTTGTCAATGCCATCGGTACAGGAGTCCTCGAATTCATCGTCCGCATATCCATCGGGATTGTCACCTCCGCCCAAGCCCCTGAAGTCCAGATGGAAATCTGAAGGGAGGGAGAACCAAGGGGTGTATCCGTCGTCTAGAGTTTCTATGTCATAGAGGTCGTTACCGAGTGCGTCCTCCACCAGGACGCCTGCTCCAGCTACCCTCTCGCCCTCGACCAGCACTTGGTAGCGAACAAGTTCTGCTCTGCGGACTTGCACAGCATACGGAGTTGGCTGAGTCTCAATGTAGACCGAGGAGAGGTCAAGATTGGCGAGAGCTGCAAAGGTGAAAACCGTGGAGTTGTTGTCCATGCTAATTGCCAGAGGGAAATTCCTTGGAGTCAGATTGTCGCATAGTGCGCACTCTTGGACCTCAGTGGGAACTATTCCGTTCTGGAACTGGTTTGCTGGCCAAGCTTCCTGGTCTGGCCAAGAGAGTATCACAGGATCGCTGCCGCCCGTGGCACTTGGAATTGTCTCGGACTGCACTGTTACCGAACTCTTGGTGATGTTGTACGTCATGTCGACCCCATTCCAAGAGTTCTCGGTGAAGAATCCCAGAGTCCCGTACTGCTGATTACCAGCGAATCCAGTATCATAGTGCTTAATCACGGCACCAGTGGAAGGCACATTCCAAGTGTTCCTTCGAATATCCAAAAGTGCCCCCACTGCCCTGATTCCATCTGCGTCTCCAGCCGCATTGATTTCGTTGTCATACATCGTCAATCCGGATCTGAATGCTAGAACTGCGGGACAGGTGAATCCCCCACCGAAGTGAGTCATGCTGGAGCAAGTTCCGGTTCCGTCGGTGGAGAGCGTGTTGTTAGCGAGGAAGGCCCTAGCAGCAGATGGGGCTGGTGCTTGGCTTCCATATTCTCCGGCTAGAACGACTTCCTTAGCCACGTCATGAATCGTGTTATTCTCAGCAATTACGTCAAATGAGCCTAGCATCCAGAGTCCGTTCCATCCGCCTATTGGTCCGATGTCATTATCGTGAATATTCGCGTAACTAGAGTAAACAGCTACTCCTGAACCGCTTGAGGCCCCTGATAGCTCGTTATCGTAAACATCCGCATGGGCCCCTCCATAGATGGTGACGGGTGTGCCTTCTCCGGTAGTGATCTCATTGCTGGCAATTACGTTGTGGTAGTCAGTCGTCCCCACGCTCTTGAGGCTGTATAGGTCAACTCCATTGCAATTTACGTTGATCGAGGAGTTGGTCACGGATCCCGA
The DNA here is from genome assembly GCA_036154155.1 of Thermoplasmatota archaeon. Classification (GTDB taxonomy): domain Archaea; phylum Thermoplasmatota; class Poseidoniia; order Poseidoniales; family Thalassarchaeaceae; genus MGIIb-O5. The sequence goes on along the minus strand of JAYZLP010000022.1, from coordinate 4,904 downwards.
GGAGTACCTGAGGGAAATCCCGAAGTCTCCGACCGAGATATCGGCGTCGTCGATTTCTATGAAGGCGTCTTGGACCCATACGGTGGGCCTTCCCCCGTCCCTCTGTCCGCAGCCCCTGTCTGTGCCGATGAGAGAAGGAGATTCCATAATTAGTGGCGTTACAGGGGTTCCTGAGCTGTAGATCTGAACGGCCGAACCATCTACGCTGCTTTCATCATCGTTACCTACCACGTATTCGCCGCCAATGAACCTAGGCTGAGCGAGATTGGTGGTCAAGACACTGCTAGTATTGACGTCTAGGAACTCCATCTCCCTAAGGGTCGGGCTGGCGCCGTCCAGAACCAAGGCCCCATATCTGAACTCATTGAGGGTGTCAATGTAGTAGGGTATTCCCCATGCACCATCTATCGTCAGGAATCTGATCGAAGTTTGAGAGAGGTCTATCGAGTCCCTGATTAGGACGCCCTCGAAGCATGATGGGTCTTCAATGAATATTTCCTCATTCCCGTTTGACATCCCATAACATTCCCCTCTAGCACTAGAATTGGATGGTTCGGTCCATCTGAAGGTAATTTTCTGGGCGGTGTTTGCGTTTCCGCTAGCTCCGCACGAAGATGCACCTATGCAGATGCTCCCTCTTGCATCCAAGTGAGTACCGTTAGGAAAGGTCACAGTGGTGCCTGGCTGGATGATTAGCTTGGCTCCGGAGGAGACGACTACGTCACCGGTTAGGGTGTGACTGCCTTGCCACACCTCCGTTCCCGAAATCGTGCCTGAGGTGGTGTCATTTGCTGCAACCACGGGGGTCGCAGGGCCCACTAGAGAAACGAATACGCTTGTTAGCATTAAGAATACCAAAAGGGAGCTTCGTGTTCTGTCTCCGCGTGCCATGTAACGCGGGGTGTCGGGAGCGGATTTAACCGTAGGGTCGGAATGAGCAAGTGAAGACGGCCAAGAAATGCCCTCTCAAAGCCCGTTTCTAGTTCAAATTGAGCTCAAAAGCGACCTGTGAGGCCCATTCGAAAGCATCCAGTTTTCCATAGCCCAATTTACTGTCGTGACCATCCTCGAAAGCTTCCCCTCCAACTGCGGAGTTTGCTAGAGCCCTCTTCACTAGTTCCATTGATTCCTGATCCATCTGACCATCCTCATTTACGAGTTCTTCACCGTAGAGTTCCAAGATTAATGATAGCGCTCCTGTAACAAAAACGGTCGAGTCGCTAGTGCCTGATGAATAAGCATACGGAGGGGACAGTTCGGTGGTCGCTGTGGAGAAAATGTTGACTCCCGGTGCAGATACCTCTGGTTTCTGGTTTGGGAACTCCCGGGGTTCGCCACCATATGGATCGGTTTCGGAACCGGAGGCACTTTCGGGCCATGATACTCCGCTACTGTATACCGCTCCCACGGCAATAACTCCGGGAATGTTTGCGGGAACCGAGACATCTGAAATTGACTCGTCTAGACCCGTGTTGCCGGCAGCGGCAACGACGAAGATTCCCGCGGAGAGGGCCTCATTGACAGCGGAGACTGTTTCTGAGTCCGTTCCCATTCCCATCCCAGGATTGGCTCCTAGACTTAGGCTGATTATGTCCGCCTCCTGTGTAATCCTGCACCACCTTATCGCCATCGCGACTCTGTCTTGTTGCCCTGAAGAACCCTCTGGGCCCAGTGCCAGAGCTACTGAGAGGGATACCCCGGGGGCGGCCCCTAGGAATGTCCCATTGGCGACCAGAAGTCCAGTCATCATTGTCCCGTGATACTCATCCCCAACGTCCCGGACTTCATCGTTATTTTCTTCATAGAAGTCCCTGAATCCAACTAGATTTACTTCCATCAGATCCGGATGGGCCACGTCCGCACCAGTGTCGACAATGCAGACTGAAACTCCCTTGCCAGAAAGGCCCGAATTCTGCAATTGCCTGATTCCAGTGTCTTGGTAGGCCCACTCGGAGTCTGGAAGTACTGGAGTCAGATATGCATTAATGAAGGGCCATGAGACTAGCAGTAGAATTGTACCTAACGAGAAGAATACAGCCCCCCATGGCCATAGAGCCTCCTTTATCGGGCCCAATGGCCACCTGAGTCTACGGGCCTCCTCATCCGACAAGCCATAGGCATCCCCAGGATATCCCGGGGCGTCGGGGTCGACTGTTGTAAGTAACCTAGGTTCCTCAGGCTCGGGCATCAGCTCCAGATGCTCGATTGCAGGCATGTTCTAACCCCATAATAACGGGCATAAATATCAATGCATCAGAAGGGTGCATTTGGCCTTCTTGAACGGGGCCTTGTCAGCATTCCAATAGCCAACACGATTAGTGCCCCGAGAATCCATCCTATCCAGTCAGTTGTACCCTCGACAGGCGGAGAACGGACGTCGACGTTGGAAACTCCACCTTGATCTTCCAGATATGGCAACACCTCTCCATCGACGGTTTCCTCGACAATGACAAATCGGAGGTAGTACGAGTCTGGGCCGTATTCGGTTAGGTCAAGGGAAATGTCGAATGTTACTTCGGACATTGAGGGGATATCGCGGGTATCTGTGTCGAAAGCTATCTCGCTGCTGCAACTGCTATCGCCACAGATTGTGCCGTTCAGAGTGACGCCAGGAGCGTCGACTAATCCTCCGTTGTATACCGTGACTGCCCATCCGTTGGTTGTGAATGCAACTGGGTCCCCGCCTGTGTACGACTGGTGGCCAGTTATGCTAATTTCTGGATTTGAGACCTCTACGTTGATCTCAATGTCGGGATATGTGCCGCCCATCTTGTCCGTAACCGAGGCGTAAATTGTGTATGGTCCGCCTGTTGCGTTCTCGGGCGTGATTACCGATATAGAGTGGGTAGTCGATACAAAGGCACCCAGAGTGTGACTGGTCGCCCCAGTTCTCTCCCACCCCTCTGGAAGTTCTGAATCGTCGAAGGAGAACTCGTACTTCTCGTCCCCATTGCCAGTGTTTGTGATGTCAATCCCAATCTGGATCGTTTCGCCCGATGAAACTCCGTAAACTGCATCCATCGGCTCTGCTGAGAAACCGTGGATCTGTGGTATCCTGACTACGACAGACTCCTCTGTGTAATAACCATCGGCTGTGAAGACGTCTATCTTGACCGAGTGCCCATTAGTCAGGGAATGTGCCACAGACTGGTTTGCCGGACTAATCCTGACATGTAGGTCAGTGAAGTTCAGAGTGTTCTCGAGGCCCACATCGAAGGATACCGTGGTATTCCATTCGCCAGAACCGTTGTGGAACTCCACCAGCCAGTCTCCGCCGTCCGTCCCAGGGACCAAGGCCTGCGCGGAGAAGGTGTCAAACGGCTCGTGTCCGAGGTAATCCACTCCCATAACGAACTCTAGCGGGATGAAGGAAGAGGTGTTCTCGTCCAGTTGAGCCAATAGGTCCTCTATCCCGCCATCGTGGGAAGGATCGCCCCCGCTGCTAGAGATGACGTGCAAGTTAACCTCGTGGTTAGATACCCTTGTGTGTGAGATTACAATCGGAGGAGTCTCCTGTCCGGCTTGCATTCCTACTGTGCGACCGCCCGAGTATGTCATGTTACGTCCCATCTGGTTGACTTCGAATTCGCTTGAAGTCTCAGCCATTCCACCGGGGAGCAGCATCCTCATTCCTCCATCATCATCCAGTTGAGCGACCCATGAGATGCCTCCCCCTATGTTGATTACTAACTCCGGGCTTTCTACGTCTGCAAGGGTTCTGGAGATCCCATCGTAATCCAGCCACTGTGTTTCTAGTAATAGCCACCCTCCTGAGATGAGTCCCATGTCCTCGAAACCTCCTTCCAGTACGTCGGCCTCTATGTTAGCCATGGCAATCAGGCCATCTTCCTCGACACTAGCACGAATTATCCACTCGCCGGGCTCAACCTGTGCGGACCAGTTGCCTTTCCACACCCCGTCCTCCAGATTCTTTGTGGGGGTGACGGGATCCCTAACTAGTCCCTCAGCAGGGAATAGTTCGAGTACCACGGAGTCGGAAACTTCCGAGAATTGAGACTCGTCTATGTAAGAAACGGTTCCACCCACTCCTACCAATCCAGCAGTCAACTCGATTTCGACATCTTCGGGGGATGGGCCAAGTGAAACCGTGATCTCTTCTTGATCGAATCCTTCCATGTGCGTAGTAACGCACCATGAGGTCTCCGATGGCTGGAAGATTGACCAGTCCCCATTTAGGTCGGTCGTCAGGTTTCCAGTGAAGGACGGAGAGTCCGGGCCGGAATCTGAGAATTCATCGTCGCAGCTCTCCCTGATTGAGACGATGACGCCCTCGACCCCTTCCCCGATGTCTGAGTCATCGTCATCGTTGAAGTCCCAATACACGTTACCACTGAGTTCAGCTGATCTCTCGACAACAAGAGAAATTTCGGGGTTGGATCCCGGAGTGAGGGTGAATGAGTCAGACTCTAACTGCCACATCACACCATTCTCTACCCGGCTTATTTCTGCCGTCCAGTCCCCAGGAGGGATGGAGGCTGAGACGGTGCCGTTTGAGTCGGTCTCTTCCAGGTCGATTGAGCCTAGTCCCTCCTCTGAGATCATGACAATTGTGAAGCCGCTTCGTGGCTCGCCCGAAGTGTCCTCGGTTAAGTTAAGGGATACTGTGGCTATTTCGCTAGTTGAGAATGAGTGGTCGTGCGAGGCAGAGGCCTCGTTCACCTGAACTAGTTCCCTAAGGGTTTCAGAAACTCCCTCTGGACTAGTGAAGGGCTCGACAGAGAGCACCCAGCTACCTTCCTCCACGTGTTCGACCCAGGAGCCGTTGGAATCTGTGTAGTATGTCGAGGTCCAACCATTATCCAAGTTAATCATCCTGAACATGTGGTTGGCCAGTGGGCCGCCACTCTCGTTGGTCAATGAGAGGCTAACCCTCCATTCTGGGT
>JAYZLP010000021.1:0-4684 GCA_036154155.1 Thermoplasmatota archaeon | reverse complement strand
GCAAGGAGAGGATGAATAGCGGCAGTAGTGTGAAAGAGAAAAGCATCGAAATCAAATCCAGAGGGCCGTTTCCAGATCCTCTAATCCCCGATTCAACAGCCTTCTTGATCTCCCCAGATGACATGGTTCCGGGACTCCATGATGTCACGAAACCGGCGGGATCGACGACGATGACAGCATCAGTTGGTCCACTCGGCAGTCCAAGCCCGGTGCTGGAGTCCGCCTCGTCCAAGAGCAATGGCCAAGACTCGTTGATTACTGCTGCATGGCCGTCTATGTTTACTGCTTTGAGGTCGTTTCCAGTGGCAATTTGAACGAAACTGACGTCTCTATCCATTATTATCATAGCAGATTCGAAATCGCTCCTCTGATGCTCTGCGTATGGAGAGCCAGCTTGGAATAGGCCTATCACCACGGCATCAGAACCCTCTAGCAATTCATCCAATGATATCGATACTTCTTCACTTCCATGGGATATCAGTACGAATGGGGGCGCAGCGCCCCTGCCCCCGTTAGCTTCCGTGTCGATATCAGGAAGTTGGGAAGCGGGGCCCAAAGCTGCTATGGCTAGCAATATTATCACCGCGTATGCTGGGAGGGGGAGGGTGGCCTCTCTGACTGAGAATCCTATCCACCCGACGATGGAGAGCGGGACGAGTACGGCTGCCCAGAAGCCCCCCAACAGGGGCTCCTTGTCCTCAGGGACCTCGAACCTCAGTACCCCGACTGCGTGACATGTATCTCCAGGATGTTGGTCCGTGAGGACGAAACAGCCGTCAACCATGTACTTCCCGGGTTCCAGAGGCTTTTCCGATGACCATGCCCTAACGGTGCGATTTGCATCGCCAATCATGACGCTATGGGGAATCTCGAAATGGTCGACCCTCTGGTCCTCGTCACCGTTACCGTGAATCATTTCGTCCCAATCCATGGGGCCCACTATTTCGAGAACTTGCCAATCGAAGTCACCTTCACCCCAAGGGGACAGGGGGGTGAACTGGACTCTGGCCATCCTATTCGAGTCCAATATGACTTCCAGCGATGGATCAAGGATATCGCCGTCGAGTATGATCCCGGTCCTAGCATCGAACGAGCCCCACCAAAGAACGCCGCTCTGTAGACAATCGTGCTGGACATCTACTTTCAGTGATATCATATCCCCGGGGGCTAAGGTGACATTCACATCTGATGCCTGAACTGTGAATAGATGGGCCAAAAGGAACGACTCCTCCATGGCCAATGAATTGGTCACAGCGTTCGTCAGGACCGACGAGGTCCCCAAGCTTAGCGAGACGGTGAATGAAGTCTCGGCCCCCGCTGAACCGGGAAGGGCGTTAGAAATCCTACAGCCATCGTTTGATGACTCCAGAGATGCGAATAGCTGGACTGTGATGTTGCCCTGGAACCTCAATGCCTCCGAAAGGGGGGCTGACTGGATGTCGATTAGATTCGGAGACAGTGAGGAGCTGGTCCTAGTGAACTCCGCCCTTCCCAGAGGCTCCCCCGTAAGGACTGACCAATTCCTGTCCAAGAAAGGGTTCTGCTCGTCCCCCTTGAGGAATATCATGTGCTCCTCAGGCAATTCCCATTCCTCCCCGGGGCCATCTGGTGCAATCGATGATTGGCCAACGGAAATAGAGGAAGTCAGAAGAACACAGACCAGCATAGAGCCTATCAGGAAGGCCGGTAGACCGCTTTCGCCGGTACGCCCCATGGCAGTTCCTGAGAGGGGGTGGTGTTCAAACCCAACGGCTGACAGTTCCTATAGGAACTGAATACTCGCCACAAATGCCAGAGCCACGCCGGAAAGTGTTGCGAGGAGGTTTACGGTGTGCTTTCCGATGTACCCCTGATTCTCCAGGAGGGCCCCGAGAAGGGAGTCAATCTGGCATCCAAGCCAACCGACTGCAGCGACGATTGAGAACAGGAGTATCGCGGAAGTCTGGTCGCCGGCTGTAGATGAGAGGGCGACTGACAGTAGGGCGATTATTGATGCTCCGGCCAAGGCAGCCACAGTGCCGGTAGGTGACATGCCTCCGTTTGTGCCCGGGGGAACGGCCTGCAGGTTCAGTATGCTTCGAGTACGCATATCCAATGAGCCGATCTCCGAGGCCAAGGTGTCGGAGCAAGCCACGGACACGCAGGAGCAGAGGGCCAAGTAGTCCCAGGCTGTGTCCCCTCCCACCCAATGTGCGATTGCAACGACCATGGGGGCGGCTCCGTTTGCGAGCACATTTCTCCAACCCCTAGTTCCCTCGTTCTCCTCTGCTATTGAGAGAGCGAGTTTCTCCTCGAGCCTCCACTTCGTTGCCGTTGATCCAATCAGAAGGAAGGACATCAGGATGACTAGCCAGCTCCAGTGGCCCATCAAAGAGACCGTCAAACCAACAATTACTGCCATAGTAATGCCACTGGGGTCCAACATGTCCCTGATCTTAGTAACCAGAAGTAGAGTAAGTACCAATGCCAGAGAAATAGTCTGGTCACTAGACAGCTCAATCATCTGCATACTAATCCCTGCCGAACTGATTTCTAGTGATGAATGATTCCCCCTTTGTGTTTCGTGGTTGCTCGCTGTAGCACATTCTGACAATAGGGCAGGAGTAAAATGGAGGGTTCTTCTCAAAGTAACTGGGTGAGGTCATTGATATCCGGAAATTCAGAAATTGTCGATTCTCAGAAGAGCAAGGTCTGGGCATGGGCGTTGATACTCTCGTCCTTCTTTTCATGGGTAATAGTAACTATCGGGACGGGGGCAATAGTAGGCATAACGCTCTTGCTGATCGGTTATTCGGAGACCACGTCAATTAATTTAGCAATTTTAGCTTCATATTCAGCGATAATACCACTTACTGGATTGTTAATCTACGCAGACGGGAGTGTTAACGATACGATTGAATCAATGAGGCTGGAATCAGTGAGAAAATCGCTGAAACTGGTGATTGGGATTCCAATTATTGTAACCTTGGTTGACTTCGTCCTTGTCGTGTTATACGGGATCTTATACAATGCCATATTGGGTGAGCCGAGCCCCAATACTGACCTCGGGGTGACGTGGGACTCCGGACTGTTCGCAATTGGGATTACGTTCTTCTCAATAGCAATACTGGCACCCATAGCTGAGGAGCTAATGTTCAGAGGATACCTGCTGGAATCGATAAAGAAGTTGCATGGCGACGTCGTGGCTGTAGTCGCTAGCTCGATTCTATTCGGTTTGGCGCACTTCCCCGATCCTTACACGATAGGAATAGCGACAATTGGGGGGATGTTGTATGGGTATGTGAAAATCAGGACAGGTAGCCTGTGGCCTTCAATAATTAGCCATCTAATTTGGAACACTATCGCCCTAGCGGTGACCTATCTATAGTGTCGCTCAGATCGCCCATCACTCTTGATGCCCTAGGCACCCGGTGCGGTTCCTCATCACAGCGACGATAGTCCGAGAAGGTGGTCGCGTATTGTTGTTGGCAAGTCACAATACCGCCCCACAAAGACCGCAGAATAGTTCGTTCCTTGCGCCGTCCCTCTGCATGCTCCATTCCCCGCAAGCTGGGCAGGGCGGGAGTCCCTTCTCACTGGGTTTCACCTTCGTGGACCTGAATATTCTCTTGTAGCGTTCAGGTCTCCACCATCCCTTTCTGGGCCTTCTTATCTTGGGCATGCCAACGATGTATGGACTGGTGACTGGCTAAAGATGGTTATGCTACCGGCGGAATAATTTGCTGTGCCTACATGAGGGCGCGTGGAAGTGCGCGTGATAGGGGCCGGGGTGTCGGGCCTGAGTACTGGAATCAGGCTTCTTGAGGCGGGGTTTGAAGTCAGGATTGTAGCCAGTGAGACCAGTCCAAATACCGTTTCAGATACGGCTGCGGCGTGGTGGTACCCGTTCCTTGCTGAGCCATTGGAGAAGACTAATCGTTGGTCCTCCGAAACATTCGACGAGCTAGTCAGGCTGATGGAGGGGGGACTGGAATGCATCACAATGAGGCTGGGTAGGGAGTACTTGGAGAAGAGGTGCGAACCCCCCGGGTGGAGTAGTGACATACCTCACTTCAGAATACTCGAAAGCTCGGAAGTTGCCGATGGTTACTCATTCGGCTGGGAAATAGAGGCTCCTGTCATCGAGATGCCACTTTACATGCCTTGGTTGAGATCGAGATTCGAGGAATTAGGAGGGACTTTAGAAATCAGGGAAGTGGACTCTGTTGACGATGTCGACGGACGGGTTGTTATCAATTGCACCGGCATCGGGGCCAGGGAATTTTGTGGCGATGAGACAGTGGTCCCAGTCAGGGGGCAGGTCATCTACATCGAACAGGACCCTGGCTTTGGCAGATTCGACCAGCAGCCCGAGACCCTGACCTACACAATTCCGCGCAGGGACGTCACGGTCCTCGGGGGGACCGCCCAGAGGGGCGACTGGGAGATGGAAATAAGGGAGGAAGACACAGAGTATATCCTCGGGAAGTGCGAGGCATTGTGGCCTGAGCTCGATAGGTCAAAAATCGTGGGCATGGCTGTTGGCCTGAGGCCTTCACGCTACGAGGTACGCCTCGAGGCAGAGGAAGCTGTGGATAGGACCGTGATACACAACTACGGGCACGGAGGGGCAGGAGTCACGCTCTCGTGGGGGTGTGCCGACGAGGTGGTTAGACTAGTTAATCTCAGTATGAGGACTTAGTTG
>JAYZLP010000020.1:0-79248 GCA_036154155.1 Thermoplasmatota archaeon | reverse complement strand
TCTGATTCCCCTGTGGATGCTGATTCTAACGGCATATGTGATGCTCTGGAAGGGGACGACTTCGATGGCGATGGAATTCCCAATGACACCGACAACGATGACGACAACGATGGAGTGGAGGACGCGGAAGACGACTTCCCACTAAACCCGAACGAGACCACTGACACCGACATGGATGGTACGGGCGACAATGCTGATGAGGACGATGATAACGATGGTTGGCCGGACACCGTAGAGAGCGACTGCGGATCTGACCCGCTTGATTCCTCTTCAGTACCAATAGACACGGACTCTGATGGAATCTGTGACCCGCTCGATGAAGATACCGATGGGGACGGTGTTGAAGACGGTGATGATGCATTCCCAAATGACCCCACAGAATGGGATGATTCAGACGGCGACGGGAAGGGCGACAACGTCGATGACGATGACGATAATGACGGAGTCCCTGACCTTATGGAGGAGAGGTGCTTCTCCGACCCTCTAGATCCTAATTCGGTTCCTACTGATACTGACGGCGACGGGGAATGCGACCCAATTGACTACGACGATGACGGAGATGGTTTCACAGACATCAATGAGGGATGGTGCGGGTCTGATCCACTCGACTACAATTCAATACCCGTTGATTCAGATAGTGACGGAGAGTGCGATTCCATGGACAATGACTCCGATAATGACGGAGTCGACGATGGCGAGGATGCATTTCCTGATGATAACTCCGAGTGGCTAGACACCGATGGAGACGGGGTCGGGGACAATGCCGATACCGACGATGACAATGATGGTTGGTCCGATTATGACGAGGGAGATTGCGGTAGTGACGGGATGAACTCGGGATCAACACCTGAGGACATGGACGGGGACGGGATCTGCGACGGGCTTGATGAAGATATGGACGGGGACGGGGCGGCTGATGTCGAAGACGCGTTCCCCGGAGACGGGGCAGAGTGGCTGGACACCGACGGGGACGGGATCGGAAACAATGCCGACGACGACGACGACGGGGATGGATGGGGCGATTCCACAGAGCCAGACTGCGGCAGCGACCCAATGGATGTGGAGTCGGTGCCCAATGACGTCGATGGGGACGGGTCGTGTGACGAACAAGACCCCGATGACGACGGGGACGGGGTGGCTGATGCCGATGACGCGTTCCCCGGAGACGGAGCAGAGTGGCTGGACACCGACGGGGACGGGATCGGAAACAATGCCGATACCGACGATGACGGCGATCAATTCTCGGATGACCTCGAAGAGGAATGTGAGAGCGACTCTCTCAATCCCGATTCCATCCCCAGTGATATCGACGCCGACGACATTTGCGACCCACTGGATGACTTCAATGACATTGCGGACAGTGATGAGACCCCTGGTTTCGGGCTCATTTCGGCCCTTCTGGTTCTCTCCATAGCGGCATTCGCACGAAGGGATTGATGGCGCCGACAGCAGGACTTGAACCTGCGACCTGTGGATTAACAGTCCACCGCTCCACCAACTAAGCTATGTCGGCCTTAGTCGCCCGCTGGTTCACCCATTCATCAATGAATCGGAATCATTCCCACTCTATTGTGCCCGGTGGTTTGTGGGTAATATCGTATACAACGCGGTTTACGTGGCCCTTCAGAGTGTTTGTAATTTCAGTGCTAATTGAGGACAGTACATCGTGCGGAATGGGGGAGTACTTTGCACTCATTCCATCGAGACTGGTTACGGCTCGGACGACCACTGTCTCCCCATGAACACGTGCATCTCCGTGCACGCCCACACTCCTAACTGGCAATAGGGCGGCGAAGTATTGCCAAGGGAGGTCGCATTTGCCGTCCCCTGCAGCCTCATTAAGACGCTTCTCGACAATGTGGCAGGCCTCTCTGCAGGCCTCTACCCTCTCGGGGGTTAGTTCCCCCAGGACTCGTACTGCTAGGCCTGGACCGGGGAACGGCTGTCTTTCACTGGACTTTATTCCCAACTCTCTGGCTATCGACCTTACTTCATCCTTGTAGAACTCGTGTAGCGGCTCTACGATCACTAGATCGACGTCCTCCGGGAGGCCCCCAACATTGTGATGGCTCTTGATTACGTCTCTCTCCCCTCCACCCGACTCTATCCAATCAGGTGCTATGGTCCCTTGAACCAGATACTTGGCCCCACAAGAGGACTGCTCTTCCTCGAAGACCCGAATGAATTGCTCGCCTATCACCTTACGCTTATGCTCTGGATCGGTGACTCCTTCCAAATTAGAGAAGAAGCGTTCAGAAGCGTCGACCACCTTCAGCTTGATTCCCATTTCGGAAAACATTTCTGAGACCTCCTCAGTCTCATGCTTACGCATGAATCCGGTGTCGACATAGACGCAATGCAGTAGGCTTCCCACAGCACGGTGAGCGAGTACGGCGGCCACTGTGCTGTCTATACCACCCGAACAAGCGATAATGGCCGTATCGTCGATTTGAGATTGAAGTGTCTCTACTGCCTCATCGACCAGCATTTGGGTATTCATCAAATGGGTCACCCCTGGATTGACTCGTCATCTGCGATTACCTTGGCAGTCATTGCCGAACGATAATCTGAGTATGCTGAAGCGAGTTCATTGTTGGTCGTAGCAAGAATCTGGACTGCTAGGGCGCCAGCGTTGTCGCCCCTGTCGACCCCGACTGTTGCCACGGGCATCCCAGGAGGCATCTGGACAATGGACAATAGGGAGTCGAGTGGGACTTTGCCACCGACTGGAACTCCTATCACGGGCATGGTAGTCATGGATGCAATTACACCAGGAAGTGCGGCTGCAACACCAGCCATACCAATGAAAACCTTGCATCCCGACTGTTCGGCTGACTCGATGATCCCTTCGAGATACTTAGGAGCCCTATGGGCTGAGGCAACTCTGATTTCGTATGAGACATTGAACATGTCCAGCACGGTTTTACACTTCTCGGCCACTGGCATGTCTGACTTGGAACCCAGTACGACGCATATGTCCATGCACATCGGGAAGGAAGGAGGTTCAAATGCCTGCCGTCTGAAACTACTCTTCCAGCAGTGGGAGAATGAATGAGCTTGGCCATTCCGCCACTTCAAATTGAATGGGCGGGGAGGATAATATTTCAGACAGAGTTTCAGATTCTGGATGGCCCTCAAAGAAGCAATCCTGAACAAATCCTGTGTGGTGCCTGTACGCCAATGAAACGAAGTCAAAACCGGAACGGCTATTCCCGCTTATCATGAGCGATCCATTCTCTGTTTCAAAAGTGGCTATTGGACCTCTGTGCCACCTATCAGACAACACATTCCACCGGCCATCGATGGTGATCTCGTTCAATGCCCCAGTATCGATCGGGATAACGAGTCGGGAAGGTGGAATTGCGAAGGAATCGGACACCATTACTATAGATCTAATCATTGATGCTATGAAAAACGAGAATGAAATCCATCCAATCCTCGGATCTATTTCAATATGGAACGGGAAAATGACAATTCCAACCAGAAGGAGTTTCCAATCTATGGGGAGGGAAAGGACCCCCCCTCCTGATGATGGCTGGGAATTTCTCTCGAGCAATTGGGGGACTAGCAAAAGGCTCCATGAAACTAGGAATAAAACCGAGGCCAGTGCCTGGTCATCCGGAGTCTTGCCGGGGAAAGCCAGGGGGAAAGAGCTGGCAATCAGAAAGAAGGGGGCCCATGCAGAGGGTTTCAAAAGGCCCCATGCAAGAGGCCTGAGTCTTTGTCTCGACCAGCCGGTCTTGTCGGGGCCAACATCCCCCCATGCTTCGGGAAGGGGCAGTTCGCCACTCCTAAGTGACGGGGGAATTTCTCCCTCCTCGAGTTTCCACCAAGAGGGGTGTCCCAAAAGCCAGAATCTGTCTTCGGAGGCCTCCATGGGCCCCGGAGGGGGGACTTGGCATTATCGCCTTCGGCGATTTGCTCAATCTCGACAGGGGTGGCGTAATACAAGATTGCGTGCGGCTTGAACCTCATCGACGCGCCTCACGTCGGTATTGTGGGGTGCAGTTGACACAATCTGAGGATCCTCGCCCAAAATGTCTAGGAAATCATTTGCGAACTTATCGAGGACCTCGCGACTCTCTGTTTCTGTTGGCTCAATCATCAGACATTCAGGTACGATCATCGGGAAGTACAGAGTGGGGGACATGTAACCATAGTCCAGTAATCGCTTTGCAACATCCTTTCCAGTGACGCCCGTTGAATCCTTGAGAGGACTCATGCTCAATGTGAATTCGTGTTTGACGATATCCGCCGGAGCGCCGTCAACAGGCATGGCATGAATCTCATCAAGATTACGAGATTCAGGGTCCGGATTCAGTATCCTATGACGAAGGTAATTGGCATTGAGTACTGCATGCTCGCTCATTAGCTCTAATTCGCGACCATAGCGTCGGTAGAAGGCCCATGCCCTAACGACTGCACCAGCATTTCCATGCCACTGCTGCACCTTTCCAATCGACTTCTCCGGAGTCCTCCAGAAATATCGGTATCCATCGCCTGTGGCCCCGTCACCATCTGCTTGTTCGCGATCAGCTAATGGGGCGGGAAGGAAGTCTGCGAGATGTGATTTAACGCCTATTGGCCCGCTTCCTGGACCTCCGCCACCATGAGGTTGGCTGAATGTCTTATGTAGGTTGTAATGAACAGCATCAAACCCCATCCTCCCAGGATCAGTCTTCCCTAGAATAGCATTGAAGTTGGCGCCGTCATAGTACATCTGTCCGCCTACCTCATGGACAATTTCTGCTGCCCTAGCTATGTCGGGCTCGAAGATACCCAGGGTGCTAGGATTGGTGATCATCATAGCAGCTGTATCCTCCCCTACAGCAGCTGTTAGTGCATCGAGGTCGAGCCTTCCGTCATCACCGCTAGGAATCTCAATAATTTCGTACCCGCACATGGCAGCGGATGCTGGGTTTGTCCCGTGAGCAGAATCCGGGACGATTACCTTGTCTCGATGGCTTTCTCCGTTTTCTCTGTGATACTCCTGAATGCACCTAATAGCTGCGAATTCTCCCTGTGCACCGGCGACCGGTTGCAAGGTCACTTGATCCATGCCCGAACAAATCTCTAGCATTTCCTGCATCTCAAAGAATATGGAAAGCAGGCCTTGGATTTGGTGCTCAGGCTGTAGAGGGTGAATCCTGTCTATTCCTGGCAGCTGTACAATTCGCTCATTGATTCGGGGGTTATGCTTCATAGTACAGGAACCAAGGGGGTAGAATCCCGTATCGATACCGAAATTTCTCTGGGAGAGCCATGTGTAGTGACGGACTAACTCGGGCTCGCTTGCTCGTGGCCACTGCGGTAATCTAACCCTAGCCAGGGATTTAGGGACCGTCTCAGCCGCACCTTCCATTATGGGCTCAGGCTGGGACCAACCAGTACCTTCAGCACCATTGAACTCAAAGATGTCACTCATTCCACTACCCCCTTGATCCAAGACATCATTGAGGAGGCTAGTGCCTCAATGTCTGAATCGCTTGTACGCTCGTCGCACCCTATTAGGAGGCAATCCGACATGGAATCCCACCACTCGCCAAGCGGGAAACCGCCAAGCACTCCATCCCTATCCATGTGGGCTACTGCATCGGCTGCTTCGCCTGGGAGTTTAACTGCGAATTCTCGGAAATTGGCAGATTCGGGATTTATCAGGTCGACCCCAGGCAACTCACAAATTGCTTGCTTGGTAGCTTCGGTGGTAGAGGCCACTCGAAGCGCCAGCCTCTGCAATCCCTCAGGACCCAGGAGTGCCATGTGCATGGCCCCCATCAAAGCTATGAGTGTCTCGTTGGAACAGATATTAGATGTCGCACGGTGGCGGCGAATATGTTGCTCCCGAGTGGAAAGGGTGAGTGTGAAAGCATCAAGTCCATCCTCATCTAGAGTCTTTCCGACAATACGGCCTGGCATCAAACGAAGAAACTCCTTCTGGCAGGCGAACAGACCGTAAATCGGACCCCCTGCAGTCGGGCCAATCCCAAATGGTTGGCCCTCGCCCACGACGATGTCGGCCCCATAATTGCCCGGAGCCTCGACGATTCCCAAGGAAACCGCATCGACGCCCACGATGAGGGCAGTATTTTCGCCGAGGATTCCTTTCAGTTTCGCTATTCCTTCATCGAGCTCGCCGAATGCGTTAGGTTGCTCCACATATACTGCACATGCCCCAACAGCAGAGGTGGCATGTTCAAGATCAACGCACCCATCTGAACCATGTCTCAGAACACGTAATTCAATTCCGCCGCCTTGAGTATAATTTCTGATTACAGAAAGGCGATGGGGAGGGACAAATTGGGAGACGTAGACGACTCCCTTCTGAGTGGCTTTCCTGCCCTTCGCCCTTACGGCGCACGTGATGGCTTCGGCTGCAGCGGTACTGGCATCGTACATTGATACGTTGGACACAGGCAGTCCAACTAATTCGGAAACCATTGTCTGAAATTCCCACATGGCTTGTAGCATCCCCTGGCTGACCTCGGGCTGGTAAGGGGTGTAGGAAGTAAGAAATTCGCCCCTTGTGGCTATCATCGGAACCATGGTGGGGACGAAATTTCGAGCCAGACCAGCTGCCAAGAATGATGGGCGGGAGTCTAGATCCACGTTAGCACCTAGCAAATGCTGAGCATCCGCCCATATCTCTTCCTCGGACTGTGGTCCACGAAGTGGAAGAGGCTCATTCCTCCTGACTCCCTCGGGGATATCAGAAAACAAATCATCCATCGACTTTAGGCCCATCTCCTCGAGCATTTCCTGCTCCCTGCCAAGGTTTGGAAGTTGGTCCATCCTGCGCCCTCGGGATGAATGGCCGTCGAGAGAGTATATGATTTTCTTCGGTCGAGAGGCTGCAAATTGACTAACATTCCACCGACACACTCTTATTGCTTCGGAGAGAGAGCCACATGCTAGCATGAGAGTCGCCATTACTGCATCGGATTCATTCGTGGCCCCCTACATAGTGGAAGCGCTTGGAGACAGGGCAGTGGTCATTCCAGATGAGGCCCTAGAGGACCAGACTTCGATAGATGTGCTGCTTACTCCATGTACGGCCCTGATACACATCAATTCGCGCCCTTTAGACACGTCAGTAGCTCGAAACGAGAGGGAGGCGAAGATAGTCATGAGGGAGGCTGCAAGACCTGTATTGGATGCCGTAGATAGGCATGGAGAGCTGCACTTGATCATTCTGGGGACGCTTAGGGTTCACCCACAGTGGTATCCTGGTGACGACTACTATGGACCTGAATCCACCCTCTCTCCAAGGGACACTGCTGCAGAGGGACAGCTGTGGATTGAAGAAAACGCCCTAGAAAGAGCCGAGGCAGGCAGGCCAGTTAGTGTGATCAGGGCATCTAACGTTCAGGGCGTCCCTCTTGATGGGCCCCCTGGAAATGGGATACTGCACAGGTGGGCTGTCGAAAGTCAGATGGGATGGGTCAACGTTCCCGGTTCGGGCGAGGATGTCAAAGATTTCATTCACGTGGAGGACTTAGTTCGGGTCATTGAAACTGTTTTGCAGGATCCGCCACTCACGAGAGAGAGTTTCGCAGTGGGCTCTGGCAAGGGCGTAACAATGAACGACTTGTCTGAAATCTACAATCAGAGAACTGGGGCCACTGCAGAACTGAATCAGAATTCGGAAGCTGAAGTGTGGGGAATTGTAGATGCTTGGTATCTGGAACACAGATGCGGCTTTAGGCCCCAAATAAGCCTCGAGGAAATGATTGAGGAGGCCTTTGAGGTCGCTAATCTCTAAGAGGCCAATATGACTCTCTTTCGAATGGAGTTCCATCCCTGTACGGAGACCCTCATGACTCCCTCATGTCCTGCTTTGTAGGTGCCCGAATCAGCAGAAGATGGGAGCCTGATCTCGGACTCGCAGGAGAATGAGGGGTTTCCAACGGGGGAAACTTCAGCAATCAACGTGCTACCTCCCCTGTATCCCTCCGGAAGCCCAATCCCGAAGGTCTTCTCCACGGACAGCACTTTGAGTGAAACCTCGAACCAAGCGCCCCCATGAGTTTCAACGAGGCGTTTCTGATCGGACAATAATCTCGCCTCAGAGAATGACCTAACCACTTCAGAGAATGGGTCTTGATCGGTGGCCCCTGTAGCAGGTTCCGATGTTGCTTCAGGTGGCGAAGTTGCAGAGGGGGTTGTTGCGGCGACTTGGGCGCGGGCTTGCTCAAGCGCTGCGGCTTGGATACGTTCTGCTTCAGTGGGGGCAATGGTTTCTTCCTGCTCACCAGGCAAATCATCTGAGACTACTGCATCGTCATCGGTATCGCCCCCATGGGAAGGAGCTGTCTCCCTTGTGGCGGACGAAAGGGCCGCGGCCGCTATTCCTGCCGCGGCAACTCCAGCTGCTACTGTCTCGGGAGGAGGGAGGTTTGCGACCATCGTTGCTTGGTAGGCATCCGCTCTTGCATCCCAGATTCTTCTTGCCGGTGATTGCAGTGAAAAGGGGAGTCTGGATATCTTCCGCTCTATTCTAGCGTCCGCCAGGACTCTCCCCGCCTCTATCGCCTCGATGCTGCTTGACTGGGGATCAATCGAAGCGAGGATGTCGGAGAACTGGCCGGTGACGCTGTCCAGTGTGATCTCCTCTACGAACTCGAACCGGGATTGGGCGATCATTTCGTAGCCGTTGTTCGCGAACAGTCTCGCTTGGTACATGCCAATGTTTTCCGATCTTCTTTCGGATGGTTGGAAAGTAATGTTGCCTTCGGATATCGGAGCACTGGGTGGTGTTTGCTCGCCATTAAGATACTTCCACCAACCATTGTGATTCTCATGTGCGCCCCCCTCTCCATAAATTCCCACCCAGGCAGTATTTTCATCTGCTCCCGTGAAGGAAATCTCTAGCGGGCCATCGATAGGCACACTGTCGCCACCGACGACGGTGATGGAAGGGCGGGGATCGGTTTCGATGCCACTAACGGTGAATGCAACATATGCCATCTCGTTACCGTTGTTATCCGTATCATGCAACCTCAGCGTCCATTCGCCAGGCCCCGGGTTGGGAAGGCTAACCTCGCCCGTCGTCTCCCCATGGAGATGCACGAAACTGGTATCGTGCATATCATTGACCGCCTCATCCCCATGGGGGATTCCAGAGGGAATAATCCCGATCCATGCGTCTCCAGGTAACTGAGGGACCCTGAAGTGGAAGGTGATTTCTTCCAAGCTTGAAAAGGTCGCCTTCGAGAGAATAATCTCCGTGTTGCTTACTGCCTGATCTTGCGGTGAAATTGGTTCTGACGCACTTTCCTCCGACGCACTTGGCCCTGGTTCACTTGGGTCTGAGATGGAGCTGATGGTGATCTTTCCGACACCTACCCACCTCCTATGACCGAGGGGTAATCCACCGGAGCTCGGGACGCGTGTCCAGCCACCTCTGTACCAGTCATTGCTACCATCCTGGTCCCTGTCATCTAGGCTCCATGAGGGAGCACCCCCGGAGCCGGCGTTGTAATAGTAAAGAACGGCTCCTTCAGAATTCCTGAACGAAGGCTTCCCATTGACTTCATGCTGCGGAATATACTCACCATTGTATAGGGGGTTGGGGTGATCGCTGACGGTGATTCCGGAACCCTCTGAGTATTCCTCATCCGTGTTTGACTCGACTAGAGAGATTACTTCTGAGAGGCTCAGGGAACCGTCACCATCTGAGTCAAGGGCGCTCACAATTGCCCTCACAATTGCTTGGGGTGCTGACTGCCCAGTGATGGAAGTTAGGGCCGCCGAGAACTCATCTAGGCTCAATGACCCATCGCCATCAATATCGTATTTCGAAAATAGAGACTCTGCTGAGACCCCCCTTGAAACAAATAGGGTCTGGAGGTTCTTTATGGCCACCGCTTCTAATCCAGCGCTCACGCGAATGCCTCGGGCCAAGACGGGAGACATTCAGCAATGAGGTTTGTCACGGCAACATGCGAATTATACGTTCTGAGGCCGTCATCGTATGAAAGGTGGCCTTACTATCTTAGCCCTAACTCTACGCCTACGACTTGCTTGAATCCAAACGTCGTCACCCACGACCATTCCAGTAACATAGGCCATGGCGATTCCCGTACCCCCCATTGAAGGTGAAGGCGCTCCACTAGTCACATAACCAATCAACTGAGCGTCCTCTTTAGGCCCGTCCAGCACACTGTGTCCGGGCCTAGGAGATGGGCCCCTCTCCTGACATAATAGTGCATGCCAACGATCATTGCCCTCTAAGGAAGAGACGAGGCTGTCTCGGCCAATGAAATCATGGTCCATGCTTAATCCGAAGGGGACGGCGGTCTCGACGGTGTTCCTGGCAAGGAAATCCTCCGGAAGTCCAAAATCTGGGGCTTCTCCAAGACCTGGCCAGAGGAAGTCCTGGCCCGAAAGGAGGTATCCCATCTCCAACCTCAGAGTGTCACGAGCACCTAGCCCAACCGGGACAATCCCATTTTCTGAGCCGATTTCAAGCAAGGCCGACCAAAGCTTGGGCGCATGCTCGTTGGGGACAAAGATCTCCACCCCGGACTCCCCCGTATACCCCGTACCCTGGATCCACCCCGTGATTCCGAAATCATTCTCTTCTATCTCTTGGCATCGAAATCTTCCAACGGCGTTTTGCTCTCCCAACGTGTCGGAAATTATCTTGGCGGAATTGGGTCCCTGCAGCGCCAAAATGCTAGTCTTAGTAGAGAGATCTTCCAGTGAGATGGATCCGTCCGACGGCAGTAGGGAAGAAAACCACTCAAACATGGTTTCCACCATGGATGCATTTGGGACACCCAGAATCTCATCATCATCTTTGACTCCAAAAATCATGTCATCGATAATGTTCCCCTTTGGGTCCAAGAAATGGGTGTATCCGCACCTCCCACTTGCGAAGTTCAAAAACTCCTGAGTGCCAACAGACTGTAGCCATGACAACACACCACTGCCGTGGAAACGGAAAAATCCCATGTGGGAGACATCGAAAAGCCCGGCAGAGTTTCGGGTTGCCAGGTGCTCCTCCTGGATCGATGTGTACCATATCGGTAGTTCGAAGCCGTGGAAGTCGACGATGTTTGCTCCCGACTCAATATGCTGCTCAAATAGAGCGGTCCGGACAGGAGGCATGCTTCCCATGGAGATAGCGAGTAGAGGAGATGCAATAAGTTTCGGGAGTGCGAATACAATGGTAATGACTCATTCGGTGGCTTGTTCTAATGAGGCAGATGAGGACAAACAATAATTAGAAAGATTTAAATAATGAGGTCGTCACTATACAACTGCGAGTTGAGAAGATGGAAAGGGACACTGCGAAGCAAGCCGGAAAGAAAATGGATCCCTCTAGCAGAACTGCTAGAAGGAGTTCCATTGTTCCATCGAGGCGACCTTCTAGGAGCAGAGGGACTGAGGAAGTTACCGGGCCTTGCAAGGTCTGCGGCTCGAACTCATGGGACCATGATGACATCAGAGGGGAGACGTCATGTTCGGACTGCGGATACGTTGCTGCTGAGAATATGATCGACCCTGGCGCAGAGTGGACCAACCATTCGGGAGGGGACGATAGAAGCAGGGTTGGCGCTCCAACTACTCTCACACTTTCTGACAAGGGGCTATCGACTGAAATCAGGCGATCCGACCTAACCTCGGGTTCGGCAAAGAGGCATGGGATGTCTGGCAAGGCACTTCGAGACTGGAGGAGGAGGCAACGAATTGACCAGAGAAGCAAAACGCGGGATAGCCGTAGCAGGAACCTGTCCAGGGCCATGCAGTTCATCAGGGACAGAGGGGACCTGCCCCCTCAGATTGAGCAACAGGCCGCGGGACTTTACAGGCATGCTGTGGAAAGGGGATTGGTAACTGGAAGGAGTATTCGAGGAGTTTCTGCCGCCTGCGTATATGTTGCTGCCAGGGAGGCGGAGATCCCTCGTAAAATAGAAGAGGTTGCGGAGGCCTTTGACATGACGAAGGATGTTGAAGTCAAAGAGCTCAAGAGGACCATTAGGCTAGTAGCAAGAACCCTAGGCGCGCATCACATTACTGGTCCGGAAGAGTACTTTGAGAAGTTCCACTCTGACCTCGGCTTGCCCCCTGTTGTACTTGGGAACGTGAGAGAGAAATGGGATTTGGTGAAAGATGACCTTTCATGGCAAGGAAAGAAGCCCTCGGGGATTGCGGGTGTCCTCCTCTACAAATCATCCCAAGAAAGTAGCTCCCCTAGGACCCAGAGCGACGTCTGCAAGGTTGCTGGGATCAGCGAAGTAACTCTCAGAGGCCTTCTCAAGATTCTCAATCAGATGCTGGAAATCAGAGAGAACCAATAGTCCCGATTTAGAAAATAATGGTGGACGCTGGGGGATTTGAACCCCCGGCCGCCTGGTTGCAAACCAGGCGCTCTTCCAAGCTGAGCTAAGCGCCCCTGAATATCCGGGGAGGTCATGGGTTCTTGAGGGCACCCATTGAACCAGTGTGTTTCACTAGCCATCGGATAGTAGCTTAGGCAACAATACGGCCATCCCTACCAGAGATAGTAGAAGGACTGACTTCAGAATCTGACTAGAGGAGTCATTCTCAATTTCCTGCTCCGATTCGTCGTTTGAGACGGGTTGTGTGGAATGGTCGTCATTAGAGAATGAAACCACGAAAACTGAGTCATGCGTTGTTCCGTTGTGCAATATCTGGTGCATCATTGAGATATTGCCGGGGATTAGCCCGTTGGAGGGGTCCAAGAGAACCAATTCAGTGACCTGGCAATCTGGGTCGATCCTTTGGCCGGTCTCGTTTAACTCGCAGGAAGGATAAAGCCACGCTGTGGAAATATCATCCGCACCATTGAAAATCCCATCGGAATCGGCGTCAATCAGAATCCTGTGGGAAGTGTTTTCCCTGCTATCTACATTGTAGAAGAACAAGTAGTCGGTAGCAACCAGTATGCCATATTGAACCCCACTTGGAGTCACTCCCTCTTCCTTCAACAGCATTGTATATTCCTTCGGCTCGTGAGCTGTAACAGGAGTTGCCAGCAGTATTACGATGAGGGAAGCTAACACTACCTCGGATGCCCTCATGACCCTCCGTAGGGGTGCGATGGCTTCAACATGACCGCCAGTGTCCCGTGAGTCGTGGAGTCCGGGAGGATAGTTCTGGCACTGGCCTTTGCAGGTTGTGTTTTGGCGGCAGTTGTGGCGTCGATTATGCTGATAGAGGAAACCGAAGATAGTGCTACGATTGTCGAAGGAATGGAGGACCCACTGATCCAGGAAGAGGGGCATGATCATAGAAACGCTAGTCAGCATATTCTTTACACGGATAATATATTGCCAGTTAGCTACAATCCACTTACAGCCCCGGGTAATGCCGAGGTCCAAGTTGCAGACTCCCCTGATGGGAAAACATATGCATACATTGCAGGATGGTCAGAAATGCATATCGTCGATGTGACTGATCCATACAATACAACAGTTACTGGGGTTTACTACGACCCGAACACACAGGTCTTGGATGTCAAATATCTGGAATACAATGCTAGGGAATATGTAATCGTGCAGAATCAGCTTGTTGACCCCGGGGCAGCAGATCCCAATGTTGGATCTTGGGAGGACCCAGCTCAGGTCACAGTGACACTAGTGGATGTCACGGACAAGTCTAATCCGAGCTGGGTGGATTCATGGTACGACTTTGACCACCCGAGTGGCCCACACAACCTTTACACTCACATGATCGACAACGAATGGTACATCTTTGTCGCTAATCCGGACTACGAATCATGCGATGTAGGGCAGGGCGATGCATGCGGCGGCATTACAATTGCACATCTGAATTTCGCTGCTTATGGAGATCTGCCTAGGATTGTGAAGCTTGGAGAGGCTGAAGTTTCGTGGGAGTCTACTCTTGGGGGATGGATCTACATCCACGATATGACGGTGCAAACGTGGCCAGGCGAGGACTCGAATGATCCACGTTTTGCCAGGACCTATGTCTACGGAGCTTATTGGGAAGCGGGACTCAGGATCTTCGACGTTTCGGATGTGCCCCATCCAGGAAAGGATCTTGCAGAATACCTCTGGCACGGCTCATTGTGTAGAGCTTCTGGAGGTTCCCAGGCTGGTTGCCTTTGGAGGGCACCAGAGGTTGGGCAGTGGATGGAGTTCGAAGACTTCGATGGTGATGGAGAGATAGACTGCGGATGTACCAGCAATGAAAACGGAGGGAGGGCATCTTACATCCACTACGCAGAGCCGATTGATGACATGGTGGATGCTAGTCACCTTGGATACCCGGTCGGTAAGCGTCACCTCACCATTATCGCCACAGAAGTATTGAGCACCACCGTAGGAACTGGGATGGGCTACCTTCTAGATACAACCGGATATGAAATGGTAAATGGAAATCTCAGATTCAAACCCGAATTGATCCATGGGTGGGAAATTCCCTTTGCTTGGGACCACCACATACCGGACGGGGAAGAGTGGTTACTTTTCAGCCCCCATAACGCAGATACTCAGATTTTCCAGACTGGTCTACCAGGACTTCCAGACAATAGCCACGGTGGTGCTTGGGACGGCAGGATATACTTGTCTAGCTACCACGCTGGACTATGGATAGTAGATATCGAGACACTCATGGTTGCTGGACTCTCAGACGAGAACAAAACGGCCGTTCACATGGACTCCACGGTTGGCTTCCACCTGCCTCATGGTGCTGATGGGACTCCCTTGGATAGTGCGTTCTATGACTTCGGTTGGACTCCTTTCCTATGGGCTGCCGAATATCATGAAGGTTACACATACCTGTCCTGTATCACTAGTGGCCTATACATCGTTCAATTGGACATTGACAAGCCCTATGGGCCAGTTTCGACGTTCTGACGGCCCTTTAGGGCCGCGCCCCACAAAAGGGGAATTTGATAGGCGTTGGTCGCGCGCGTCGGGGCATGCGGGTTAGTCCGTGCTTGGTAATGGTCGGATTGATGGTTCTAGCTCCACTGTCTGGATGCTTGTCGATATTGGATGATTCAGGTGGAAATGAAGGAGGGGACTCTGGCTGGATAGATCCGGTGACGGAGATTGAGGACGGAAATCACTCTCACAATGATTTATTCTCCCACCGGCTATGGACTGAGAATGCGGTTCTTATCGACTACCACAATCTGAATTGCGATGGCAATGTTAAGCCGCCGGCGGAACTTGACGATACTGCCGGTAGGCCTTGTGATGAGGAATTCAAGAATGTCGGACCGACACCGGGGGACAACTCAGAGATAGCTATCGAAGGCAACTTCCATGAGGACTGCGAGATATACGGCGATGGAACTGGTGGCTGCTATGCGTACGTTTCTAGCTACAACCAATTCGAGATTCTCGATATCAGTGAGCCCAATAACATAATTTTGCTATCCACCTATTACGCAGAAGTTGCCAGAATGATTGACATAAAGGTAACAAAGGACAACAACTGGGTCCTTGTGAACCATGAGTTGACGAACAGCGAACTGGACCCGATACCTAATGACGATGATGCAAACAGTGGAACTAACAGGCTCGATGTTATTGATGTAAGAGACAAAACTCGTCCTGTGAAGGTAGCTGAGTGGAACAACCCGCCAGCCGGATTCCACAATCAAGACCTAGCGGTTTATTGCGACTGGGATGGTGCCTTTGACCCCTATGAAGAATGCAGCCTGTTCCTTTTCGGCGCAGACCCATATCCGGAAATGGTTGAAGGCAGTAGCGGAACATTCTACAAAGGGACTCAGGTATTCTACGTGCCTAATGGTTTCGACTCTTGGATCACTGGCGATAATTCCAGCAGGGAAATACTCAGGTGGGGCGGATACACGCCCGAGCCTTACACCACTTGCGGCGGGTCGATATTCAATCACGATCACGTTTACTTCGTTCACCCTATCACAAAGCAACGGCTGCTTGTGGCCTCTTATTGGGGAGCTGGTCTTCGAATAGTGGACGTCAGTGAGCCTCCCTCGGTAGCTGATCCACTTGGAGTCTCCTGGCCGCCAGAAGTTGGCAGATGGCTGGGGTGCCCTACTGATGACTCAGGATGGTATGGCCCCGACGGAGGAGGTCATGCCAATATGACTCCCGAAGAATGGCTAGATGCTGAGCAGGGCAACGACAACATACACTACGCAGTTCCATACGACCACTTGGTCTGCAATGGAATTAGTGAGTACGTGCCCCAGTCCAAGTGGCCATCGGAATGTGGCACTGGACCGGAAGACGCGACTTACGGGGGGAACTGGCGCCACTACACCATTATTGCTCCCGAATATGGCAGCAACCCGGGCCATACGGGATTCCTGTGGACAATCGATACTACTGACCCCACAATGCCATTCCTCGTATCCAAATGGAGACTGCCGGGGGAGGGGACCTTGGCCAACGGCTCCAAACACCCGCAGCACTATATCCCCGGAGGATACATTTTCAGCCCGCACAATGGCGATACAGGAGTCAATGGACACGTCTATTGGACTCACTACCATGCTGGAAACTGGTTGACTGACCACGGGAAAATTTGGGAAGAGATAGTGTGGACTGGCGGGTCCCCAAATCCCGAATGCGGGTTCAAATGCATTGAGGAGCTAGCTCCAACGCACACCCTTGGTTACTACCTTCCAGCCGGACCTACGTGGATTGAAGACCCAACTAACACACTAGGATACGATATGGCGGATTGTTGGGCTTCATGCATGATTCCATTCGACTGGGGTCTGCAGTATGATCCGAGGGGATTTGTATTCATTTCAGAGATGGTGAGCGGCATCTATGTTGTGCAGTTCGATGAGGATTTTGACCCTCGATACAACTACCCTCCGCTTTGGTCAGCGGAGGCTAGTGACGAATGAGAAGGATACTTGTCTCATTGGCGATTGTGATGTTGATCGCTCCAACCGTGTCCGCTCATGGGGCCAACACATTCGCCTTCGTCATGAGAGGAGAGAGTTTGCAGCCAGAATCAGCACAGGTACTGCAGAATGACACATTGATTTTCTACAATGTGGTTGACTTCGAGAGAGTCATAACGTTGGACATAGGGGCGGATGGAGTATACGAGATTGATTGCACGGCAGGGCCATCTTCTACAAGCACGGATGACGAGTGCAGAGTTTGGCTGGACCCGATAAATTGGACATCCGGAGACTATGAAATTCAGATTTTCTCGAATGGCACTATTTGGAAAACACTTAGCCTGAGTATATTACTAGACAACCACACTGAAAATGTGGCCCCAGGGAGCTACTCATTCAACAATGACCAAGACGATGCAGCGGCCGGCAATGATTCTGATTTCTCCCCTCTATCACTGATTCTCTTGGGACTAGCAATAGTAATTATTGCACGCAAGAAGGGGGAGTCAGATGAGTAGGTTTTGGGCGTATTGTGCCGTACTAATGATCGCCCTCCCAGGATGCCTCGGGAACGAAGACTCTGATGTTTTCTATGGGGAGGACATCAACCCGCCGGTTCCAGTTTCAGACTTTCTCCTAATCGATCAGAATGGGGAGTACTTCTCATTCTCGCAGTACGAGGGCAAGGTCGTTGTGATTGCATTCCTTTTCACTCGATGCCCTGACATTTGCCCGATAGTCAGTGCTAATCTTGACTACTTGCAGATGCTGCTGGGTGAGGAATACGGAGAAACTGTTGAGATTCTCAGTATTACCGTCGACCCATGGACAGACAACCACACAATATTGGCAGATTACTCGGAGCAAAGGGGCCTTGAGTGGCCACACCTAACGGGTAATTTGAGCGATCTAGAGGAGGTTTGGTTGGAGTTTGATGTGGGCCTTACTGCGTACGACACCGATACAGATGGAGATGGTGTTGCAGATGGATTTGACACTTGTGTCGAAACACCCGAAGGAGAGCAAGTAGATGACCACGGATGTGGACTAGAGACCCAGCAAGGGGATGATGGGGATGTTTCGGTTAAGCACGTCGGGAGCCATGAATATTGGGTGGACCACACGACTGGTACCATCATTGTGGACAAGCAGATGAACCAGAGGGTCTGGTGGGGAGACATGGACTGGAATGTTGAGTTGGCATTAGAGGACGTTATGCTACTAATTGATGAGTAGGAGGTTATCTTATTTCGAAAATAAAGGTCTTGCTAATCACATTGTCCATCCTAGCCCCAGGGTGCTTAGGAGACTCAAACGAGTCAATTGAGATTCTTGGGATTGAATACAAGGACCCTCCAGATGCTCCTGATTTCGCCCTATTCGATCAGAACGGGGACGTGTTCAGACTCTCCGATAACCAGGGAAAGGTGATTGTGGTAGCCTTTGTTTACACTTATTGCCCCGATGTTTGTTTGGTGATTTCGTCTAATCTAGACTACGTCAATGAGAATCTTGGGGGGCATTCCGATGAAGTGGTGATTGTCTCGGTAACCATCGACCCGGCGAGGGACACAATCGATCACTTATCCGAATGGACCGAGGAGAGGGGATATGGCTGGCCTCACTTGACTGGCCCGGTTTCTGAACTTCAGGGAATTTACAGATCGTGGAATGTGATTGTGGACAACGAGCACATAGCAGCCAGTGAGCCCCCGGAAGACAGCCTCAACAGATTGGTTGTGCTTTTCCCTGACAATTCAACCTTGGTGCAAGACACTACGGGATCGGGAATGAACGGTACCGAATATATCGAGGGGGCATTAGTGGAAGCAAATACTAGTTACAACTTCTCGAGCGGGGAAATTGGAGGCTGGGAGTCTAACGAAACCTGGGATTGGGACCTTCATTCCTGGGACATAACTAACGAAACCTGGGTGGAATACCCCGGTGGACTTGATTCGATTGAAATGACATCTGATACCCATTTGGCATGGGTGGCCAGCAATGCGAACCTGAGTGTGATGCCCCCGGGCTCTGATTGCAATAACCACGGTTGGATTATGGGCTCAGGTTCCAATGCCCACTGCATGTGTGACGAAGGCTACGAACGACCGGATGGAGATTGGCTGTCCTGCGTAATAGAGGGCTCGGGGGATAGTTCGGCAGAGGGCTCCACGGACCCCCATGGCGAATCACTTGGCCAGTATGAGGTAGGGCACTCAACGACCACTTTCATTATTGACAAGCAGATGAGGAAAAGAGTAGCTTATTCTGGCATCAACTGGGACCCCTCGGAGTTCCTTCTGGACATTGTCTCTCTTTCTGAGGAGTGAAGTTTTTCATTGCATTGCATATTTTTCGTGCATTTTCACTTAATTGATTATATGCCCTTGCCCTCACATTGAATCATGGAAGATGGAGGGGCCGCGAGGTCATTGATGCTGGCTGGGCTCATGATTACCAGTGTGATGGCGGGCATCCTTTTCTTCGGCGTTGAAGACGAGGGACTTAATCGCGCGCCCACTGTTGACTCCGATCTTCCCGATACGATACTGATAGGCACGGTTGACACGGTTAGAATCACCATAAGCGACGAGAAGATGTCAGACCTCTCACTATTGGTCACACTAGACGGAGATGAAATCGCTGATTTACCCGATCAGTATGGCGTGATCTCAATTGACATCTCTGAACTAGATGTGGGTAGCCATGCACTGAAGGTTGTGGCAATAGACAGTCTGGGGCAAGAGACGTCGTGGTCCAAAGCTTTCATTATTCACTATCCTGAAGAGAGTGAAACGGAGCTTACGACTTCTCAGGGCGAGTTCCATGTTGAACGTGGAGGGGATGCTCCGATCTCCGGACTTGTAATCCACGATGACGCTTCGACATGTGAATTGAGGTGGAGCACCACCGATATCGAAGAGTCCAGCCTAGGGCTGCCAATAGACGAAGATGGGGGCTACATTCTGGAGCTTTCCAACCTACAGGAAAACACCACGGTCTCACTAGAGGCTACGTGTGGCATATGGACTGAAACATCAAGTCAGAAAATTGTCACCATTACTGTTCTGGAAACTGAAGCAGAACCAACTCAAGGGTGTACTGACCCAGAGGCCAACAACTACGACTCTGGCGCTGAGGAGGATGACGGTTCGTGCGAGTACGACGAGCCAGCGCCAGTCACTGGTTGCACAGACCCAGAGGCCAACAACTACGACTCTGGCGCTGAGGAGGATGACGGTTCGTGCGAGTACGATGAACAATCGGAGGAGATCGAGGCTGGAACAGAGGAATGGTGGGAAGATGTGCTATTGTGTGACTCCACAGAACAGGTTGAAGGAATAGACGACTACAACACTAGTGAATTTGACAATCACGTTTGCCAACTCAGCTTTACCACCAACGAGACCCATATACAAATTTCCGCCAATGGCCTTCCAAATCACGACCTTGAGTCTGGACCCGGCTGCTGCACAAGCGCACAGGAACATGTATGGACGATACCACTCGAGCCCACTAATCAGACTGGGTGTGATCCATCTATCTCCACCGATGGTTGCACCATGGCACCGGAAAGGGGAGCAGTTGCTTTCGCTGCGAATGGGGTGCCTATTTTTGGGCCTGAGGATGGGCCCGGTGGGGATGCAGTAGCTGGACAGGAGGGGGCCTACGAGGAAGATAGGCAGCATGTGTGGCTAGGGATCTGTCATGCCCACTCAGGCCCAGGCGGGGAGTTTCACTACCACGCCGATGCGAACTGTTTGCACTGGCACCCCGATGAAGAAAGTGGAGAAACCTGGGCTGATTACAGCTTGGAGTCAACGAGGTCAATCACAAGTCACTCTCCAATAGTGGGCTTCGCCTTAGATGGATACCCAATCTATGGTTTCGTTGGATGGGATGATGAAGGAGAGTTAACTGAAATGAAATCCTCATACAGGCTCAAGGAAGGCGAGACCGGGTATAACGGAATAGATGACTACGAATATTCTCCTGGGATCGGAGACTTGGATTCTTGTAACGGCCAATACGGTCCAACGCCGGACTATCCAGATGGAATCTACCACTATCACACAACCTGGGAGAATGGAGAAGGAGGGATTGGTTTTCCCTATTTCATAAACTGCTACAGAGGGGAGGTTTACTCTGAGAATGGGGAAGGAGGTGGCGCTGACTGCTCTGGACACGGCGAAACATGGGGCCCCGGGATTGGACCTCCGCCCGATGGTTGCGGAGGAGGGCCTCCGGGTCAGGCGTCCGAAGTATCGAATTCAATAGCGGACTTCTCTGAAATTATCCCGCCTAATGGTGGAGAGATCCTGTCATTCCTGATTATGGCAGTAATCGTGGTCAGAGTATGGGCATCCGACTCAACCTCTCAAGATCTGGTTGGTACAACTGCCGTATATCGTCCAGGTCTAGTATAATCATTGCCAGTCTCTCTAGCCCCATCCCCCATGCACACACGGGCCACTTGGAGCCTAGCGGCTCCGTGACCTCTGGGCGGAATATTCCAGCCCCCCCTAGCTCAAGCCATTGGCCCCTCCAAAGGATGTCCACCTCCACACTAGGCTCCGTGTATGGGAAATAGGCGGGTCGTACTCGGACATCTGGGTAGCCCATCTTGGAGTAGAACGTCTTCAGAGTTGTGATAAGCATCGGAAGGCTAGCTTCTTCCTCGTGGATTATCCCCTCAATCTGGTGGAATTCAGGAAGGTGGGTTCGATCGATCGTCTCCTGACGGAAAACCCTTCCAATGCCAAAAACCCTTGAGGGTTCATCGGGATTCTCCGCGATGTGCCTCACAGTGTTTACAGTCGTATGAGTCCTCAGTAATGATTTGCGTGACTCATCCTTGTCAAAGGAGCCGCCCCAGCCTTTACTTCCTGTGTCGTGTCCGTGCTCATGAACCTTGGACCAAAGATCGAGATAGTGTTCATCGACATCGATTTGACTGGGCTCAGACAGGTAGAAGGTGTCTTGCATGGTCCTTGCTGGATGAGATTGCGGGATGTAAAGAGCGTCCATATTCCATCCTGCAGACTGCACAAAGTCCCCCTCTATCTCCGAGAACCCCATCTCCAAGAAGACCTGTCTTATCCTCTCTATCAACGCCTGCATGGGATGGGGGCGCCCGCCCATGGGAATTGGTGCTGGTGAATTTACATCAAAGGGCTTGAACTTCGCACCCCTCCAGTTTTCTGATTGGAGCAACTCTGGCGTTACCTCACCGATCATCTCAACATGCTCAAGTTCTGATTGTTCAATCGATGAGCCGGCATCGGTTAGTGACCAAGATCTGGAGGTTTCCTCATTGATCAGAATTAATCCCTTCCTCCCCAGGAAATGGCTAACCATTTCGTCATCTAGTTTTAACTTGGCAACGGGGCCTTCTGACAAAGAAGAGATGAATTCTGATCTTACAGAAATCTGCTTAGAAATTGATATCTCGTCCTCGACGACCAGCCTTCCAGAATCGATTGAAAGCCCCATGGATTTCAGTAGGCCTATGCCGGGACCTGCTTCGTGGCGCTCAAACCCCTCCTCGAATAGCCTATCCATCGTCCTCTCTGATTCAGGCAGAGAAGAGAGGCAGTTCCAAATTCTGAACTCCAGGAGGCCCTCGCGATGGGCGTTCACACCCTCTTCGCCCAGGGAAACAAAGGCCTCGATTTCTTCATTTACGGTTACTAGGCCTAACTCGGAAAGAGCCATTCCCGAGCCTGCGACATGGACCTGGTCATCCCAGCCAGCACCTGAAAGGAGTTCGTCCAAGGTCCAAGTTCTGGATGGTTCGGATAACATGAATTTGAGCAATGTACGCTCATTGTTACTCATTTCCAAGATTATCCCCGGCCTCTCGAGTAGAGTTTCCCACTTGACGGTTCCCGAAGAAGGATTTGATTACTCTTCCTCGTCCCTCCACAATTCTACCTCACAAACAGGGCATTCAAAAAAATGTGGCCTACCGCCTTCCAGCCAATGCACATTTCCACACCTACCGCAAAGTATCGAGGTCCTGATTGGCTCAACCAAAGTGGTGTCAATCCTATACATCGGCCCTCCTGCATCTGGTAGAATATCGGGCTCTGGTTCCCAATTTTCGATGACCTCATGGTCCGCTGTTCCTTCATCCTTCATTCCCAATCCAACTACAAGCAGTACAACACCTGCAATAGAAATGGGTGCTGCCAATGCTAGAGCGAATGGTGATGAGCTCGAATAAAGAATGACTGCGCTCCCTATAGCGATACAAAGCCAAGCGGAGATAACCACGTTAATCCTCCTATGATCCGACCCGCCAATTGCCACGACGGTCCGAGAAGGAGGTTACGCATCAACCCCTAGGAGAGTTTGTTCGACTAAAGGGTTCAAGAACAGTTGTCTCCTGTGAGGTACAGGCCTCAGTAGCTCAGCCTGGTAGAGCATCTGATTTGTAATCAGACGGTCGGGGGTTCGACTCCCTCCTGGGGCTCCAACAGCCATGTGAAAGGTCTTAGCGAAGTTGCTTGACGAACCTACATGGGAGCGGCGATAATTGACGGCAAGGCTCTCGGTATCGAGATAGAAAATGGTCTTTCTGAGAGGATTCTCTCTTTGTCCAAGAGAGGAGTCACCCCCCACTTAGCGGTGATTATCGTGGGGGATGACCCGGCTAGTCATGTGTATGTGCGGAATAAAGAGAGGGCATGCGAGAGGGTCGGGATAGCCAGTACTCGAATAGACCTAGCATCCGATGTAAACCAGGAGGACGTGATTTCAGCTGTACAGAAGTTGAACGGCGATGAATCCGTACATGGGATCCTAGTTCAGAGTCCGCTTCCTAATGGGATTGACGAGATTGCCGTAATTGAGGCGATTGAGCCGACCAAGGATGTTGACGGATTCCATCCTTCGAACCTAGGCAGAATTGTTATGGGGGACGGAAATGGATTGGTTCCCTGCACCCCCTCGGCCGTGATGGAGATTCTAAGGCACTCGGGACTGGAATTGGTGGGAAAGAGGGCCGTTGTAATTGGAAGATCCAGGATCGTTGGGATGCCCCTTTCCATCCTGCTTGCCCAGAAAGGTGTTGACACCACGGTCACCATTGCCCATTCCAAGACCAAATCACTGGGAGAAATTTGCAGAGAGGCGGACATTCTGATTGCTGCTGTTGGTAGACCGGAGATGGTAAAGTCTTCATGGATTAAGCCCGGTTCAACTGTAATCGATGTTGGAATTAATCGAATTAATGATGATTCAAGGTCCAGTGGTACCCGATTAGTGGGGGATGTGGAAGACGGGGCGAGGGAAATCGCGGGGAGCATTACACCCGTACCAGGCGGAGTTGGTCCGATGACGATAGCAATGCTGATGTCCAATACGGTTCTAGCAGCCGAGAATGGGAATTAGAATATGCCTAGATCTATTCTTGCATCTTCAGAGGCGTGAATCTTGGGATCCCACAGGGGGGAGAATGTTAGATTCACATGCGCTGACTTTACTCCCGAGGTTTGGGCCGCGGCTCTGTGTACTGCTGCCATAAGTTCCGGTGCTATTGGGCAACCCGGGCTTGTTAGGGTCATGTCTATCTCCACGTGCGTTGAGTCTCCCTCCCCCTCTAACCTAATGTCATAAATTAGTCCCAATTCAATAACTGAAATCTTCATTTCTGGATCCTCGACAGCAATGAGGGAGTCCCTAACATCTGACACAGTTACCATATTACCACATCACATCAGCGAGGATGCCTCTTCTTTGACCTTCCTAACCATGTTCATGAATCCATTAGCCCTACTGGGAGTAAGGATCCTACTGAGTCCCATGCCCTCGATGTAAGTGGGGTCGTGCTCAGCTACCTTGTCGGGAGTTTGGCCGTTTACCGCTATTGCAGTGATCGCCATTAGGCCTTGTACTATCTGGGCATCGGCGCCTCCCTCGGCCATGAACCCCCCCTCATTGTCAAGAGAGCATACCACATGAGCTCTGGATTGACAGCCATGGACCATATTTTCATCATCCCAAAGCTCCATTGGAAGAGTCGAGGGGTGCTTCTCGGCATACTCGAAGAGCAGTTCTAGCCTCTCCATGTCGTCGAAGCAAGACTGGAATCTCTCGACAATTTCGATGATCTCATCTGACCACTCACTCTCGTCTGCCATGGAGGTGCTAGGCATAGTGGGGATTTCACCATTGCGAGGGTTCGATTTAGATTAAGAGAACCTTTCAACGACATTTCTCAAGTGGGAAACAAACGCCTCCGCCTCTTCCATAGTATTGTAGAACCACACTGAGGCTCGATTTGTTGAGCCTACTCCCATGGCCTCCATCAATGGCTGAGCGCAATGATGCCCCGTCCTCACGGCGAAACCCCCAGCATCGAGGAGGTATCCTAGATCTTGTGCTTGAATAGTATCGTGTAAGAACGAAACAACTCCGATCGCCTCTTCCATTTCAGGATTCCCGAATACGGTAATTCCAGGGATTTCCCGCATCTCCGAAGCCATCCAAGAAGCGATTCCATGTACGTGTTCGTGTGCCTCGTCGAAGTCGATATTTTCCTCCAACCAATCAACAGCGGCATGCCAACCTATGGCCTCTGCCATCCTCGGAGTTCCGGTCTCGAACATTGCATATCCATCTTGGAAAAGCGTGTCTTCTTTTGAGACTCTCTTGACTATTGATCCGCCTGTCAAAAATGGCCCCATCTCTGAGAGGGCTTCGGGCCTTACAAGCAAGCATCCAATTCCAGTTGGTCCAGCCATTTTGTGTGCCGCTATAGAGCAGAAATCAGCTCCCAGTTCATCGAAATTAATCCTCTCATGCGGTGCCCCCTGAGCACTGTCCAGTGCAACTCTGGCACCCTCAGAGTGAGCCATCTCAATTACCCTCTCAATTTCATTGCGAACTCCTAGGACATTACTAACGTGCCCAACACAAACCAATGAAGCGCCCTGAATCGCCACTTCCATGGCATCATAGTCGAGAGTGAACTTCTCGGTATCAATGGGGACATACCTAAGCTCGATTCCCCTCTCCTTGGAAAGCTCCTGCCAGGGCACGATGTTAGCATGATGCTCCATCTCAGTTGTGACTACAACGTCACCTTCCTTGAGATTATACCTAGCCCATCCGTATGCTACTAAATTCATGGCCTCTGTTGCGCTACCAGTGTAGATCATCTGATTCTCATTTGTCCCGAAGAATGTAGCTATCCTGTCCCTGGCACTCTCGAGAGCGGCTGTTGATTCATCGGCCAATGTATGGTTAGCCCTGTGGGCGTTTGCGTGGTACTGCTTGTAGAAATCAGACATTGCGTCTATGACTACCAGGGGCTTTTGTGACGTTGCCGCATTGTCGAAGTAGACCAAGGGTTTTCCATTGGGAAGAATTCTATGCAGGATCGGGAAGTGTGAGCGAATTTCCTCCACATCTAACGCTATGGTAACACCCCGGGCCGAGGGGCTGGGGGGAGACATATCAACTCACTTGCTGAAAAAATATTCAGTACTTTAGTGAAGAATGTTGTTTTCATAGCTTGACTAACTTATGCAATATTGCCCCTGATTGCCATTCTTCGGGGGAGGTTTATTGTTGGGCACCCTCATCGGCAACTAGTATGGAAGGCGGACGGGGGCAAGATATCGTCGAGCGCCTAGGCAGTCGTGACTTGAACAAAGATGGGTCGATAATCAATCTGGCAGTCGTCGGTTCAAGTAGGTTCTATGACTATCGTAAATTCGAAGAAGCGATGGGCACGTGGATTGATAATTACGGTTACCCGGACTTGATCATTGTAGGTGGCGCGAGTGGGGTCGACTACATGGCAGAGAGATGGTCCGACAACAATTCAATTCCCATCGCTGTTTTCACTGAGGAGTGGAACGATCCAAAAACGGGCCTTCTAGACAGGGGGAGGCCTGAGGCGCCGAACTCACTTACCGAGAAGATTCTCAATTCTGCTACCCACGTATTGGCCTTGCCTTCCCCTACTAGCAAGTGGACCAGAATTGTAATAGAAATGGCTTCTCAAATGAATCTGAACACAGATGTTCACGAAGTTGACTGATATTGGTGCTCGCGCCGGGATTCGAACCCGGGTCGCCGGATCGAAAACCCAGTATGATGGGCCGGACTACACCACGCGAGCTGTACTCTTCCGAGATGTCACTACCACATAATCGAATCGGGAATCAATATTGTCACTAGTACCTATTCTTCGAGTAATGAGTTCCACCATCTAGCTGCTGGAATTACAACAAATAGTCCTGCAAAGGACACTAGTGAGAAGTTTAACCAGTTTAGTGATTCAACCATTGATTCGCCATATGCCCCAAGTAATAATCCAGGGATTCCAAATCTGAGGCTTCTGCCGAAAATTCCAGCAGCAACGAAAACGCGCAGGTCCATTCGACCGGCCCCAGCTATCCATGCAAGAGCCTTGTATGGAATTGGAGAGACTGCTGCAATGAAAATTCCAGCCGCTCCGTACCTCTCCATCAGCACATTTAGCCTCTTAATGGTTGATTCGGGGACTAGCCTATCCAAAACCCAGCCGCCTGCATACATCCCGATTGCGTACCCCAAGACAGCTCCCATTACACTCGAGAGAACGGCCACTGTAACTACTGTAGCAATGCCAAATCCAGTGTCCGCATCAAGAACCATTTTCCAAACTAAGGGATCTGGAGGGATGGGCTGTAGGGCAGCCTCAGATGAAGAAAGGGCCGCCAAACCGAGTAATCCTAGGCCATCCGCCCAATCAATGACTGAATCAATCATCTCCTGCGAGACAATGGCACTCATGCATGGCCGTCCCGGGCATGGCTATAATGAACTGGTGGTTCCGAGACACCTCTTCCAAGTAATCGACAGTCATGAAAGGGAGAGGCAGGCAGCGAGCAACATGGCGGACGTGTTTGTACTGGACACGTCGGCACTGATTGAGTGGCCGATATCAGCAATCATTGATTCTCTGATTGTACCGGGGCAAGAGTCGGAATTGCAGCGTATTTCTCCAGACAGGGGCGAGATTCTAGAGTCCATGGGGGCAATCCGGATGGAGCCAGGGGAAGCATCCCTTGAAGTGGCCACAGACGCAGCGATAAAATCGGGAGACATGTCAGGACTTTCGGCAATAGACCTCTCACTGATCGCCCTTGCGCATGAAAAATCCGCAATACTTGTGACCGATGACTACAGGATGCAGAACGTCTCATCGTCAATAGGGGTCGAGTGGAGGGGGATTGGGGAAGAGGGAATCTCCGAGGCTTGGAAATGGGAGCTGCGTTGTATTGGGTGTAAAGCCAGTAAATCTCCTCCGAAATCACCTAATCTAAGGCGCTCTGAATTTGGGCAATGCCCGGAATGTGGTTCTGAAATGAAGTTGAAGAAAATTTGACTACTCAGACTCGGATGCGACTTCTTCTGTCATGCCGCCCCTGTCCATGTCTTCCTCGGCAGAAGATGCCGATGTGGTTTCCATGATTCCTTGCTGGAACTCTCCTTTGGCCCTACCGACATTTCTAGCCAGTTTGGGTATCTTATCTGCCCCAAAAACCAGTATTCCGAAAATCACGATGATTATTGCCTCAGGGGCTCCCAATGCCATGTCTACCGTACTCTCGAGGGGGATTACTCGGTTGAATGCTTCGGAGTTAAACTCCCTAGCCTCCGGAAACAGGCGGGAGGAATGCAACCTCTGATGAATCGGATAGGGGTTTGTCCATATCTGCGTCCATCTCACCATCGATAGCGATCCTCAGTCCAAATTCTAGCATCTCACTGAGATCGAATCTCTCGACCAACTGAGAGGTTGTTGTACCGGCGTCCAATGATACCGTGACCTCTCTTTGACCGAACCTCTCTGCCAATGGCCCGAAGAATAGCATGCTGACCTTGATAGCTGGTCCGCCAGCATGGTAATGCTCGTCCATGCGGTCCGGCTAGCTTACTTAGGAATCAAGTCATCGCTGCACAACTTAAGTGCAGAATACGGGACGTCGTGGTATGAAGGATGTTGTCGCGGTGGTATTCGATTGCGATGGAGTTCTTACGGACAATGGATCATCCTGGCAGAATATTCACGACTACTTCGGAACTGAGAACAAAGAAATGCTTCGCAGATTTCTGGCAGGAGAAATCTCAGATGACGAGTTCATGGCTGATGACATTCGGCTCTGGACGGGGGTGAGTCCCGAAATTCACAGAGACGACATAATGAGAGCTTACTCTGGCATTGGTCTTATGCCGGGTGCGAGAGACGTCGTTGAAGAGCTGAAGAGGAGGGGTGTTTACGTCGCTATTGTGTCGGCAGGAGTGGATGTCTTCGTGGGCGCTATTGCAAATATGCTCAGCGTTGATGATTGGGCTGCAAATGGTTTTGATTGGGATGAGGAGGGTTTTCTCAGAGGTCCAATGAAGGCCAGAGTGCTATCTCACGAGAAGGACATAATGGTGGATAAATTATCGCGAATAAATAACATGGAACCAGCTGGAATTTTTTCAGTTGGGGACTCGAGTACTGACCTATCAATGATGATTGATGGGTCTTCGTTTATCGGATTTAATCCAGCTCGGGATCTGGCTAGGGACTCATTTAGAGAGGCAGGGGTCCCTGTTGTCGAAGGTAATGATCTTCGTGACATTTGGCCCCATATCTTTGATGGGGAAGAATTTCCGAATTGATTATGCGAACGGTATGGAGGCTGTTGCGAAGGTGTGCAAGTTGACTACGGTCAAAATGCATGGCTTTGGTTGGAAACCCAACATCCTCTGGAAATCCGTCTGATTCTGCCATGTAGAGCTGTGTACCATGGTAGTACCCTTGTACCCTCCAACGAAGTGCCCGTGTACGTGTCCAGTGACAAAAATATCTGGAATTGTGGAAATAACAAGATTGTCCTCGGGCTCAGGGGAAAGGGGAGTCTTGCCACCCCATGAGGGTGCCAGATGCCTTCTCTCAAGCATGGCCTGCATCGCCCTCTCTGGTTCCGAATATGACACAGACCTCAAAGTGGCGACGAAATCGTCAATGCTCTTCCCATGGTAAGAAAGGACTCTGACGCCATTTAGGCTGAAGTCACAGGGATTGCCCACAAAGGTGGTATCTGAGTAATCTTGCTGCACTTCTGGATCTAATGCTGGTTGTGGCTCTGCAGGCCTTACGGCGTCATGATTGCCGGGGAGGATGATGACATCTACCCAATCAGGAATGTCCTCAAGAAGTCGGGCAAGCTCCCCATACTGCTGGAATAAGTCCTTGATTGCCAGATGCCTGTCTTGACCCGGATAAATTCCGACTCCATCGACCCCATCTCCACTTAGTACAAAATACTTGATTGTTCTAGCAAGAGGGTCTGTCTTGAACCACCTAATCATCTTCTCCCACTGAGGCCCTAGGAATGTCATGCTACCGACGTGCATGTCGGAAAGGAATGCGGCAGAAACCGCTCTATCCTGACCAGCACTATTCTTTGAGTGCCTGCCCAAGGGGGGAAGATGGATGTCCTGGACGAAGAATATTGGGTCCCTCTCTCCTATTAGGAATGACCCACTGACCCCAACAACATCGTCATTCATGAGTCCGTCGAGCGCGGGGTGGACCTCGGATGCATCAGAGGGTGGCTTCACGAGACATGAGATCTGACTGGACTCGTCTTCGATAACAAACATGAGATTCTTGTTCTTTGTCCAACGCATTTCACTGGCGAGACCCACCATAGTAATTTCATAGTCCTTGGTTGAGTGCCTCTGCCTATTCCTCCATGCCTCGGACGTAGATATCGGCCTTCTGGGAAGCACGTTTGAGTTGACCATCATGCCCCTTATCCTCCTCAATCTATCTGTGAAACATGCCTTCATGTCCGACATCTTTCCCTCTGTAACGGAGTGCCCAGTGATGTCAAAGTGTACTTCGATTTCTGCATCCACGTCCCTTGCCTGCATTGGGAACTCTGCCAAGTCGTAATTGGCCAGGCCATGTGGCCGTGGGGGAGGTGCAAGCTCCAGAGCACTAGAAGGTGCTACCACTCGGCCATGAGAGGAATGGCTCTGGGGGTCTGGAAGTGTGGATTGTTCGCTCCTTGTAGGGGTCTGGGCGACGATAGGAGGTTCGTGGGTAGGCACTAAAGTTAGGAGTTCTTCAACGGTTCTTGAGTCTAACATCCTTACTCCGGAGGAGCGGGCTGCCTCGATTAGTGGTTGAATGTCTGAAATTTTCTGAATCTTTTCCTTTGCTGAGGCGAGAACAAGAATGCCTGCAGAAGCTAGTATCCGCTGCCTCTCGGACCAGTCGTCCTCAACCATGATGTCGATAAGCGGCCGGGACGCTCATGATGATATCGATAAAATCTCGGAAAATATGGCAAATGCTACTCGTCCCAGTCAGCTAGTGAGGCGAGATCCACTTTCCCTATCTCTTCGGCCACTGTCTTTGAGTAGTCCTCGACATTCCAATCGAGGCTGCCTTCCCATTCCTCAGACGAAGGGTCCAATTGGGAGGTGTCCAATACTGCCTCG
This sequence comes from Thermoplasmatota archaeon, assembly GCA_036154155.1. Classification (GTDB taxonomy): domain Archaea; phylum Thermoplasmatota; class Poseidoniia; order Poseidoniales; family Thalassarchaeaceae; genus MGIIb-O5. The sequence goes on along the minus strand of JAYZLP010000020.1, from coordinate 47,897 downwards.
GAAGAGGCCTCACTCATTGCGCGTTCAACGATGGCCTCATTCTCCTTCACCCTATCCAACGCCTCTAGCGAGAGCCTGAGTGCAAAGGAGACAAACGACTTCTTATTGTCCAATCTGTCATTGTCGCCAAAATCCATTCTTCTGGAAAGGAAATAGTCACCTGCAATTACGGCGACGTGGACCCTGCCAACTTCTTTCTCGGCGGTAGCCCCACCTGGCCCTGCTATTCCTGTAATTGCAATGGACACATCTGATGACGACTGATGCTTGGCACCACGGGCCATCTGAATTGCGACTTCGTGAGAGACGGCCCCCGCTTCCCCCTCATCGAAAGCGGATTTTTCCACTCCCAATTCACGCATCTTAGATTCATTTGAGTATGTCACCCAGCCCTGGTTAAACCATCCAGATGCACCGGAAATATCTGTAATTATCGAAGCTAGAAGTCCCCCTGTGCAGGACTCTGCTACAGAAACAGTCCACTCCCTCTTGCGAAGCCTCCTTGCAACGCGAGAGGCAAGACCAGCGGTCTCTTCGACCACGACCTTCCGCCCATACACCACTTCTTGACGTTTTCAGTGGCCTGAAAAATGCAAAATTATTGAAAATAATGCTTTCAGAGGTAATTTATTGGTGGGTCCGGCAGGAATTGAACCTGCGATCTTCGCTTTGTAAGAGCAACGTCATAACCCCTAGACCACGGACCCCGATACACGCGGGGGGGCGTTGTGTTCAAATGGCCTGCGGCTGAACGGCCTCCGGGGGAGAGGGCGTTGACAGACATCTCTGAGCTTCTAGAACGACTGATTGCAGCCGGAATTCCAGTGAATTCCGAGATTTTTGGTGCTATGTCTGAAGTGGATCCGTCAATTTTCACCGAGCACTCCCTAGAGGGCTTCTGGCATGATAGGCCCGTCCCCTTCATGATCACCGAAACAGGGAGTGCGAAGACAATTTCCGCTCCACACATGGTGGTGACATTGTTGCACCACCTTGAAATCTCAGAGAATCAGAATGTAATAATCATAGGATCCAAGGGCGGATATATCGCATCACTAATTGATTGGATAATTGGGCCTGGAGGGACAGTTTCTGTTATTGAGCCAAATGAAGAGGTTGTGAGGCATACAATTGAGTGTCTCGAAAAGATAGAGGCAAATGGAGTGATTAGGGTCCTTGGGCCCGAATCAATGGAGGATCCGGAGTGGAATAGAGACGTTAGCAGGGTTCTAATTACGGGAGCTGTGAGGGAAATACCGCACTATCTTGATTTGCTAATTGAGGAGGGTGGCTTCATTCTGGGGCCGTTTGGAGGGCACTTGAATCAAAGACTACTGAAAAGAGAATGGCAAGGAGGAGGCTGGATGGACACCGACTTAGGAGGAGTCGTATTCGGTCCTGTTGATATTGGGGATTCAGACAGGAATCCATTCGAGCCGAAACTGCTTGCTGAACACCTCGAAGATATTGTCGAGATGATGAGTGGCGCGATAGATCCGGAAAGTGAGGCACTGGTCAGACTGGAGGGGCTCATTGAATCGCTCAGGGGGCTTCCCGATGGAATACCAGAGATTGATGAAGACTCTACAGAAGAGGAGATTCTCGAGCATCCGGTAATTGAGCTTCTAATGTCTGAAATGGAGTGGATGGGCGCATTATGGCCCGTCATAGGGGAAATGTTCAGCTTCGACATTGCCAATCCAGGGGCGCCAAGAGAAGAAGGGGGCGAAATGCTCGGGGGCCATGAAGACCTCGTCCCATGAGCCTTATTTTCCGAAGAAGTGATGTTGTTGGGGCTCACGGAACGTGCATGGGACATGCACATCCATTACTGCGGCCCGAGGATTTGTTAGTCCTTGAAGGCCTAAGAAGCAGGGGTGAAGCATGGATAGTTGGGGGATGGGTCAGAGAATCTATTTCGGGAAGAAAGGATACAGATGTTGACATTGCAACTACACTCCATCCGGATGAGGTGAAGGCCATTTTCCCAAGATCCCTGATGGTTGGTGCGAAATACGGAACTGTTTCTGTGAGGCTGGATGAGGGGATTTGGGGTAACGAAATTTGGGAAGTTACTACACTTAGGAGTGATGGATCATACGGTGATGGAAGGAGGCCTGATGAAGTCGAATTCGGTACTAATATTGAGGATGACCTTTCCAGAAGAGATTTCAAAATTAATGCGATGGCTCTAGAATACCCATACGAAGAGGGCTCACTGATTGATCCATTCGGCGGAAGGGAGGACCTTCTGAATGGATTACTGACATCCGTTGGAGATCCCCGAAAAAGGATCTCTGAGGATGGTTTGAGAATTCTAAGGGCATTCAGGTTCATGGATGGAGGTGAGGAGGGCGTGCGGAAGATGGATGATTCATTGTGTGATGCTATTTCATCCAGTCTTGGGATGCTGGAAATGGTTTCAAAGGAAAGGATATGCTCTGAATTATCCATTATTCTCTCTGGAGATTGGGCTGACGAGATAGTTTCCAAGATGGAGGAACTGGGTGTTTTAGGGGCTATTTCTGGATCTTTGTTGGAGAAATCTGAGTGTCCGCTTGGCAGTGATATGGAAGTTAACCTAGCGATTCTTTCCAGGAATTTTGATGGAAGTGGGGGAGAATTACGGGGAATTCTACGTGGGGAATTGATGCTAAGCAATTCTACTTTGGATGAGGTTTGTTTCTTACATGATAGCAAGGGGGAGATATTAGACCACAGTGAAGCCTATCTCAGAAGGTTCGCTGCTGCACTGCCAGAACAAAGGAGGGGGAGAGTCCTTGAATACTTAGGCAGGCTAGGCCAGGATACAGAATCTTTCTCAGAGGCCCTAGAGAGCGTCGGTAGGCCTAGGGCGGGCATTTCCCCACTGGTGAAGGGGGATGATCTTTCTCGAGAAACTGGACTACCCCCTGGTCCACGCCTAGGTATGCTGAAGGGGTGGCTCCACAGGAAGCAAGTGGAAGATGACCTGACTACTTACGAGGAGGTCCTAGAACTACTCAAAGAAATAGACTGGCAGGACTCAGAACCCAGGGATTGGGAGATATTGAAGTGGCCCTAGGGGAGCTCATTCAACATCTCGATGTATTCGTCCTTATTCAAGAACTGGTCCTCGTCGAAATCGTCAGATTGCGTCTTGACAATGATGCACCATCCATCCCCATATGCTTCCTCGTTGAGTAAGTCGGGATTGTCCTCTACATGCCCATTCAATTCCGAAATTGTGCAAGGGAATGGGGCATTGAATAGGATTCTATCAAATTCTCCGTCGAATTTAGTGGTAATAGTAATCATCAAATCATCAATCCCAACTTGGTCACCAGCGGTAGACATTGTTGGTGTTTCTTCGGCCTCATCATCCTCCGAAAGGCCAGATCCGCCCTCCATCTCAAACTCACCTTCGTCCCTTGGCCTCGCTAGCACTGCCTGAATTACTTCTCCATACTCAGCCATTAGGAATTCGCTAAGCCCTATCTTGATGCTTGTAGTTCCCTCGTCCTTGTCTTCATCGAGGACTTGGAGCCATAGATGCTCCAATGTGTACAGTCGGTCGTGAGCGATGCTGAACTCCGAGTAGTCGCCATCTGCCATGTGATTCGTCCGGCCGCCGACCGAATTCCGTTTTCAACTATTCGCTTATCGAAAACTCAATTTTTCCCAAGAGGGATTAACAATGTCTGGCCTTTCGGAGTATCGGAGATGCCCATGGATTTCGCTGAAAATGAGGAGCAGAGCATGATTCGAGAGATGGTCAGAGGATTTGCGGAGGATGTTCTTTCACCTTCAACTTTGGAGAGGGACAGGGAACAGAGGGCCCCACTTGATGAGTGGGTTTCATTCTGCGAATATGGCCTCCAGGGAATTACCATCCCCGAGGAATATGGCGGTAGCCCGGTAGACGACATCACTGAGGCAATAATAGTGGAAGAACTTGCAAGGGTGGATCCCTCGTTCTCGGTAATGTACTGCGTTCATGTCGGCCTATGTTCGAAAACAATAGCCCTTCATGGAAATGAGTCTCAAAAGAAGGAGTACCTAACTAGGCTCTCTGGTGATGAAATAGGGGCCTATTCCCTCTCAGAGGCAGGCGCGGGAACCGATGCTGCGGCCATGAGCTGCAAGGCCAAGCTAAGCGATGACGGGACGCATTACATCCTAAACGGCGAGAAGATGTGGGTTACCAATGGAAGCAGTGCCGATATTTACGTTCTATTTGCGAAGGATGTTGATCATCCAGATTTCGGAGTAAAGAAGCATGGAGGGACTACTGCATTCATTGTCGAGAAGTCATTTGATGGTTTTTCTGTCGGGAAGAAGGAGGACAAGCTAGGGATAAGGTCCTCTGACACATGCTCCCTGCTCCTTGAGGATTGCAAGGTTCCAATAGAGAATGTACTGAAAGGGCCGGGAGAAGGTTTCCCGATAGCGATGAACGCCTTGGATAATTCGAGAATTGGGATTGCCGCCCAAGCTTTGGGAATCTCCCAGGGGGCTTATGAGTCTGCATTGAACTATGCTCACGAAAGAGAGGCATTTGGAAAGCCAATTGCCCTCCACCAGAGTATTGGGAACTATCTGGCTGAAATGGCAACAAGGATCGATGCCTCGAGGATGATGGTATACAGGGCAGCTTGGGCTAAAAAGCGGCATTACGATGAAGGCGCACCGAGGCATACCAAAGAAGCCAGCATGGCCAAACTCTTTGCTGGAGATACTGCTATGTGGGTTACAGAGAGGGCGGTTCAAGTCCTTGGAGGATATGGCTATACAACAGACTTCCCGGTTGAGAGATTCTTCAGGGATGCAAAGATTACTCAAATTTACGAAGGTACCCAAGAGGTTCAAAGAATAGTGATTAGCCGTTCAATTCGGCCTGAGTGACTCTAGTCGAACCAGGAATATCTTCGTTGGCCCTCGAGATCCCCCTCGACACCTATTCCAACCAGAGCGAATTCACCCTTCGGGGGCAAGACGGAGCCCTTCCTGCTACCACGGTGAAGTGACTCATACTCGGATTTGTCAATTGCGTGGCGTTCTGCAAGCCTCTCAAATAGTCTGAATCTCGATGCGACGTCTCTCCAGTTGGGCTGGACCTCGCCCTCGAAAACCTTGGCTTTGGCCCCTGATCCATACCCACAAAGGCCGACTTTCTTTCCGACCATATCAACATCATCGAGATAGTCGCTCTCCATGGTGGACATGAGAGCTAGGAAAATAGAACCAGTGTACTGATTACCGATTAGGCTAGATGCCCTCTGAGTCTTCTCAATTCTCATCTCTGCAAATTCCTTGAATTGCTCCGTCTTTGAAATCAGCCTTCTGTACTGATCATTCGCCTTCTCGAATTCCTCTATTCCCTCTTGGGTGTCTGGGAAATCCTCCGGGAAAGGCTCGGCGCCGATCTCTTTTACGATCTCTTCCCAAAGCGGGAGATGCCTCCTGTCATGTCTGAAAACATCTGGGAACATCCTTTTTCCTTGAAAGGCGTATGGCAGGTGAACAATAATCCTCATCCACTGCTCTGTTAGAATTTCGTCATTTTCTGGCTCATACCTGCCATCTCGGATCGCCTTCTCCCTGAAATCTATGAATGCGGTTTTTACTGACTCTGAATAGCACCTATTGGAGAACTGCCCGTCGAAGACTGGCATATCCTTGTGAATCATTAGCTTGTCATTCTCGAAAATAAGTTCGTCCTTCTTACTTGACGTGGGCAGAATCTTCAGAATATTATCCACGAGTCCGTCCTTGACCTTCTCCCCACTTTCAATTGCTAATTCCAAAACATTCTCGATGATTGACCTTGTATCGACCTCTCTACGTGGCTTGAAGAAGTCATGGACCGGCATAGTGGAAACTCCCCAAATGTCGGGAATTACTAGAAGTCTGGGATTATGCCTGATTAGTATAGCACCGCCTCCAGCCCCTTGGGTGTACTCCCCGCTAGAGCCGAGATCGTACTTCGCATTGTCAGCGAAAACCACTATTCCTATTCGATCTTCTTCGATGCCCCCCCTAGCTACCCAATCTAGCGTGTTGTGCATTGCGTCGACTGCTCCAATGCACGCGAATGTCAAGTCCACAACGTCGCAGTTCCTGAAGCATTCAGCACCGAACTCCGGGGAGTATTTCTGTTCTAGCATATCCATGATGTAGGTGGCTGTCGGTTTGGCGCCATCCAGCGCAGACTCGGTTCCCAGGTAGATTCTTCCGATCGAGCTTGGGTCTATGCCGTTCCTGTCAATCAGTCTTGATGCGGCATTCGCACCCATTGTTGCTGTGTCCTCGTGAAAATCTGGTATTGCCATGGCCGAAAGGCCCAGTCCCTTGTTCAATTTGCTGAAGTCGGCACCCCTGAATTCTGCGAAGTCCTTCATATCGAAATAGAGACGTGGAAAATAGATCGCGATGTCGTCTACACCTACCTCTGGCATAGTTTCCCTCGTCCCCGCCCGGCGACGAGGGGGTTATGATACCTGCCCCGGAGAAATATTCACGAAGTCAATATTCCAATGGACTACTGAGGGCCGGTTATGGAATTTATCGCTGACATGAGCTCTGATCTAGATGAGAAGTGCTCGGATACCGGGGATAGAACCTCGGATAGTCCGTCGGCAACTGCCATTTTTGCATCCAGTGGATGAACTGAGCCGTTGGAGACGGCGTCTGTGAATGAGTCCAAATCACTGAACTCGGATGGTTCGCCATATTTTGGGTCGGGAGTTACCTTGATCTTTCCGAGTCGGGGTAAAATTACATGCTCGACCATCTCGAAGACCGCTGAGGAGGGGTTTCCTACCTCTAGGAATGCCTTCTTCATCTTCTTCCTTAGGGAATCGTGGTCGTCATGCATTAGGATAGCATTGTTGGGGTCGGATTTTGACATTTTGTGATCGTACGAGTCCATGCGGCCTCCGGATCCCTTGAGGCCGGAGAGCATGGGGGTGTGTATGCATGTGGCCTTTGTCCATTGATTCCTATCCGCCACCTCCCTCATGTACATGTGTGCCTTTCTCTGGTCCATCCCCCCAAACGCAATGTCAACCTCCAATTCGAAAATATCGGCTGCCTGGAGGGCTGGGTAGTAGAAAGCTGAAAGATCGTGGTCTGAAGAGTCCTCTGCCCGTCCCATTATGCTGAACGTTCTTCTGACCCTTGACAGGCTCATATTCTTGGAGCATCTGAGAACCCTCTCCCAATATTTTCCAGAATCCATTACCTCAGACGCTCTGATGAATCTAACCTGGCCTGGGCCTTCTCCCTCTGGAGGGTTCCCCAGTAAGACCCTGAAGACCTCTGTCATGTAATCTCCGGCCAATGAAATCTTCTCCATATCCCTGTCAAATTTGTCATTCACCCAAGCATGCCAATCTGCTAGGAGAACAATCACATTGACATCTGAATCCAGGAGGTTGCGAATTGTGTCCGATAGTATGACCCATCCCAGATGTGCCTTTCCGCTAGGTTCCAATCCGATGTATGCCACAAGTTGACCGTCCCCCGAGTGAGAGGGTGCACCTGAGAGAACAGAGGCGACGTGTTCCACGCCCACTACTTCCTCACAGCCGGAGAACATGGATTGAATGGTGTCAAGGGATCCCTTGTCCAGGTTAGATAGGGGATCCTTATCATCCATTTTATCACCTAATTGAACATCTTGTTTAGCTTCTCAGCGCGCCCGGCCGCTTTCGTATTGTCGTTCGACTCTAGGGCCTGCTCTATCTCTGCTATAATTGACTCTGCCTCTGAAATCTTATCCTGTGGGAGTGAATCTGCCATCTCGATGAAATGTCGGGTAGCGCTAATTGCGGACTTGGCCTTTGATGCCTTTTTGGCCCATTCCTTTGCCTTGTCACCCCTCTGCTTTGAATTGTAACCAGTGGCCTCGTCGAGAAATGACGTCCACCTCTTCCTAGCGTCCATTGCGGATTTGACCTCCTCTGGATCATCGAAATTTGGAGGCACATTGGTGACATCGATCATTAGTGCGCTTCCTTCGTAGCTACCATTGATGGAAGTCATGATGCCGTGGGAGCCGGAGAATGAGTTCTCACCTGTGCTCTCCACTTGTTCGAAATACCTTCTCGCTAAGGCGGAAAGTCCACCCTCACCACTTACTTCCTTGATTACCCCTCGTCTGACGTCGAATCGCTCCATGGGTTTGCGCCGGGTGAATCACTCTTCAAATCTGCCGTGACATTGGTGCCTGAAGTCGTCGGTCGAACGGGCTAAACCATTGTTGCGCCTCGGAGGGTTGTGGCACGAGCGGCGTTCTTGATATTGGCATTGCTTTCTGCTACCTTATTTTCCACCGCATCAGTGCACGCAGAGTCCGCAGTAGTGCTGGATGAGATGGACAGCCTATCTTCAACTGACCTAGGACTGAATGGCGCGACTCTGGATCCTGCTGGTAGTTGGGTACTTGCTTATGGCGAAGAGTCGATAATGAAAATGATCAATGCCGCGGACCCATCGATTCAGGTACCTATGCCCGTGACCGGGGAGTCTGCGCTCAACGACGCTGACTACCACCCAGGTGGGCTTACTGCACTAATCGTTGGTGAGGATGGAGTAGTTCTCAGGTACGCCGCAGATGACCACTCTGTAACTGATGCGGGGGGGCATGAAGAATTCGATGACTCCTCACTTACTGCCGTCGCTTGGAACCAAGGTGGTTCTTGGGCTTACGTGGGATCGGACGACGGAACAATCTGGAGGATGCGAGCCTCCAGTGATGGGGGTGCAGAGGTTCATGTCCTTGAGGGGCTTGGGACAGGGAGTGAGATTACAGAGATAGAATGCCACGGAGAAATTCTACTTTGCGTGGTTGGGACGACTTATGACGGGATTGCAATTATCGACAGGGATCACGCTGTACACTGGGTAGGAGGCGGAATATACCCCTGGAATGGAATGGTGTGCCCGATTACAACTGACGTTTGCGTGTTTACCTCTGGAGATGCGATAGGGATGGTTGATCTGGATGCAGCTAATCCTTCCTCCTCCAAAGTCAGCATTAGCGAGATTTCGGGAGTGGGGGGGGTGTTCACGGGCATCGAAAGTCAACATGGAGATAGGTCAATGATCCTGTTAACTCCATTCTCTCTAGTTGAGCACGATGCAGGACTGAATGCTTCCTTCCCCTGGCTAGAGAACTCTGATGTGGTTGAATTTGACTCAACTGTCTCAGGAGAAAGGGTGGTTGCAACGTGGGCGACTGACAGGGACAGCGGCTGGATTCTTACCGACAGGGGGACGATCTTGAGCTTTCATCCGCCATCGGAGGATTCATGGGTAGATGGATTGATGGGGCTAGTCATCATGATTGTTTTTCCCCTAGTTATCTTTGGAGTGGTACTCAGTATATTGATGTCCATGTCCCCGGAGCTTAGTCACTGGGTCACCATGAAGATTGGCTCTGAGGAAGAGAAGGAGTTCTCAAAGAGGGACTCTAGGCGTAGAAGAAGGGGTAGGAAGTAGGGGCACTCTCACTGCCATACCTTGATGAGGTAACCGCCTTCGCAAAGAGACGAGAACATGCCATACGACGCCCTAGACTTCTACGACGTTGACTCGCTGTTGACAGAGGAAGAGAGGATGGTTAGGGACATGGTCAGAGACTTCGTCGACAACGAAGTCTTGCCCAAGATTGAGCAGGCCTGCAGGGACGGAGTATTCCCTGATGAGTGGAGGGTTGAATTGGGCAATATGGGAGTCCTTGGGGCCCCCCTGAAGGGTTACGGCTGCCCCGGACTGTCATACACTGCATACGGTGTAATTTGCAGGGAGCTTGAGAGGGGGGATAGTGGACTTCGTTCATTCGCATCCGTGCAGGGCTCTCTTGCCATGTACCCAATTTGGGATTTTGGCTCGGAGGAGCAGAAAAATCACTACCTCCCAAAGATGGCCAGCGGAGAGTGGATTGGGTGCTTCGGCCTGACTGAGCCAGACTATGGATCAAATCCTGGCGATATGATTACCAGAGCCGAGGACATGGGTGACCATTACCTCCTGAATGGGGCGAAGATGTGGATTACTAACGGCACCATAGCCCAGATTGCAGTCGTTTGGGCCAAACTAGACGGAGTAATCAGAGGATTCATCGTTGAGCAAGGCGATGAAGGTTTCACAGCTCCTGAAATGAAGGGGAAGCACTCGCTGAAGGCATCGGTCACCAGCGAACTTGTTTTCCAGGACTGCAAAATTCCCAAGGACAGGATCCTTCCTGGTGTTAAGGGGCTAAGGGGCCCGTTTTCCTGCCTAAACAATGCTAGGTATGGAATCTCATGGGGCGCTATAGGGGCTGCACAGGCGTGCTTTGACTCTGCAAAGGAGTATTCTCTGAGCAGAATCCAATTCGATTACCCGATCGCGTCGTACCAATTAGTGCAGAACAAACTCTCGTGGATGCTTAGGGAAATTACCAAGGCCCAACTTCTAGCCTACCACCTTTCACAGAAGAAGGATGCTGGAACATGGATTCCCGAGCATATCTCCCTTGCGAAGATGAACAATGTCGACATAGCTCTAGAGATTGCGCGTGCCGCTAGGGATATTCACGGTGCAAATGGGATACTTGACGAGTACCCAGTGATGAGGCACATGGCAAATTTGGAGTCGGTGAAGACCTACGAGGGGACCCATGATATCCACAATCTCATACTTGGCAGGCACATCACAGGAATCCAGGCATTCACACGCACCCTGGAATAGTCGAATAGGGACTGAAATTGCTAAGGGTGAATCTTGATAGAGGGAGCGGCAGTCGTCCGGCCTGTAGGGATATCATGACAATAGCAGTTCTACTAAAGCAGGTTCCAGATACTACCGCTAAAATCACCGTCTCCGGAGGAAGGGTGGACGAGGGCGCAGTGAGCAAGTGGTCAATGAGCCCATATGACGAATATGCCCTCGAGTATGCACTCCAACTGAAAGAAGGGGGAGGTGGGGACTTGGTCGCAATCACATGCGGACCTGCTAGGGCTTCCAAGATACTTACCGATGCTGCGGCAGTTGGTGCTGATTCACTAGTTCACATTGTCTCTGATGATTCCGGCATGGACAGTTCCAATGTGCAGAATCTGCTTGCCTCCGCAATTAGAAAAACAGGCGCTGAAGTTGTTCTCTGCGGCAAGCAGGCCGCCGATACCAATTCAGGGTCTACCGGCCCAGGTGTTGCTAGCATCCTCGGCTTCACATGCGTTGGAATGGTTTCCGAGGTTTCCATGGAGGGCGATGGATTCGTAGCAATGAGGACAAGTCCTTCGGGCAACGAGAAGGTTTCTGTTTCCAAGCCATGCCTATTCGCCTTCGACAAAGCGGCAACAGAGATGAGGAGGCCAAATGTCAGAGGAATAATGATGGCGAAAAAGAAGGCCGTCGAGTCGCTGACACCGGCCGATCTTGGCGTGACCATGGAGGGTTCCAGAGTTTCACTGGAGTCTCACTCTGCACCCGCTGAGAAACCCCCGGGGCAGAAATTCGAGGGTGCAGCCTCTGTTCCGACTGTGGTTTCCAAGTTGAGGGATGAGGCCAATGTTATCTGAGGTGGAAAAATGGAAGTCACGATTATAGCTGAAACAACTGGAAATGAGCTTCACCCTGTAACTGCCCAATTGGTAGGTGCCGCCTGTTCGATTGGCGGAACACCGACCGTGATCTGCCCGGGGGGAGTAGGTGCGACAGAGGCATCATCAATTAGTGGAGTGGGGAAGGTGATATCGGCCGAAGGGGAGTGCTTTGGTTCATTCGACAGTGGGGCATGGGCAAATGCCCTCTCCCCGTTATGCGAGGGAGTGGTGATGGCCTCCTCATCAGCACATAGCAGGGAGGTTCTAGCTCAAGTAGCCGCAATCAGAAATATTCCAATAATCCAAGATGCTACCGGACTTGAAAGTGGAATTAGGGTCACGAGGCCGATCTACTCCGGTAAGGCCATAGAGACCTCAGTTGCTTCGGGCCCTTGTGCGATTTCGATTAGGCAGAACGCATTCGAGGCTTCTGGATCAGGAGGGAATGCTGACATCTCCACGGTGAACAATACATCTGATGTTGGAGTGGCGGTGAGGGAGGCCCTTGCTAAGGCTAGTGAGAGGCTTGACGTCGCTGAAGCTGACATCATCATTTCTGGAGGCAGGGGGATGGGAGACCCTTCGAACTTCTCTCACCTGTACGAAATCGCAGATATCGTCGGTGCTGCGGTAGGGGCCAGTCGGGCGGCGGTCGACACTTGGGACGATATTCCCCACGATATGCAAGTTGGTCAGACAGGTAAGACCGTGAATCCGAGCCTGTACATAGCAGTAGGAATCAGCGGTGCAATTCAGCACTTGGCGGGAATGCGCTCTAGCAAGTACATTGTTGCCATCAACAAGGACCCAGATGCCCCTATCTTCAGTGTGGCTGACTATGGCATAGTCTCTACTTGGGAGGAAGCACTTCCTGCCCTGAGGGACGAGTTCGGCAAATTGTAGCTATCTAACTTGTATTGTGATGCTGGCACTAGATTGGGCCCCTCCATCATCGATTACAAGCAAAGTGAAGTTGTGAACACCCTTTGAGATCCTGGCTCTCAATTGAGGAGTATTGCCAATTTCCTCACCATTCCTGTCTTTCCATAGCCACTCCGAAATCTTACCGTCGGGGTCATATGACCTAGATCCGTCCAGGAGTACTGTTGCCTTTCCGCCCTCATCCGAGTCGATTGTCATGTCATCACCTGCATCTGCAACGGGAGGTATATTGAGAGACTTGGCCGACTCAATCAAATCAGTCAAAACATCCACCTCAACAGACTCCCCGTCGAGTTTCATCTCGATTTCCTCGTTCAGGGTTTCGATTAGGATTTCACCTTGATTAGAGAAATCTTGCCTCTGTGAGGCCATGTCCAACTCATCCTCCGTAAGGCCTCCAGAAAATTCATTTCCGATCGAGTCAAAGTCTGGCTCCATTAACTCGCCACCGTTCTGTACTATTGGAGATGAATCGGGGTCGACTAAGTAAATTGGCGATGGGCCTCTAGACTTCTTGTCATCTCCAAATATCGCTATCAATCCATTTGGAATAGGCATTAATCCCTCGACAACACCATGATGCTCAAATTGCCATGCCACATTGCCCTCTGGAGAAATCCTCGAGGTCTCAAACCAATAGGAAACCAGAAATTCGCCGCCCCAACGTAGAATGTCGCTAATCATGTAGGCCATCTGGGAAATCTTTCGATGGCCTTCAACCCCCACTTTCATGTCAATTAATTGTCCATCGAAGCAGCCCACCACTACACCTTCCTCAGTAACACAAAGTGAGGTTGGTTTGGATGGCATCTCTGAAGTATTGATGAGCCCCTCTACCGGACTCCAACATTCCAATCTGTTTTCTGGACGATCATCTACGGTCATTCCAAGTGAGTTCCTCCCAACCAGCAATGTCCCATCGGGCCTGAATTGGATGCACGATACTGTTTCAACATCATCAGCCGCAGGGTGTGATTCAAACAGGGTATTGAGTTCATTATCGAGAATTATGAGCCTCCCGTCACCCAACCCCAGGCCAATATGGAGGCCGTTATCTGATGATTGGATTACATCTACGGGCCCAATCTTCTTGCTACACAGAACCTCCCCTTTCGATGAAACGTGTAGGATATTGTCAGAACCATCAATGGCGAATACACCAACCTCAGAGGGCGAAATATATTCGCAACCCGACTCCATATCCAGATTCCAAACAATTTCCCCAAGCGAAAATAGCCCATTGGTGCTAGATGCGGCGATAATACTGCCATCCAGTGCAACCAATCCGATTACTGATCCTTCAATGGATGACTCCTCGAGTAAATCCCCAAAAGAGTCGAAATGGCAAATTCTCCCGGATTCAAAGCCGACGCAGAAAATTGACTCTTTAGATGAGCACCAACTTCTCGGATATTCATCGATTTGTACCGACGCGGTTGGCTCGATTGTCGGCTGCATAATTGTCGTGAAGGGACCTCATGACTTCATCTTGGCGAATGCCTGCTCAGACGGGCGCCTTGTTCTTCGCAGAGTCGTTCCTGAGCCCCTCAATTCTTTCTAGGTACTCTTCTGTGATCCCTCCCGTCACGTAGACCCCATCAAAACACGAACAGTCGAAATTCGCTGGCCCTTCTGAGTTATCCCCAAGACAGGCCTTGACTAAATCCTGTAATTCTTGGTAGACTAGCCAATCTGCCCCTATTGCCTCACATATTTCTTCCACGGAACGATCAAATGCGACATACTCTGATTTGGCTGGCATGTCAATACCATACACATTTGGATGGACAATCGGAGGAGAGCAGGATGCGAAGTAAACCCTTGAAGCGCCTGCCTCTCTTGCCATGTTTACGATTCTCCTTGATGTGTTCCCCCTCACAATACTGTCATCAACGATTAGTACGGTTTTTCCTTGGAACTCGTCCTCGATAGTATTGAGTTTCTTCCTAACGGAGTCCTTCCTAATGGTCTGACCGGGCATTATGAATGTCCTTCCTATGTACCTGTTCTTTACGAAGCCCTCCCTATAGGGGACCCCAAGCTCCCTAGCCAGGTCAAGTGCAGCGATCCTCCCGCTGTCTGGCACAGGAATCACGGCATCGATTGCATGGTCGGGGAATTCGGAGGAAATTTTCCTAGCCAATGAGGCCCCCATCCTGAGTCTTGAGGAATGAACAGAGATGCCATCAAGAACGGAGTCTGGCCTAGCGAAATACACATGCTCGAAGATACAAGGATGATGGTCAACTTCCTTTGAGCAAACCTTTCTGGACATCTGCCCGTTCATTCTCACAACAACAGCTTCACCCGGTGAGACGTCTCCATCATGTTCGAATCCAATGGCTTTGCAAACCACACTCTCAGAGGCGATGACTCTCTCGGTGAAACCATCCACAACATTACTTCCTATGCAAAGAGGCCTGATTCCATTCGGGTCTCTGAACGCAACGATTCCCCAACCTGTGATCATTGTGACTACGCTATAACTTCCCTCGGCCCTGAGATGCACCCTTTCTACCGCCCTGAAAATATCGTCTTCAGAAAGTGAATCAATACCTCCTGGGTTTCCGTTCAGAGATCTTTGAATTTCGGCAGCGAACAGATTCAACAATGCCTCCGAGTCTGAACTTGTATTGATTCTCCTATGGTCGTACTCGAGAAGGCTGGATATGATGTCTTGAGTGTTGTTGAGATTCCCATTGTGTGCGAGGCTGACTCCGAACGGCGTGTTGGTGTAGAATGGCTGTGCCTCTGAAACTGAGTTGGAGCCTGCGGTTGGATATCGGACATGCCCCAACCCCATGGATCCAAGTAATGCCTCTGAGTGCTTGGCACGGAAAACATCTCGGACCAGGCCGTTGGCCCTACGGTGACAAATGTTATGCGAATCGCTTGTCACAATTCCTGCAGCGTCTTGGCCCCTGTGCTGCAGAACAAGAAGACCGTCGTACAGAGAAGGAGCTACTTGTGAATTGGGATGTCCAATAATTCCGACGATCCCGCACATCGTCTACCGAACGGCCCTCAGGGACTAGGGACTTAGCACTTTCCGGGATGGAGCTCACTTACTTCCCATGGATCTGTTGCGCTTGCTCCACCTGTACTTCCTCATCTTGGAAGTCTGCCCATACCCGCAGCTAGAACAAACTGACTTAGTCTTGTGGAATGAGTGCTTGCCGCATCTCCTGCACCTGATGTGGGTGGACTTCTGCCTCTTACCCATGCTTGGAGTACCCTTGGACACCTAATCACCCCTTGAGACAGCGCGGCGACCGACCGGGGTGTTATCAGCGTTCCCCTGTCAGAGGCTTCTTTGGCATAGTAGGCAAAGATTGCATTAATTGCTGAATTATTCATGTCTGCTGATTGAAATCCTAATCATCATCAACGTTAGCACTGCATACAGAGCGGGAGAGATAGCCAACAATCCTGTGATTGCCAGTGACGTTGATTGCCTCATGGCGTCAAGAGCTGTCGGTACCTCTGGGCTCGCCTCCAATGAGAGAAGCAGTCCGAGGCCCGTGATGATCAATGAATATGCGACTAGAGGGAGGGTCTTGTGGTAGGGGTGATGGGCAGAAATTATGTTGACTAGAACCAATAGTGAGCCGAGTATCAAGGCCCCAGAAAATGTCAGGAGTAATTCTGTCATCTACTCATCCCCCATTTTCCCAAGATTCCTAGATAGAACTGTTGTGACATAGGCCCTCTCACTTTCAGAAAGAGGCTCTACGGTCTCATCACTTTGTGGACGCGTCTCTACTACCCTAACTACCATGACATGGATTACGGCTATGGCTAATAGGCCAAGGATGGCAACTACGATGGAAAATATGTCGTGACTAAATGGTTCTGAATACGTTAGCATGATGTACCAAGATAGTGCAACAATTGACCATCCTGCGAATAGGTAAGCAGGCTTGGTGACATTGTATATTGGCGCGCCCTTGGACAATGTGTAGCATCCTAACAGGCCCGGTACGGCCCAATACAGGGTTTGATTGAGTGTTGACGAAGCGATTAGCTCGTTGGCTTCAAGGCCTTCTGATGAGAAAAAGGCCAGAGCTAGGCCGAAAAGAGCTAGTGGGTACCCGATTTTAGACCTGGAGAATGCTGGCCCCATCCTGCCCATTGAGAAACCGCAGACTAGGAGGAAAAGGCCGATCCACCACTGCAGCCACCACTCGGTCACAGGGCTGCGAGGAGGGCTTGATTCAAGTTGTTTTTTCTTGAAAGGGGGCTCATTGACGGCAGAGCGGGTACCGATATGGTTCGATAGACTTCATAAACGGGCCATCGGTGGCCCGCCTCGCTACACTGCATAGAGGTGCAACATATGGTCAAGATGCCGAGGAAGGTAATGCGATACAGCCCCTCTGCTGGCAAGCACACGGAGCACACCGTAGAACGTGTCAAGAAAAGGCGTGCTAGCGAGTTGAAGTGGGGGCAGAGGAGATTCAGAAAGGTTACATCCGGATACAGGGGGTTCCCCCGTCCAAAGCCTTCTGGTGAGAAGCCTACTAAGAGAGTTAACTTGGTTTACAGGTGCACTGAAACTGGAAAGGCACATTCGCCAAGAGGGAAGAGGGCAAGGAAGTTCGAATTGGTGGATAAGTGAGGTGAAATAGTGGCTGGTAGATTCCTGAAGGTTAGTTGCCGCGACTGCGGCGCGGAAACCAAAATTTTCGAGAGGGCCTCCACAGCGATATCTTGCTCAGTTTGCGGTGCTACACTAGCCAGCCCTCTCGGAGGGAAGGCTGACCTGTCGGGAAGCACCATAGTGGATGTCCTCGAGTGAAGGGGGCATCTAATTGGCAGTAGAAGGAGAAGGGGATTGGCCCGAAGAAGGGGATCTTCTAATTTGCACAGTCAAGGACATCAAACAGAATGGTGCATACCTCACCCTTGACGGATACGACGGCCAGGAGGGTTTCGTATTCGTTGGAGAGATTGCAGCTGGATGGGTGAAGAACATCAGAGCCCATGTCAGAGAGGGGCAGAGAGTAGTGGCGAAGGTAATTCAGGTCAAGAAAGACAGGAAGCGTGTGGAGTTGTCACTAAAAAGCGTCTCAGAAGAGCGCAGAAGGGAGACTGTCCAGTCCTGGAAAAATGAGGAGCGGGCTAATCAGATAATGAGAGTGGCCTCAGAAAGAATCGGGTGGGGCGAAGACGAGACAGTGACCATTTCTAGTGAAATGACAGAGACTTTCGGTACGCTCTACGGCGCTCTTGAAGAGTGTGCAATAAGTGAGACAGCGCTCTCAGATTCTGGGTTTGAAGGGGACTGGATCGGAGTTGTTACCAGCCTTGCTGTCGAAAATATAGTTCCCCCATTTGTAGAAATCAGGGGGACATTGGACATACAAGTGTGGGGCGAAGAGGGCGTCTATGCAATCAGGGATGCCCTATTAGAGGCAGAAGCTTGCGCTGAGGGAGTGGAGGACGTCACCCTCACTTGCCACTACGATGGAGCGCCACATTATCGCGTGGACATCAGGGCACCTGACTACCAAGCAGCTGAATCGGTGTGGGAGGCAGCTACAAGCGCTGTTGAGAAGAGGATGTCTTCGGTTGACGGCTCACTATCGATAGAACGGGCTTGAGCGTCGGATTACACCCGTATGGTTCATTGACCCTTCCGCAGGGCAGGTCGAATCGGGGATGGCATGGTAAGATCGAAATTGCAATATTGCGAGGCGTGCGAAACATACGGACTCGGTCCAAAATGCGAGAAATGTGGATCCTCTATGACTCCCCCTTCCCCCCTCAAGTATTCGCCTGAAGACCCGCAGGGCGCCAGGCGGAGACAAAGGCAGGATGCAGGCAGTGATGAATGGGTTGACTCTTTGCCTTCTGCTGGAAAGGGAGATTCGGAGGAAGAGGATTGAGCAAGACAACTGTATACTGGCTTGTCGGCGATGGCCTTCCTGAGCACTCTGCAATTTTGGAGGCAGTGCCGGGAGTGGGGAACGTCGGAAAGGTCCTTGTTGACTCGTTAATTTCCAAGCACCCCTCTAGGACCCTTGGATGGATACTTAATCACGACCTACCCCCTCACTCCACTCTGGACGAGGATGGTCTTTTGAGGCCCCCACGACTTGAGATTAGCTCAGTTTTTCTCCCAGACGGAAAGACCGTTATTACCATCGGAGGGGAGCTGCAGCCCATGACCCCAGGTGGGCAGCACGAGGTAGCTGAGGCCATTCTTTCATTGGCCAAGGAGGGCTCCACGCCTCACGTACTAGTCCTAGCCGGCCTAGCTACAGAGGCTGAAAGCAGGGGCATTCACGTAATTTGCGCGGACGAAGCCGTACGTTCCGCACTTGAGGCTGATGACATCCCAGTGAGTCGTGAACAGCCCGAATCAGGCATGATTGGGATTGCAGGTCTCTTGGTCTCACTTTCCCCCATTGTTGGGGTACGCTCCATAGGCCTGGTTGCGGATACAGTGGGCGCTAGTGCGGATGTACTAGCAGCGAACAGGCTCGCTTCCTGGATCGAAGAGGCATTCGACCTGAAGCTTGATCTTGACCTAGACTCGACTGAGGAGACTGCCCGGAAGCTACTCGAGACATACGAAGTGGGTGGGACATTGGAAGAGGCCATGGGAGTCGAGGATAATGACTCCCATAGGGACTTCTACGCGTAATCGGGTGATTGGATGAGAGTTCTACTTGGTAGTGGGGGGATAGGCACCGACGAGCGGAGGAAGCTTTGCATGGATGAGATGGGCGATGCCTTCAGCGGTATTTCCGAGGTTCTCTTCATCCCCTACGCATCAAATGACCATGAGTCATACCTGGAAGGCGCAAGGAGATTCACGGCGAGTGCCCCCTTCGACCTAGTTGGAATTCACGAAGCAGAAGATGAATTAGAGGCAATAAAGGAAGCAAAGGGAATCTACGTTGGGGGTGGTAACTCTTTCCTGCTAATCAGGGACCTACATGAGAAGGGGCTCATTGAGGCAATCAAGTCCCGTGTTTCTGAGGGCGTCCCCTATGTAGGCATAAGTGCTGGTTCGAACGTGGCATGTCCGACAATGATGACAACGAATGACATGCCCGTGGTATTGCCATCGTCATTCGAGGGCTTTGGAATAGTGCCATTCCAAATTAATCCGCATTACCACCCCGGTGGCATACTATGGAGTGAAGGTGAAGAGATTGTACAACACTTCGGAGAGACACGTGCAAGGAGGATTGCTGAGTTCCACCAGCACAACCAGACGCCAGTGATTGGGCTATTCGAGGGATCTTTCCTGAGGTGGGATGGCACATTGGCGACACTGGTAGGGGGTGCGGCCGAGATTTTCTGTGTCGGCGATACGCCATTGAGGGTGGAGCATGGGGCCGTGTTTGACGGTTCATTATCCCCCAGATGAAACTATTACCAAATCCAATCTGATATCATCCTTGATTACGGATGTGTGCGGGACTATCGTATCTTCGAAAACTGCGAGAACCGTGGAAGGGGGTATTTCCAGAGTTCTTAGGATCTCTGAAACTGACAGGGGGCCCTCTGATTCGACGACCAGTACTTGTTCCGAGTGCATGACCTCGACCCTCATCAGTTGTCGGCAGGCCAGTCAGCCTTATGTCTGATTCGCAGGTGGCGCGTCTGCTGCCGAGATCGCATAGCCCGGTATTGCGGTGGATTCGAAATCCACTGTCCATTGGACGCGGGGGTTCAAATCCCTCTCTCGGCGCCATCAATAATCAGGCAAATCGTCAGAGGAACGGAGTGGCACAACTCTGGTATTAGGCCCAATTCTGACCTGTGGCCGTCCATTGAACTCTCCCACCTCCCCGTTCAGGATAGCTATCTCGTCACCCCTGCCCATGCTAGCGGCGGTTACTGGAATGAACTGTTTGAATGCGACGGCCCCTGCAGATCCTGACTTGTCGAGGAGGGTTACAGACCATCTTGAGACCCCGGCTCCAGTAGGGAATGCGTCGACGGACCAGATCCTGCCAACTATGCTGGTTCTAGTCTCTATTTCCACAATGGGTTCGGAATCATCATCTCCTGCAAGGGAGATCGAAGATTTTTCATCCAGTTCGAGAATCATCTCCCCTCTCCAAACTGAGGGTATTGCATTCTCCACAATTACCCTGCAGTCGTTTGAGATTGACCTCGTAACCCTGCTTGGAGCGCCATATCGAGAGGGTCTAACCTTGGCCCTGTCATATCCGTCCAGTAGCTTGAAAGAAAGCTCGATGGTGTCGTCCTCCTGGAGGCGCGGACCCCTGAGCTCGGAAACTATTCCAGTCGCATCTACCCTAGTCTTCAGCTCCCCCATATGAGTAATCGGCCATGCATGCCCGAACCTCTCAATCCTGTCCTCAAGCGGCAGGTCTAGGTCATGATTTCCATTCTCACAGACCCCCCTAACGTCACAATTGATGCATCTTGCAAGGGGATTCGAATCAACTGGGTTCTTGGAAGGCTTTCCGCCCTCATCGAAGTAACGAAGTGGGGCGGGTTCTGCGGGGCAATCCTCGATTTGGGGGTCTTTGGCGTGAATTAGTTCGTACACTTCCTTCAAGTCACTGCCATACTGGTGAAGTTCCTCCGAGGTCGGCAATGGCACGTCCTTGACCGAGCCCGGGCCGAGATACCAAATTCCAAGTGACTCTACTTCCTCTGTTCTGTCGTGGGTTTCCCACCACAGCCAAGCGTATAGCCTGAGTTGCTCCAAATATCCCCCCGACCTGTCCCCCTTACCCTTGGAGGCCTTGATGTCAATTACGGAAGGTTTGCCAGTCCACCTGTAAACCAAGTCGTATTCCCCTTGGAACCAACCTTCGGGGTGTGATGTGGTCTGTGTAAATGACCCCGCATCGGGATCAACGAACCAAGGGCGGGCCAACTCCCAAGCCTCACACCATGAAATCTCGGAGCCGGTTTCCTGTGCACAGGGATGCGGCTCTTCCCACACTCGCGGGAATCCATCAGGAGCAGGCCAATTGTGCCTATGCTTGCCCGATCTCCACTCTTCTGCGTGCGGCCCCCCTCCGGCCTTCATGCAAGCCTCGACCTGGTCGATGTGCATTCGAATTCCATTGGCCACCATTTCCCTACATTCTTGCTCATTCGCCCCGTCTGAGGACCCGGTCCTGTTCGAGATTGACTCCCAGTCAATTACCGCTGAATCCCATGATGACTGGAAGTGGGCCTCCGCGCGAGCGAGTGCCCATTCCTCGAGGGATCCTCTTGTGGATGGCCAATCGGAACTATCCAGAGGAAGGAGCGAAGGTGCGGGCCATAGTTCGCTGAACTGATAGGCGGGACTGCCATCATCAAGAATGGGGGACTTCAGGA
Organism: Thermoplasmatota archaeon; assembly: GCA_036154155.1. Lineage (GTDB taxonomy): Archaea > Thermoplasmatota > Poseidoniia > Poseidoniales > Thalassarchaeaceae > MGIIb-O5. The sequence continues at coordinate 26,061 of JAYZLP010000020.1, read as the reverse complement.
GGTTGTCGGAATTTGCCGGTACCATTGAGGGAGAGTCCCTCAATACTTTGGAAATACATGATTCTGCTGCATTTCCCCTGATTATCTGGGGAGGCAGAGGGCCCCTTAATTTTGGAATATAGTTGTAGTACCAGAGCCGGGGGCATGCCTGCCAAGTAACCATCTGGGAGGCTGATAGCCTCCTGTAGGGGTTTACCGAGTTGTCCTCCGGTTCGGCTGAATTGACTGGCACTATGGAACAGCGAGGGCTGGGGCCATATCAACCCAACGTGGCAGGAAATCAGGGCCTGAGTTCGTTGAGCCACACTAGTGATACCTCGGTACGATCGAAAGTTGGGGTGACCTCGATTACTGCAACTGGGGCTTCTACATCTTCTGAGATTTCCTCGGCGACTGAAATTGGCATCTCTATCCTGCTCTCTTCAGGGTCGTAATGGAGGAACCTGGTTGGGAGGCCGGTGAACTCGGAAATCTCCTCCATCCATCCACGGTGGTCCTCAAACGACGAGTAAATTACTCCGAAAACCAATGTCGCATCTTCGCTTAGTGTCTCGTGGGGGGCGATAGAGGCCTCGCCTCTTCGCATGAACCTCCTCCTCATCTGGCCTGCGTCTTTGTAGACCGAAGTGCAGTATTTCAGGTGAAATCCGTACGGCTCCCTGACCTTTCCGTCTAGGGGGTCTCTTGCGCCAATTGAAGCCGCCATTACCCTGTCCCTGAGTGATTGTGCGAGCTCAGAAGAGCCCTCGGCCCCTGCAGTGATTTCCGTTGACAGGTTGAATCCCCTAAGCTCCATATTGTCGTGATTTCCTACCGTAATCTCAAGCTCGTTGAGATTCAAGAAGCTTATCTCAAAATCCCGCATCTCTTCCAAAATCCCCATCAGCTCATCTTCCTTATCCGGCTCGCAGGGCAACTCTACCCCAGTTAGAATTCCAGAGGTCGCGCAGGCCGCAATTGTTTCCTTGTATTGATCGGATTCCAGGTCAAGAAAGTGGAAGCGGATTTCGTCGAGGCCGGCATCTGCGAAATCGGAGGCCCACTCCGGGCGAAATGGGATGCTGGTGTACATGTGAAGATGGAAATCTTGGCCGAATTCCTTCTTCAGGGCCCTAATTCCCTCCAGCGACCTCTCCCTTGCCATCAACGGATCCCCTCCCGTTATTCCAGCCCCTGTTGCTCGCATGGCCCGGGCCTCCTCAATCACCTCGTCGAATGACTCGCAAGGCCTTTCATTGGCGTACATGAAGTCGATATCGCGTCTACTCTCGGAGAGAGGGCAATAGTCACACCTCCAATGACAGTTCCCAGTGATGAAAAGAACCAGTTTGCTTCCCATCTGGCATTGTATGCAGCCTTCGCAATCTGCGAGGTCGGCAACCTCTGCCACTTCAGATAAATTAGGAAGGATGCTCATTCCATAGCCTCCTTCGCAGACCCCAGGAGCCAGTCGTGGAATCCGTGATCGCCAGACAGCTCCGGATGGAATGTGAGTGCTATGACGTTGCCCGACCTAACGCCAACTACCTCGTCGCCGTGCATCGCTGAAATCTCCGCGTCGTTGGATGTGAATCTCGGGGCCCTGATGAAAACTCCGGGAAAATCGCGTCCCAGAAGTGGCGAGTAGAGGGTGTCCTGGAAGGAGTCGTACTGCCTGCCGTACGCATTGCGATCGATGCAAGCATCGACTAGAGGGAGGCCCCCATCCTGGGGGTCGGAGAGAAGGATTGCTCCCGCACACGTTCCCAGTACTGGGCGGTCGGGCTTGTCCCTTATCCATTGGAAAAGACCGGGTAGAAGGTTGGATGACTTATCCAATCCAGTGAGCCTCATCGTGGTTGACTCGCCACCTGGCAAGATTATCGCATGTGGATCGGAGGAGTGGAGGTCAGAGAGCTTTCTAATCTCGTGAACCTCCACCGGAATATTGGAGTTGGAGGATGCTGCCTCTATTGAGGCAATATGGGCGTGCCTTGCACCCTGAAGCATGACCAACCCGATTCGCAGCACGACCCGGCGTCCCGCCTAGTAGAGATGAACCCTGTCGTGCCCTCCGATGGGCTGAAAGACCGGGTATTGTACGTCCAAGCATGACCGGGGCGGGCCGGGTGCACAATTTCGGCGCGGGGCCAGCTGTACTGCCCCTCGAGGTGGTATCCGAAGTAGCCGAGGCTCTTCCGAACCTATCGGGCAGCGGTTTTGGGCTACTGGAGGTTTCTCACAGAAGTGGGACCTTCCAGAACGTAATCGACTCCGCGGAAGAGAGGGTCAGAAGGGTTCTCTCTGTTCCTGATGATTACCATGTCCTATTCCTGCAGGGAGGTGCTTCCACACAATTCTACATGACTGCCCTTAATTTGCTTGGAAATGAAGGGAAGGCGGACTTCCTAATCACGGGCGGTTGGTCTCAGAAGGCCATCAAGGAGGCAGGTAGGGTTGGCGATGCTGAGGCGGCTTGGGACGGGTCCGATGACGGATTCGTTTCTGTCCCTAGCAATGGCGATTATACCATTAGGGACGAAGCGAGCTACATGCACTACACGTCAAATAATACTCTCTTTGGAACTCAGTTCCACCACATTCCGGACAGCGGAGGAAAGCCACGGGTGGTAGATGCAAGCTCGGACATCTGCGGTACCCCCTTGGACGTATCATCCCATGACCTCGTCTATGCCGGGGCGCAGAAGAACCTGGGGCCCAGCGGGGTAACCCTAGTCATCCTATCTCCCTGGGCAGTTTCCAAGATTGGAGAGGGGGTTCCCACGATGTTGGACTACAGGACCCACGTTTCCAAGGGATCCATGTTCAACACCCCGAACACATTCGGAATTTTCGTCCTTGACAGGGTCATGGCATGGGTCGAGAGAAACGGGGGCCTAGAGGGGGCCATTGAGAGGAACAGAAAGAAGGCGTCACTTCTCTACGAGGAGCTGGATAGGACGCCATTCTGGGTCCCTCACGCCAATACTGATTCAAGATCTGTGATGAACGTCACATGGAGGCTAGCAAACCATGATCTGGAGCCGGCATTCCTTGAGGAGGCCGCCGCATCGGGGCTAGGTGGGCTGAAGGGGCACCGGAGCGTCGGAGGCATCAGGGCGAGCATGTACAACGGATGCCCGATAGAAAGCGTGGAAGCCCTGGTTTCGTTCATGAGACGATTCGAGGCAAGGCACGGGTGAGTGGTTTCATGGACGCTAGAGGCGTTCTCGACATACTGGACCTCACATTGCTGGACCACGAGGCCTCGTATGCAGATTTGGAAATGCTGTGCGAGAGGGCGAACGAACACAGGCCTGCAGCCGTGTGCGTATTCTCTGAGCACGTTGAATTGGTCAGGGGCCTGCTAGATGAAGGGATCTCGGTGGCTGCAGTGGCTGGTGGATTCCCCGTGGGCTGGAACGATGCCTCTTCGATTCGGGAATCGGTTGAAACGGCGGTTAGACATGGGGCGGACGAGATCGATTGCGTCCTAGAGCCGCGTGACTCGGACGACTTTCCGGGCGAGCGGGACCTGGCCTTACTCAAGGCGATGAGGGATGCATCGGCCGGACGGGCCCTCAAGGTAATCATAGAGACTCCTCTACTTGGGGAGCACGACATCAGAGCAGTGACTCGCATGGTACTGGCGTCTGGGGCCGACTTCGTGAAAAGCTGCACAGGCATGAGGGGGGCTTGCAGCGATGAGGACGCCCGATTACTCTCCTTCGAGGTGAAGCGCCATTCGGTTACGATGGGCGAGGAGAGGGGCGTCAAGCTTTCAGGGGGGATCAGGACCATGGAAGACGTCGAGAGATTGGTCGGAATCGTGGATTCTAATGAGGCAGGAATCCATGGGAGAAGCAGGCTCAGGATAGGGGCATCATCTCTGCTTGACGACATTCTGGGCTGATGGTGGGCTCGGCAGGAATTGAACCTGCGATCTTCGCCATGTGAAGGCGACGTCATAACCCCTAGACCACGAGCCCCGGGTGCATGCGGGCTGAATCCTCACGATAAGCATGATGACGCACCAAGGGCGCCTTCTCCCGCCGGAATCAAAAGTCCGGCCCGATTCGGGCATTCATGGCTGCGGGACTTGACTTCGGCGTCCTCCGGGAAGGGGACACCTGGAGGGGGTTCGGCGTGGGCGTCGTCCTGTTCTGCATCATCGGGTACTCTTCGCTCAGCCTTTTCGGCCTATCCTCCTCCGCATATGGGGTAAGCGAAAACGCCGTTGTAGTACCTGACTTCGAAGTCGAATCGATGAACAGGACTGGCATTGACGACCTGATAGCCGACGATTCCGGAGTGATTCGCCTTAGTGACCTGCGAGGCAACGTGGTCGTCCTGGACTTCATGGCCGTGGATTGCGCTAACTGCCACTACGTCCAGGAGCACATAGACAGGAATATTGGCGAATGGGGGAATCTCGACGGGGATTACCCAGTAATCGCCCTGTCTGTGGCCACGTGGTACGCGTACGAGGATTTCGACAGGATCAACTCTACCTTCGGAGACTCGGATTCAGACAAGCACATGAGTTGGCCAGTTGCGAACGGGGGGCCTGATTCGGTGATCCTCGATGACGGCACCAGGGGGGACCTGGTCGAGCACTACTTCGCACAGGCCATCCCCCTAGTCCTTGTGATAGACCACGAGGGCTATGCGGTCGCCAAGGAGAGCACTGGGACGCCACTCGATGGCTGGTCGTCCTTCGATTCAGCGATCGAGAGGGCTAACGAGGGAGATGCCGAGTCACTCAGGTTCGGCATAGAGAAGCCCGACAGCTCGATGGCGGGCGTGTTCCTGATCGGGCTTTTCCTAGGGGTGCTGGTCTACTTCTCCCCATGCGCGTTCCCCGTACTACCGTCGTACATCACCTACTACCTGAACCTCGGGATGAGGCAGGACGAGCTGATCGAGGCGGGGAAGATAACCGGTAGCATGCCGAGGCCCGTCGAGGTGGGCCTGTTCGCTGCCCTCGGGCAACTGGCGTTCTTCACGGCGGTAGGAGCGATAATCTTCGGCTTGGACGGGATCGTTGACCTCTCGGGGGCCCTGCACGACATCGCGGTGGCGATAGCATGGCTGCTGCTCATCCTAGGCGGGATGATGCTGCTCGGATGGACGTCCCACCTCTTGGCATGGGTCCAGAGGGCGCTGGACAAGTACCAGACTGACGAGTCCGACGAGAGATTCACTCCGCGCAGGAACATGTTCCTGTGGGGCATAGGGTACAGCGCCGCCTCTGTGGACTGCACGGCGGCGGCCGTGTTCCCGTTCGTAGCATGGCTCACTGTGGTCGGTGACGGCGCGTTCCTCTCGGGCATGCTGGGCCTGATACTCTCCGCCACCATCCTGATGGTCACCGTGACTGCCCTCGTAGGGACGGGCAGGCAGGCCATGCTGGACTTCCTCAGGAGGTCGACAGGGGTCGTCAAGGCTACTGGCGCTTGGATGATGATGTTCGCAGGTGCGGGGCTCCTCGCCTACCTGACCCAGCCGGCACTGGTCTCAGGGATCCTCGGTTAGGTGCGAGAATGGAGATGGTGGTGCTCGCTTTCCTCGGTTGCTTCCTAGCAGCCGCGCTGACGGTGCCTGCCGGGTTCGGGCTGTCGACCATGCTGACGCCGGTTGTTCTGCTCATGATGGGGCCCCACGAGGCGGTTGCCGTCGTTGCGGTGGTCCATGGCGCCCACAACGCCGGGAAGTTCGTTGCACTGAGGGAAAGCGTCGACCTCTCCGCGTTCCGGCACTACGGGGTATGGCTGGTCGCGGGGTCAATCATGGGGGCGCTGCTTCAGAACCAGGTACCGCAGGACCCGTTACTGGCCGTGATAGGCGTCTTCCTGGTGCTGCTGCCGATACTCACCCTCAGCGAGTCGTGGACCGGGTACAGGATTCCTGAGGCGAATGACAGGGTGGGTGGCTTCGGTTCCGGATTCATGGGGGGCCTTTCAGGGCACCAGGGCGCCCTTAGGGCAATGTTCCTGACAAGGAGGCTGAGCGACAAGATGGCGTACGCCGCCACGGCTAGCGTCCTGGCGCTTTGCGTGGACCTATCGCGGATTCCCGTCTACCTGTTCTTCAGGCCGGACGAGATTGTGGAGCACCTCCAACTGACTGCCATTTTGGTGGTAGCAGCCCTGCTTGGAGTCAGGGTTGGCAAGAGGTGGTTGGAGACAATGAAGTCGGAGTTGATCCGTAATATTGTGATGTCGGGAATAGTTGCCAGCGGTGCTTTCTACATACTCGAGTCAGTGGCCTAAATTCTACCAAATTGAGGGGAAGAAACCTCAAAGGAATCTCTGTGAGATTGAATATTCAGTAAAATCTCGCTCATGTTTATGGAATAGGCACATATCCTCCTTAGAGACTCAGAAATACGGTCCAGGAATAGGGCTTCTGAGATTTCCATAGAACTAGATCTGAGTTGTGTCTCGAAATCCTCGAGACCCACTAAGGCTGAAGAAAGTCTCTCCTTGGCCAAGTGAATCTCGGATACCTTTCTCTTCCGAAAGTTAGAGATAAGGAGTTTAATCGATTCCTGCCACACCGGAATTGCATCCAAGGGTGTTTCTTCGATCGACAATTGACTGCTGTCCTCCCTCTCCAAAGTTAATTTGCAAAGAGCATATGAGTGATCGCCCATTCTTTCCATCGTCCTAACGACTTTTCCCAATTCCGACGCCTCCCATCTCGAAGTCCCCAAAGAGTCCTCGATACTAGCAGACTCCAATATCTGCCCTACCTGCCTCTCAAGAAGTAGCCTAATCGCGTCCACCTCCTGCTCTCTTTCATGGCAGTCCTCTAGAACTTCCTTATCTGAACCTCCAAGAACGTCTACGACATCTCTAATTTGACTCAGGATTAGGAGATACATCCTATTCAGACTTGAGTAGAGTGGCATCTCCGAAGGACTCAGTAGACTTATCATCTCTATCGAGTTTTCACTTTCCGATGATATGTCGACGCCTCTTGAGGTATTGACGAATTTCCGGAATATCTTCCTCTCTGTTCGAGAGAATCCGGAGGTTGAACGTATTCTAATCACCTGAGTGCCTGCCAAATAAGCTGCTACTAGGTGATCGAACACCATGTTCTCTGGAACATCGTCAAGATCTATTGCCACCTCCCTACGTCTGCTAATGGATGATGCTTCTGGAATCACTCTCAGGGTTCCCGATGGACGCCACTCTATTCGCACGTGGTCCTTGGCAGCCAAACCATGTTCTGTAACCCACTTCTTAGGCAGACTGACTATGAATGTGGAACCACCAGTCTGTTGTAATCTCCTTACCTCTGACTTAGGTGCTCCCTCATGATTCACGTACTTCCGAGGTGGAGTCTAAATAAATAGTTATAGTAGCCTTCTAGTGTAACGATATTAAGATAACTATATAGAAAATATATTTGTAAATCAATATACCTGTCATTTATCGCAAGGGGCCATGGAACCGATAATGACGCTAGTCCTGATTGTATCTTTGGTGGTTTGTGCCTACATGGCATGGAACATCGGAGCTAATGATGTTGCCAATGCAATGGGTACGTCTGTCGGGTCAAGGGCCCTTACGCTCAAGCAGGCAGTGATCATAGCCGCCATATTCGAGTTCGCAGGTGCGTTCTTCGCTGGTGACGCGGTTACGGACACCGTGCGAAAGGGCATCCTCTCTGTGGACTTCGAGACGGTCACGGAAAGCTTCGCGAACGATCTGATGTACGGGTTCATTGCGGCCATGATGGCTGCCGCGGTTTGGCTTACCGTAGCAACCAGATACGGGCTGCCCGTATCCACAACTCACAGCATAATCGGCGGTATTGTCGGTGTGGGACTGGTTCTCGAGGTTCAGCATGACACCTCCCTGATCGACTGGGAGGTCATCCAGAAGGTCGTGATGTCCTGGGTGGCTAGCCCACTGATGGGCGCCCTCCTGGCGTTCTTCACTTTCTTCATAGTGAGGGAGACGATCCTCGAGGCCGACGACCCGATTGGGAGATCCAGGTGGCTCGCACCGATACTGGCTGTACCTACATTCTTCGTCCTAGGGCTGGCGCTCCAGTTCAAGGCCCTGAAGGGTTTCTTCTCGAGGGCGCAGTCAGAGGGATGGATTGAGAGCAAGTACGACTGGTTGCCAGTCAAGGAGAACGGTTCCTGGAACCCGATGGACGCCAACGCCTGGTTCCCGATCAACAGCCTGATTCTTGCCAGCATTGTCGCCGTTATTGCGGCAGCGGTCCTCGGTTACGTCCTGAGGAACTACGAGTTCAAGGGAGAGGAGGACGGCTTCCACGGGGTCGAGAGGATTTTCGTCTGGCTGCAGGTCATCACCGCTGCCTACGTCGCCTTCGCCCATGGGGCTAACGACAGGTCGAACGCCATCGGGCCCATGGCGGCAGTGTACCAGGTCCTGTCTAGCGGCGGGGAATTGGCCGAGTCGGCTGAAGTTCCCGTTTGGCTGGTGCTCCTTGGGAGCGCTGGAATAGCGATTGGTGTGATGACCTGGGGATGGAGGGTCATGGACACCATAGGGACCAAGATCACCGACATCACTCCCACGAGGGGTTTCGCTGCCGAGTTCGGGGCCGCGACCACCATACTGATCTTCTCGATGCCATTCCTCGCAGTACCTGTCTCGACCACTCACACGCTGGTCGGAGCAGTGGTCGGCGTTGGCCTGGCTGGAGGCGCGAAGGCTGTCGACTTCAGGGTGTTCGGCAAGATCTTCGCTTCATGGGTCGCGAGCCTCCCAGCTGCTGGATTCGGCTCGATATTGATATTCGTCGCCGTTGCTTCTGACCCGATCAAGCTACTGGTGGTGATACCCATTGCGCTAGCCGGTGTTGTTTACGTGATCTGGAGCACGAGCGGAGATGAGATCCACGTGGAGGACGCTCTCGCGGAGGTTGGTGGTGGCCCCGAAATCGGATCCCCCACCTACTTCGAGCTGTTCCACACTCATGCCGAGGCGGTCAACGAGACAGTCGAGCACATGCTGGTCGCTGTAAACGCGGCTGCTGACGGAAAGGACCCTACTGAAGAGATAGAGGCCACGGTGGCTGCTGAGCTCAGGGCTGACAACATCAAGAACGACCTGAGGAAGGCGATTGGCTCTGGCCAGTGGAGCCTCCTCCTGAGGTCCGAGGACTTCATGGAGATGCTGAGCAAGCAGGACAGGATAGCGGACTACGCGCAGAACGTGGCCGAGCAGCTATCGTTCAGGCCGCTTTACGGCAACGAAGAGGCAAGGAGCGCCCTGAAGGAGATGGGCGAGTCTGTGGCGAGGACCGCTGCCCTGTACGAGGAGTCTGTCACGGCACTCCGTGACCTGACCCTTTCCGGATACACCAAGGCGGGCCGCGAGAAGCTGGGCGAGCTGATTGACAAGGTGAACCTGGCCGAGCACGATGCAGATATGGTCGAGGGCAGGGCAGCGTCCCTGGTCTTCAGCGAGGGCGAGGATGAGGCCCTCGCAGCCATGCACATGTACAGGGTACTACAGAGGATGGATGACGTTGCGAACGCTTGCGAGACAGCGGCCAACGCGTTCCTGCCGATAGTCTACAACAACTAGTCCTGCCAGCCGGACTCGGTGGCCATCTCCGATGGCCCCCTTTGTTCTACCATCTCCATAGCGGGTAGGAAGAGCCTCCAGCATGCCACTCCGACCAATGCGCCGGTAACAAGGTCGAACAGGTAGTGCTGCTTGGTGGCGAGGATGCTTATGCATAGGAGCACCCACTCGATCCAGAGGATGGCCAGGAATGCCGAGGCCGCCTTGCTCTCCGGGTACTCCCTGACTACCCACAGGGTCATCAGCCTGGCCAGGAGGTACGAGTGGACGATGTGGAGGCTCGGCCATGCGTTCCAGGGATTATCCGAGAAGTGGATGAAGCCGAAGAGCGCCTCCTCCAACGCGTTCGGAGGGTGATCCAGCCAATGGGTATCGAGCTGGTCCCTGAGGTCTATCTCTGCGGGCAGAGCCATGAAGAAGAAGACGCAGAACATCGTAGCGAGAGCTAGCCCCTGGATTCCCAGGGCGAGTTCCATCCTTCCCCTGTCGTTACGTGGGGCGATTATCAGGGTAGCCGGGTAGAACAGGTACAGCGCGGCGTACGGGATGATCATCCAATTGATCACGGGGAAGTCTCGGTCGAATGGTATCTCGGGATCCCAAACTGTTCCAAGATAGCTTGCTGCGATGTTGTTGGAGGCGAAGTAGGGGACAGCCACGCAAGTCAGACCAATGATGAAGACGAATAGGGTGAACATCCACCCCCCCATGCCCTCCCTGCGGGACCACAACGGCCTCCAGACATCATTCCAAGGGAGTAGTACTGAGAGGGGTTTCCTTGTGTCCACGGATTCGCGAAGAGGGGGGCGTTCATGAACAAAGCGCAGGGCCCGCTCATTCCTCATCAGGGAGTGCGTAGGACCCAGCGACCGTCACGATTGAGGAGCCTATGACCGCTGAGAGGAATACGTGCAGGTTCGCTAGGCCGAACTCGTTGGTCGGCGAGAAGACGTAATCGATACCAGTCCCGATATCCGCGGTATAAGCGCCGTAGAGGACCACGGAGAGCAGCCCGCAGACAGCGCCAATCAGTGCGCCCTTGGAAGATATCCCCTCCCACAGGGTGAGTAGGACCGGCATCACCGTTGCAGCTGCTAGCAGGTCGGCGAACAGGAATATCTGAAACACGCCTCCTGCATCGAAGGCGGATATTCCGATTAGAGGTATAGTGAAAGGAAGTGTTGGCCCAGTGGCCAGATAGATTGCTATGGGAATCATGCCGATTGTCAAGTAACGTGCATTCTGAAGGCTCATCGTGCTATCACTGAGATCTCTTGATATCGAAGCCACAATGGCATTTTGCAGGGTATCGACGCTGGAGCATACCAGAGCGATTGCAAGGACGATGAATGCGGCTACAAACAGAACACCGGCATCCTCAATCAGGTAGAAGAAGGCTGCAGATGGTTCGGTAACGGCCCCCTGCCCAGCGACGACGGTCCCGAGGACGCCCATCACGAATACCAGCGGGAGGACGAGGGCCGCAGCGAGCCATGCCCCCTTGGCCAGGGCCTCGTCGGATTCAGACGCCCACGCCCGCTGCCAGTTTCCCTGGGAGAACATCTCAGCAGCGGTGATAGCGACGATCAGAGCCAGGCCCGATTCGAAAGAGTCCATGTTCGACATAGACCCGATGCTCCAGGAGTCTTCGGGGTTGTATGCCCTGGCATCATCAATCAGCCCCCCGATGTCTCCGCCGAAAAGAACGAGCAGCAGGGCCACCACAAGGAACATGATGGTCCATGCTTGGACTCTGTCGGTCGCCAGGGATGCTGGAAGGCCGCCTCTCGATACGTACCCTGCGGTGACAACCCCCACCAATGCCATGGGGATTAGCGGCTCCATCCCAGAGAGGGTCTTCATCCCCTTGCCGATTGCAGTGAACTCGGCGAACAGGAAGGTGAACATGTACAGCACCGAAATCAATCCCACATAGACCTGCATTGGCCTGCCTAGGCGGATGCGCACATAGTCAGCCAGAGTCACTCCCGACGGCAGCCTCGCACGGATCATCGGCCCTACGTACGCCAGAAGTAGAAATGGCGTGGACGCGGAGACGGCGTAGCCGACGACATCCCAGAACCCGCCGTAGTAGCCGACCTCCGATGGGGCGAAAAGGATCCATATACCCATCCCGGAGGCGAACAGGCTCAGCCCGATTCGCAGCCAGTCCTGCGAGCCCCTGGCTGAGAGGTAGTCATCGGCCCCGATCTCCTTGGCATTCGATGCTTGGTATCCGATGTAACCGAAGACACCCAGCGTTGCAATCATCAATCCGTATGCGATGTTCGTATCCATTTCTCTCCCTCCGCTGGCATTACCCAGATCAGGTAAAAGGGTCGTCGCCTCGCGGCGACCTCTCAGCACTAAGCTCCCCTGACCACCACTTGGGAAACAGGATATTCAATGTTGGGACCCTTATTCGTCCGCTCCCATGAACGGGTAGGTCCAGTCCTGCGGTATGTCCAAAGTCCTCTTTACGGAGCGTGGCGAGATCCACCTGAGTAGGTTGAGTGGGCCCCCTGCCTTGTCGTTTGTGCCCGATGCCCTGGCCCCTCCGAACGGCTGCTGGGCCACCACGGCACCGGTCGGCTTGTCGTTGATGTAGAAGTTCCCGGCAGTGAACCTGAGCGCTTCGTAGGCCTTCTGGACATTCTCCTCGGAGCTCGAGAATATTGACCCGGTAAGTGCGTAGGGGGAGGCCTTGTCACATACCCCTAGGACGTTCTCGAAGTCTTCGTCATCGTAGAGGTAGACTGTCAGAACGGGGCCGAATATCTCCTCTATCATGGACTCGGAATCTGAATCGGTGGTGACAATAATGGTTGGCTCGATGAAGTACCCGACTGAGTCGTCATACCCGCCTCCGCAGACGATCTCGCATGTGTCCCTCTGGGATGCCCTTTCGATGTATCCAGAGATCTTGTCGAATGCCCTCTTGTCGATTACCGCTGTCATGAAGTTCGTGAAGTCCCGGGCATCGCCCATCTTTATCTTGCCAATCTCGCTAATCAGGTCCGCAGAAATAGCGTCCCAGACGGAACGGGGAATGTATGCACGGCTAGCAGCGGAGCACTTCTGCCCCTGGTACTCGAAAGCGCCCCTTAGAAGGGCGACGAGGAGCCCTCTCCTGTCACAGTCTGGATGAGCGACGACGAAGTCCTTCCCTCCTGTCTCGCCGACAATTCGGGGATACGACCTGAGGCCTGGAAGGGCCAGTCCTATCTCCTGCCACAGCCCTTGGAATGTGGCGGTCGAACCAGTGAAGTGCAAGCCTGCGAAGTCTGGGTTAGACAATGCCACTTCTGTTATCTCGGCACCCGAACCAGGCAGGAAATTGATGACACCTGGGGGCAGTCCGGCCTCCATCATCAACTGCATCAGAACGTAGTTAGAATGGTATGAGTTGCGACTGGGCTTCCATACGCCCGTGCACCCGACGATTGCAGGGGCGCTCGGCAGGTTCGCGGCGATGCTTGAGAAATTGAAGGGGGTTATCGAGAGTACGAAGCCCTCTAGGGGGCGTATGTCAGTGGTGTTCAAGACCCCTTCAGGAGATACCAATGGCTGGAAGTCATCATGGAATCCCCGGGCATAGTGGCAGTTGAACCTCCAGAAGTCTATCAGCTCGCAAGCGGCGTCTATCTCGGCCTGGAATGCCGTCTTGGACTGGTTTAGCATGGTTGCCGCATTGACCCTCATCCTCCAATCTCCGGCAAGTAGGTCGGCGCATCTCTCGAATATCTCGCACCTGGCCTCAAGTCCGATCCCTATCCACTCCCCCTGGGCGTTGACTGCTGCCTCACAGGCGGCCTCCATCTCTTCCCTTCCAGCGAGGTGAACCCTAGCAATAACGTGGCCGTGGTTGTGGGGGATCACCTGTGTCGTGGTGGTCCCGGTGTAGACCTCCTGACCGTTGATGATGCAGGGTATCTCAATGACCTCGGACATCTGCCTGTCCATCTCTTCCATCAGGGATTGTCTTTCCGAACTTCCTGGAGCATATCCCAATATTGGCTCATTCGTAGGTTGTTCTGACATGAGTGTCGCTGGAGGCACCCATCTAACATTGTTACTGTCGATGGGTTTGCTCCTAACAGGTCAGGTCCACTCGGTTGGCTCGTCCTTCTTGGCCTTCTTCCAATGCCGGTAGCAGGACTTGCACACGGTAATCCTACGAGAATCACGAGTGAGTCCCGATTCCCCCCAGACGTCTGCCGCCCTGTCAAAGGCGAGTTTTCGACCGCCTACCTTCTTGTCGGCCCAGTTCTCGCAACCTGCTACGTCGCACCTTACCTCGCCCACATACTCCTCGTCCGACTTAGAGGACGACCTGGAGTCAATCCCAGCCTCCTTGCGCCTCTTGCGGGCATTGGACTTGAATCCCATGTGAGTCCGCCTGAGTTGGCCGATTAGAAGGTTGCCTCGACGGGGTTGACGTCGAAGGGGCCTCCGGCGCTGGCTATGGAAGCTCGTCGGTCTGGTCCGACGCCAACGCTGACAACCGGGATGCCGGAAAGCTCCTCTATTCTGCGGACGTATCTGAGGACCTTCTCTGGCATTGAACCTAGGCCCGAGCCGGAAGCCCTTGACTCATCCGCCATGGCTATCCAATCTTCGTCCGATAACGCAGGGAATCCTGGATGCACCTCGTAAACAGGGATGCACCTAGCTAGGTCGTCACAGCTTGTGGGCATGACATCGATGACATCTCCGTCTAGCTGGTAGCCGGTGCAAATCTTGATCTCCTCAAGCCCCCCTAACACGTCTAGCTTGGTCAGGACGAGTCCTGTGTAGCCGTTTATCCTGTGACTGTCCCTCAGGGCCACCATGTCAAGCCAACCAGTCCTTCTGGGCCTCCCTGTTGTGGTGCCGAATTCATGGCCAACCATCGCCATGTGGTTTCCAGGTCCTTCCTCGTATGGGAGTTCGGTAGGGAATGGGCCATTTCCGACTCTGGTCGTGTAGGCCTTTGAGATTCCGAAGCACTGTGAGACGTGTCCGGGGTGGATCCCCGCGCCATGGGTCGCATTTGCCCTACTGGTGACTGATGAGGTGACGAATGGGTAGGTTCCTTGGTCAATATCTAACATGGCGCCTTGGGCTCCCTCGAGGAGAACGTTCTCACCGTCCCTGAGTGCCTGGTCGACCATTAGCCCCGTGGGCCTTATCGCGTCGCCGAACCTCTCGATAATCCATTTGAGGTCGGCCATGAGCGCCTCTGGCTCTATCCTATCTTCGACGCCGACCGCGGCGAGTTGCTTGTTCATCCTCTCTGCAGTTTCGGAAATCTTCTCTTTGTCCGATGAAACGGCGCCCAAGTCGACAAATCTGATTCCGACCCTTTCTATCCTGTCCCTGTAAGCCGGGCCGATTCCTCTTCCAGTTGTTCCGACGAGCTTGTCTGCGCTGTCGTACATCCTGTGGAATGGCAGTATTACAGAGGCCCTCTCGCTGATGAACAGTCGGTCGCCCTCCGGACTTTCACCCGTTAATTCCCTCCACCTGTCCAGTTCCTCTTCTAGGACCCAGGGGTCAATTACCATTCCATCGCCCAGAACCAATTTACAGTTCTGCGAAGTTACGCCGGAAGGTATCTGGTGCAGCTTGAGAGTGGTGTCTCCAAGGACTATCGTGTGGCCAGCGTTGTTGCCTCCTTGGAACCTAACTGCCCAAGAAGAGTCTGCCGCCAGCTGGTCTATCGCCTTCCCCTTTCCCTCGTCTCCCCACTGGGCTCCGAGCACGACGCTAGCAGGCACCGTAGATTGGGGCGGTGCGGCGGGTGTTTGAATGCTTTGGAGGCTGGCAGTGTGGAAAAATGCTGGGCATTGTTCACGAAGCGGTTATGAAGGGCATGCAGGTCGGCGGTCTCATGGCTCAGAGGCACCCAGTGGCAGAAGCTCGTCTCCTGAAGAAGTGGATCTGCATGAAGTGCTCTGCCACCCACAGAGGAAGAAAGAAGCCACGGGCATGCCGTAAGTGCGGCTACAAGAACTTCAGGCCCAAGTCCGCAGAGAGGCGTCAGGGTGCATAATCGGCCTCTAGGCCCTTTTTCTCCCCGTATCACGGTTATGAGCGCTTGACCTCTGACATCAGGGTCTCCAGCGCAGTCTGAATCTGGAGGCAGAGGGGGCCATAGTGGATTGGCAGGTTCGCGTCATTGAATATCTCGTCCAATTTCGATGCGGTCATCCCGAGTCTGACGTCCATGTCCTTGTCCTTGTTGAGAAGCCACTGATCTACCGATTCCTTGGCCGAGGCCCTGATATTGCGGGGAACCTGGCTGTCGTCCAGCTGCGAGAGCACTTGCGCAATCTGCTGTATTCTAGCCTCGATGTCGGTCAATTCAACCCCTCCATTCCCGGCGACCGGTGAGTTCTCCTTAAGCACATCCCCGTCAGGAATCCAATTAGGCTCAGCCGTGCCACTCCGCCCATGGCATATCCGTATTCGAAAAACCCACTCCGGCACCCTCCCTTCCCAAAGCAATCAGTCCCACGGAGACGCCGTCTTCGATCAGTTCGGAAATGCCCCATGACATCGCCTCAATTAGTGGATCGTTGCTACCCAATGCCCTCTCGCTTACCCTGTAACTGAGGAGAGCGGTCGTGATCGCCTCTCCCTCGCCCGTCGCGGCCACGGAAAGCTCGCCTGAAGCCCAGAATCCGCACCCGGGAAGTGGGACGTCGCCGACCCTCCCAGGGGGTCTGTAACTGCACCCCCCAGTACTGGTCGCGCAGGCCATGGCTCCAGTGGAGTCCCTAGCTATCACACCGACTGTATCGCCATCCCCCTCTACGGGTGGCCTTCCCTCGACCCGTGCCCTCTTGTGGCCCTTTGAGTCGGCCCAAAGCCTAGCTCCCTCCCCCGTCAGCCCATTGATTGGCTCATCTAGCAAATCGGCTGCTACACGTATCGGGTTCGGGGTGTCTTCCATGGCGATTACGAACCCCATCCTGCCATCGCTTACGTGAAGGGATGCATCCAGGAGTACAGAGCCGTCGTTGCGGAACACCCCCCCGGTTCCAGCATTGAAAACGGGGTCGTCCTCGAGGACGACACATGCCTCCACCGCTGCCTCAATAGCGGATGCTCCCGATTGGAGGAGTCTCGATGCGATCTCCACTGCCTCTTCGACGTTCTTTTGGCGATCCGGCCCTGGTCCGGCGCCACCATGTGCTACGACCGCGGGTATCGCCTCTGGCATCACATCCCCCGACCTAGGAGCGGTAGAAGGGACTTAGTTAGAGCGGTCCCTATGCAGAAGGCTGCTTGTCGGTCTGAGAAGTAAATGTGTCAATGACCTTGGCGAGACGCTCGACTAGGCTGACCTTCTCCTCCGCCCCCACCAATGCAAACTGGAGGACCTCGTCCAGGGAGTCGACAGGGTGGATTTTCACCATCGACTCGTATTTCTCGTCGATGAGCACGTCCTGGAGATTGGCACGTGGGATGATGACTGTCTCTATTCCGGCCTTTGCTGCTGCCTCTATCTTTGCAGTCACGCCCCCAATTGGTAGAACCTCGCCCCTGACTGAAAGAGATCCAGTCATAGCGAGATTCTGCTCTATCGGAACGCCCTCGAAGGCGCTGATTATTGCGGTTGCCATGGTTATTGATGCGCTATCCCCGTCAACGTTATGCGTCCCTGGGAATTGAACGTGGAGATCGAAATCCTTGATGTCTTTCCCAGTGAGCTTCTTCACCACTGCACTGATGTTTGTGACGCTCTCCTTCGCCATATCTGATAGTCCACCAGTGGCAATAACCTGACCTGACCGGCCTTGCGCCGGAGTCACCATTGCCTCAACAGGGAGGACAACCCCCGAGAAGTCGGAGAGCCCGCTATCCGCACCCAGAACTGCTAGGCCGTTGATCCTACCAACTCTTGTTCCACGGTTTACGAGCATTGCATACTCAGATTGGCGCTCAAGGTACCTGTCAGCGACTTGCTGCTCGAGTGGTTTTGCTATTGCCCTGGCACGCGTGATGTGCTCGGCTCCGACGAGTTCTGAGCCCTCCTCAGATGCTAGGTCCCCGGCGATTCGAACGAGGCCCCCAAGCTCCCTGAGCCTCAGGGAGAGCCTTCCCCTTCTGCCGCTTCTCCTCTGCGCCTCTTTCAGCACCAAGCCGATCGACTCTCTGTTGAAGTGGGGGATGGAGCGGCCAGAGTCCTTGTTCTGCTCATTCCTTACCTCCTGCGCTATGAATCTGATTAGCCTCCTACGATTCCTCTCAGTGTCCTTCATGTCAGAGTTGACGTAGACTTCGTATCCATACCCCCTTATGCGACTCCTAAGGGCAGGGTGCATCTGCTGGATGCTGTCGAGGTTTCCAGCAGCGACCAGGATGAAGTTTGTTGGCACGGGCTCCGACTTAGTGAGTGCCCCGGAGGATCTCTCAGAGCGGCCGCTGATTGAGAGTTCTCCTTCTTGCATTGCAACTAGCAAGGCCTGTTGCTCCTCCATCCTAAGCATCCTTATCTCGTCGATGTAGAGTACTCCCTTGTTCGCCCTGTGTACTGCCCCAGGCTCTACTCTCTCATGGGCTGGCGTGGCTAGGTCGGCTCCTGATTGGAAGGGGTCGTGCCTGACGTCTCCTAGAAGGGCCCCTGCTAGAGTGCCTGTTGCATCGATGAACGGCGGGTCGTCGTTTCTGGCCCTCTTGATGAGCAATTTGGGGACGTTTGACTCGTCGCCGGCCGTGAGTCGCGTCCTTAGGAAGAAGTATCCGAAGATTAGGAGGAACGATCCGAATATGAGAGTCATTATGTCGCCAGTCTGAAGTACGGCGAGCAGGAGGGCGGCCCCAATTACCATGACTACGAAAAGAAGGGTCCGATTAGTGCGCTCCCTTTGAATCCTAATCTGTGCCTTCCTCTCGGAAATGATCGCAGATCCCCTTCCTGCAGGCACTGTCCTGACCTTTGGTTCGTTCTCATCCTCCGTATTCCTGTAGACAAGAACGTCCTCCAAGCTGTCTTTGGGAAGAAACTCCGTCATTGACCGAGCAAGCATCGACTTTCCGGTACCCGGGTCTCCTACCATGATCATGTGTCTGCGTTGCTCAGCGGCCTTTCGAACTACTATTGATGCGGCTTCCTGGCCAATCACCTGATCGACTAGCTTTTCGGGAATAGGGACACTGGCAGTCGAGGGGATGTCGATAGTATCTATCCACTCCTCGACGGGGACCTCGCAAACGGGATCCTTGTCCTCGCCGATGCCAAAGGCAGGGCCCTCGTCCCATGAGTCGAGGTGGTCATCCGAGGGGACTTCTGGTGTCGTGTTGACATCTGAATCATCGGACATAGCGCACCCTCCGCGACCACTGCTGACGCTGACACCTTCTTGAAGGTGTGTCAGACATGAGAATGTGAAAAATGGTCACTTTCGCCTGCTGAGGTATTCCTCGCCGTAGTAATGCCACTGTTCCATTGTCCATCCATCGGGAAGCCCCTCGGGAGGGAGTGGAATCGTCATCGGAGGAGGGGGAGGCGTTAGCCCGGGAGGACGAGGTGGCTTGGAAACAGGGATTGCCTCTTGTGGTTGTCTGGAGTACCCATCCTCGTAGTGGTCGTAGTCGTAGCCCGCCCTCCTCCTGAGGGTAACCGCAAGACCGAGCGCTAGTGCGACACAAGCCAGAAGTGCGAGTCCAGCTATGCCAACAGTGGCCATAGAAACCGCAGATGAAGACGAAGGGTCGTCTTGTTCATTGTCTGAAGGTTCTTCCACGACCTCAGATGGTTTGGTGGCGAAGGTCTTGTATTGGGTTTCTGTGGATCTGTCGAAACCATCCTGATCAACCGCCTGAACACTCAATGTGAAGTAGTCACCTGCCCCAAGTCCCTCCCCACTGGCAGGGTGGATGATGAATGGCCCTAGGTTGTAAGAAGTCCCTGATGAGTGGCAAATTCCAGTTATGCTGTTGCAGACGGTCCAAATTACGCTGATATCTGAAAGCACTAGTTCCCCCACATTGGAAATGACTACAGTTGGATTTGTGCCATATTCCTGGGTGTCTACTGACACTTGTAGGTCGGAATCCCACTCTATAGGGAGGTCGTCAACTACATCGAACGTGATTTCCACGGAAGATGACTCACCATGCCTGTCCTCGAGGGTGACCGTGACCACCTCCTCGCCCGGTTCCTGCCAGCTGACTGTAAGGAATCCTGTGATTGGGTTGTATAGAGCGGCGCCTGGAACTATGTTGGAGGCTGTGACCCATATCTCATCATCGGGGTCGTCCACATCTGTGATGATGTCTAGAATCTGGATCTCTACGACCTCATCAATCTTGATCATTAAATTCTCTAGGCCGGAGAGGTCTATCCTAGGTGCATCGTTGACGTTGAGAAGATGGAATGTTATTGTCGTGTCCGAAACCATTGACCCATCATCGGCTCTGACCATTATGTCGACCATTCCAAAGCCATCGTCATCGAGGGCGTTAATGTTCAGAGTCTGGCCGTATATGTTTGCCTCGACTAGGGAATCGTCGGAAATGGACAGTATTTCTAGTGAAATTCCAGCCACGGAAACCTGCTGTCCGTTATCGTTTGTGTCGGACAAGAATGAAGTTAGACCTAGGCTGGTTGAGCCGCCCTCATTGAATGATTGAGTGGGGATTGGTGACCAACGCGGTGCCCCGTTCTCAATGACATTGAACATCAAGAGCCCTGTATTAGTATCGTCGCCATCGCTAATCGTCAACTGGATGCCTTGTGGCACAGGATTTCCCTGACTGTCCAGGATGACGTCCTGGAATCTAACGACTATCTCCCAGTTCTCCGCGTCCCACTCCATGAAGCTGGACGAGCTACTGTCTATTTGCAGAAGGGACAGTGGGGTCTCAGCATCCTTGACCAATCCGAAAACGGAGACCCTCTCGTCGGTGTCAACCTTCACTGTAGGGGTTCCGGCGAATTCCGAGTCTCCATTGCCCAGAACCACGGGAAGGGAGTTCTGAAGCCTGAATGCGTTTTCAGAAAGTAGCCAATCACTACTCTGACCTGATGAGTCATACCACTTAACCCTCAGATCATAGTCTCCTATCTGCGCACTTAAGGGCGTGTCAATTGTTTGGAGGTACCTCGCATTGTCACCAGACCCGAGGAGCTCGGCATCCCTAATCCAGGCATCGTCCCAGAGGCCCGTTCCAGTTGGGCAATACTGCATGATTGGTTCCATTGTGCTAGTGTCGTCAACCATGTCATTGGAAATCGCATTGGTTTCAAACTGCACGGAGCTGCCTCTGTCTATGGTCGTGCTTGAAACTGCAGCTGGCTGGCTGGGTGTCGGGGGGAGGTCGTGTATGGCGAATTCATCCATCGCGTTGTTTGATGACACTCTATCGCCTTCTAATCCGGTAATCCTAGCCCTGAACGAAGTGGAGCCCAGGTTTACCATCTCTATTTCGTGAGTCTGGGAAGAGGTGCTGAATGTCTGCGTTGATCCAGTTCCAAGGTTGCCGATTCCCGTAGATGAGACCTCTATCTCGTCGGACCCATCCATCCTGAAGATGGCTATCTGGCCGCCATCCGAATAAGTGTCGACCCCATTGTTTGTAATCTCGACAGTTAGTTCTAGGGTATCTCCCTGCTTGAAGCCGTGATTCCCGTTGCTGTTCGAGATTGTGAATTCTGATATTCCTACGTCCACTAGTGGAACCATGTCGAGATCGGCAGCCGAGAGGAAGTTGTTGTAGGATGTGTGAGGTCCGTCCATTAGAGCAACCACTGGCCAGAAGTTCTCGAATTGCGTATATCCGCCAGCTGCCCTAACTAGGCTGATGGGCATGGTCCAGGTCCTCTGCACAGGGGTGTTGGGGGAAAGGGTAAGTTGCTCGAACCCATTATTGCCGCTGTTGAGAAGCCAGTCCCTGAAGTTGTGATGGGGCCTGACTCCATTGTCATACGCATCCCCCCCTACCTTCTCTGTAACTGCACCATAAAGGTACACAGTGACGGAGGATAAGGAGCCCATGTAAGTTGAGTCGACAGTAATCGTGACCTCATCGGAAGAGGATTGGTGGGCACTTAGCGTCATTGCGTAATTGGAAACATCCGAATCCATGCAACCTCCTGCTGAGTAGTCGGGATCGTAGTAATTGGTACCTCCTGCCCCTACCTTGTAACAAGTTCCAGACTGCTGATCGGCGAAGGAGAAGGTTGGATAGCCCGATGATGCGGCCATGACGTGACTCCTGCGGTTAATCGGGCCATCGGAAGGCCAACCCCCTGAGGAAGACTCGAAGAATGAGACGAAGGTGAAGTCCTCGGGATTGGACGTCTTCAGATTGTCCAATGAAGGTGAAGCGCTACTCATGCATGGCCCACACCAATGAGCCCCCACATACTCTCCGAAGACAGTGTGTCCGGGGCTGGTTGCGTACATCTTAACCCCTTCTTGGGGGAGTTGGTTACGTGAATCGGGGTCCGAACCTGCGTCAGAAATTCCTGAGAATGACATGAATATGACCAAGCCGGTGACGGTCAGGGCTTGGACGACAGCCGTCATACGGTCTACCTTCATCGATTGAGGCGTTGTGAACGCCCGTATAACCATGATGCATTCGGGTTTACTCGCCGACGGCTCTTTAGAGCCGACATAGGAATTGATATTCTGGAAGTCCTCGCAATGGCGTGAGTGGCGAGTGGGTGGCCCTTAGGGAAGACGATGGCAGGGCCTATCTTCTAAGGAGGGCCTCCGGCGAAGTCAAGGTCAAGGGACTAGGAAGATTTGACGCTGAGGAGCTTCTAGACGGATATTCGATTGGGGATAGGATCACTGTTGGGCAGAAGTCACTGACCATTGTTGACCCGTCACTCCCGGAAGCTCGAAGAAATATGGCGCGTAGAGCTCAGGTCATAGGCGCAAAGGACTCGGGTTTTCTTATTTCTTGGATGGGGATCGGAGTTGGATCCAGGGTCCTAGAAGGCGGTCATGGTTCTGCGGGACTAGCTATGCACCTAGCCAATGTCATGGGCTCTTCGGGGACCCTCATCTCTGTGGAGTCTCGTCCAGAGCATGCTGAGGTCGGCCGGACGAATATGGAAAGGCTGTCCGAAATACTGCCCGAGTTCCCTGACTGGCACCTGGTAGACGGCGATTTAGTCGAAGTGGGGTCCATCGTTTCGGGCATATGTGGGGAGTTGGATGCTTCGATAATCGATGTCGCTGAGCCTTGGCTTGTCATACCGATTGTAGAGCCCCTCCTGAGGACAGGGGGAAGGATAGCATGCTACTGCCCGACTACATCGCAATTAGAGAAATCATGGGAAGTCGCGCAGGACAATGGCCTAGTCATAGAATGGGCTGGAGAAATGATCGAGAGGCGATGGGTCAAGGCCAGCAAGGGCGGGGTCAGGCCCGGGAATACCCCCATAGGGCACACGGCTCTCTTGCTAATAGCGGCCAAGGTCGCGACTTCTGAGGAAGAATGAGCACCGTTGATAACACGGACCTGCTGCGAGGGGCATGCGCGACAGCACGTCATGGGAGCCGACATCGTACAGGACCCATACCATTGGGCAGGTTTCTGCGAACGGAGCTTCGATGGTGGGTTCAGAAGTCACAATTGCTGGATATGCAGAAACAGTCAGAGGTAGAGGGGCTATTTGTTTCCTAATGCTTAGAGATGGGACAGGGCATATCCAGGCTTTCCTGAAGAAAGATAACATGGACGAGGTGGCCTTCGAATCAATTCAATCAGCATCTCGAGAGTCGACCATTCAAGTTACTGGCACTGTGGCACAGAAAAGGCCCCCCAAAGTCGCCGAGGGAGAGCCTGTTCCCCCTCCCGAGTACGAAGTCAACGTTTCCTCTGGGACAATCCTTGCAGAGGCTGCGGCGCCACTCCCGGTTGGGGTTACTGATGAAGTACAAGTGGGACTAGACGTAAGACTCGACAACAGACATCTGGATCTTAGGCGGGCGCATGTGAACGCGATGTTTCAGCTCAGGTCGAAGGTTCTTCAATATGGCAGAGAGCACCTAATCAAAGAGGGCTTCCAAGAAATAAACAGTCCGAAGATTATCGCTGCGGCCGCAGAGGGAGGGACTAACCTGTTCCCAATGAAGTACTTCGAAACTGAGGCGTACCTGTCCCAGAGTCCACAATTATACAAGCAACTGGCCGTACTCGGGGGACTTGAGAGGGTTTTCGAAATTGGCCCTGCTTTCAGAGCTGAGAAGCACGACACATACCGCCATCTAAACGAGTTCATTTCCTTCGACATAGAAGGTGCCTGGATGGACGATGAAGACGTGATGGGCGTTCAAGAAAGGATGATCCACCACATCTGGACTGAAGTCTCGACTAACGACCAGGACCTCATGGAAGTCATTAACGAATACAGGGCTAGCCAAGGGCAAGAGCCAGTAACTGTGGATGTTCCAAGCCTACCTTTCCCAAGGATCCCATATTGCGACGCAATAGAAATTGTCAAGGAGGGAGGTGGCGAGATTCAGTGGGGCGATGATATCGAGAGCCATCATTGTGACCTCATTGCAGCTAAATATCCGGGTTTCCACTTCCTTCCCAGATGGCCTATGGCGATGAAGCCATTCTATATCCATCACAAGGAGCAAGAGAAGGGGGCGTCGGGCGGACAGCTCAGTAGGGGATTCGATCTCAACTACGGGCGGGATGAGATGACCAGTGGGGGCGCCAGGGAGCATCGTGTGGATGTCCTAGAGCAGAATCTCAGGAACATGGGCCTCGATCCGGATGACTTCACATTCTATACTGATGGATTCCGATACGGGGCACCTCCACACGCTGGTTGGGGGCTAGGAGTGGCACGATTACTCATGGTCTTAACCGGGGCCGGGAATGTTCGAGAGGTAGTACTATTTCCTCGCGATAGGAGTCGTGTAACTCCTTGAATTATGATTTTCCATGGACCGAAAATAACGGGTATCCATGGCCCCTCCGCTAGACGAGGCATATGGCCAAGCCGAGATTCGCGTTTCTTCTTCTGAAGGAGCACCCATACGGAAGGGAGATGCTCCGGCAGATACTCTCAGAGGGATTCGTACCCGAGATAATTATCGAGGAGGATTCTCCGATTGCTGACGAAGAGAGGGAGAAGTTTCTGAAGAGGATCGAGGGGAACCCAATAGCGCCGACTATAGAGGAGCAGGCTAGGGAAAATAGAGTCACATTGGAGACCGTTGATATTCACAAATCGCCTCAGGTAATGCCTTACCTGGAAAAATTAGATCTCGATCTAATTGTGTTTGGTGGAACTAGGATAATCAGAGGCGAGATTCTAGACTATCCACGTCATGGAGTTGTAAATTCGCACCCTGGAATACTTCCTGACTGCAGAGGTTCTGCGTCGCCGGCGTGGTCAGTTTACCACGATATGAAAATCGGTTCGACATGTCATTTCTGCGACAATGGGATAGATACCGGGGAGATTCTTCTAAAGCGTGAAGTTCCAGTAAGGAGAGGGATGAATTACGAAGATCTCTGCTATGAGACCCTAGTTCTTTCAGGAGTCCTGATGAAGGAAGCACTGATGGCATACGATGAGGGACGGTGGTCCGACATGCGGCAGCCCCAAGGCGAAAGTGAGCATCCGACATTCAGAAATGCTCCCGAGGAGATCCTAGAGGCTGTCAGGGAGAAGTTGGAGAAACAGACGTACGCCCATTACGTGGATTAGGTGGAAGAATGAGTGATAAATTACTGAGAGACGAGTTTCCCTTTGCAGAGGGAATTTTGGAAGGGAAGACGGCTTTGGTTTGTGGGGCATCCAAGGGGATTGGCAGGGCGGTAGCACTAATGCTCGCAAGAGCAGGTGCGAGAGTTATCGCTTGTGCTAGGTCCGTTGACGACCTAGATTCACTAGTTTCGGAAATGCACGGCCAAGGCCACAGATATCTCGAATTGGACCTCGAAGACATCGATGCCTTATCCCGAAAAATTGCTAATCTAGGAGCAGTGCACATCCTGATCAACAACTCTGGAGGGCCCCCCGGTGGGCCACTTCTTGAGAACACGGTTGAAGACTTCAGCGGCCCGTTCAAGAGGCATCTGCATGCTGCCCACACCCTCACAAGGGCCCTAACACCTGGAATGGAGAGGGAGGGGAGTGGGAGAATTGTGAACATAATCTCTACATCCGTCAGGGAGCCAATAGACAATATCGGGCTGTCGAACACTCTGCGTGGAGCCATGGCTTCATGGTCGAAATCACTCTCTAGAGAGCTTCCTACCTGCATTACGATCAATAACATTCTACCAGGATTCACGGATACGGGGAGACTGGATTCTCTGGCCGGTTCAATTTCCAACAAGAGCGGGAAGAGCGTGGATGAGGTCAAGAAGAATTGGATGGATGGAGTGCCCATTCAGCGATTGGTCGACCCGCTTGAAACAGCAGCGGCAGTGACATGGCTTTGCCTCCCTTCGAGTGGTGCAATCCGTGGCGTGAGCCTCGCCGTAGATGGCGGAAGGATGCGTTCAATCTGAGTGATTAGATGGAATTCGA
>JAYZLP010000019.1:0-10113 GCA_036154155.1 Thermoplasmatota archaeon | reverse complement strand
CGTGAATTCTGAGAAGATCGTGCCACCCCCTCTCCAAGAGCCTCGTGAACCATTCCCTCTCGTGCATCAGGAAACCGGATGACCTCTTGTTCCCCTTTGGGTCCCAAATGTCGTCCTCAGTGTGAGCGATGTTCAGATCGCCACAGAGAAGTGCCGGTTCATCGGATCCTACGAACATCTCGGCCCATTCCATCAAGTCCTCTATCCATTGGTCCTTGTATGCCTGCCTGTCATCCCTGGATGATCCGTTCGGGAGGTATATGTTGACGCAGTGCATCCCATTGTGCTTGGTATGCAGTACCCTCCCCTCGGGGTCCCTGACCTCGTCCAGATCAGTGTCTATCCCCCTGCCCATCTCCTCCATTCCCACTCTGGAGCACGACATCACGCCCGAGTAGCCCTTCCTCTGGGCGGGATGCCAGATTACGTCGTAACCCTCTGGCTCGGACCAGTCCTTGGGCATCTGCTCGGGGAGGGCCCTGACTTCTTGGAATAGCATGACGTCGGCGTCTATCCGGTCAACGAAGTCATACAGGCCCTTCCTGTGAGCCGCCCTGATGCCATTCAGGTTCCAGGTGACGACACGCATACCAAGTCCTACTGAGATAGGTCCTTTACCTTCTCCACTAGATTCATCCTACTGACTCTCCAAGATCCGTAGGGCGTGCAGAGGGCGGAGATCGCAATCACGACCCCGACTAGTTCGAATATCGCTGAGGTTTGGGGCTGGAGAGTGAAGTAAAACGACCAATTGACCAATGAGGCGATGAATGACTGAGCCATTAGGACAGTGAAGAACACTGCTAGGATTCCGCCTATCAGCCCTATCGCTATGTTCTCGCCCAGCATCATCATCCTGATCTTGGAGATGGGAGCTCCCAGGACCCTCAGCGTGGCTAGCTCTGTATCCCTCTCAGAGAGGTTCATCAGAAGGGTGTTGAACAGTACAGCAATCGCTATGATGACCCCTAGTGCCATGATTGAGTTGTATACTCCCTTCTGGAGCTCCATAAGGGCGTCGAAGGAGTCGATGAGGTCCTGCTTCTCGGTGATTCCCACCGAGAGGTCTGCCAACTGGCCATCTACTTCGACCTGCTCGGGAAGTGAGAGGAGTATCGAGGTCGCCTCGATACCCGTTATCTCGGAGAGGTCGTTGCGATGGAAGTATACCGTTCTGGACATTTCCATGGAGGTCCCTGAAATTTCAACATCGGTGGACTTGGTGCCGAAGACTAGTGTGTGCGTCTCCCCGACCTCCCATCCTAGGAATTTCATTGTCCCCTCGTCTACCAAAACCTGTGGAATATTCCTGTCCTTCTCCGGTATCGAACCTTCTAGAATTTCCAACGTTATCATGGACTCCCGTGAGGTGGAGAATTCGTCCAAGCCGTATGCCGAGAATATTCTTCCGTCCCCCTCGGCACTCCCTGGGAAAACTAGGAGTTGCTCGTAATCTGCCCCCGCCTCATTGGCCCATTCAATGACGGGTCCCTCCCCCCCTGGTAGGACGTTTACTTGGGCGTCCCAGTTGATGCCATCATTCCCGAAAATATCGTCCATGGAGTCCATCATCATGGTCATGGTTCCGAAGATTACCATCGAGAGTCCGACTGCTAGGAAAGTCATGAGCATGCGGGCTGGCTTCCTGATGCTTGACCTGACCGTCAGACCAATTGTTGAGGGGAGCCTTGATGTTGCTTCCTGGACCCATCTCGATGACAGCCTGATTTCGTTTTCACCCCTCAGAACCTCCAATGGCTGGGTCCTCGAGGCCTGCAAGGCCGGCCTGATGCCAGAGATCATGACAACGAGCATTGTAATGGCGAGAATCTCGAAAATCAGTGAGGGTTCTGTGTAGAATCCTATGGCAGGAATTCCGATAACAGACTCGTAAAGTGATACCATGGCTGGTCCGCCGAAAAAGGCCCCGAGGAGTATTCCCAAAGTTGATCCGATTAATCCCATGACGAGAGGGGCAGCCATGAATCCGGGAATGATTGCCGACCTAGGTATCCCCAGAGTTCTGAGAATTGCTATTTCCCTAGACTGGGACTGTATGAGCCTCTGCAGGCTGAGGAAGATAGTGATCCCAGCAACCATGGCTAGCATCCCGGTGATGTACGGGAACGTGTCAGCAGCACTTTTGGCGTCCTGACGCAGAAATTCTACTGATTGAACACCGGATCGGTCGTAGGTGATTACTGGGGATTCAGAAGACGACTCCAAGACTGAGTTTACTGATTCAATAATGACGTTGAGGGCCTCTCCCTCGTTCTCATCCGTGTCCTGAAGGTCGTACTCAGGATTCCCTTCGACGTCTATCAGGAGTAGGTTGGCACTTCCCTGGGACAAATTTGTGAGTCTGGAAATTCCCGAGTCGGACAAATATCCCGAGACTAATGTTCCCGACTCTGCTGGGACAATGGAGCCGTCTACAGCGAAGTAAAAGAGGGACGAGTAGTACCCTATCCCCACCACTCGGTAGTCCAGTCTGCCCTGCCCTGCCCCAATGGTTACATTGTCGCCGACACTTATTCCCAATCCTTCAACCGCATGCCCGTCTATGACTATCTCATCCTCCTGGATGGCGAGCCTTCCAGGGCAGCAATCATCCTCTGGCATCCAAACCCTGTCAACCACTCCCTCGTCTATTCCATACCAAATTGCAGGAATTGTTGATTCGGATTCAAACATTAGTCCACTGACCCTAACCCTAGGCTCGCAGTAGCTCATTGGTGCTGATCCGGATGGCCATTCTTCGGAAATCTCCTGACAGAGGGATTCGGCGTCTTCTCCCTCCCAGAAGCCGACCGTGTTCTCAGCCCAAATATCCGGGAGGTTGACTCCGTCTTCGTCATCCTCGTAAATATCCGCGTACATCGATTGAGTTGAGTTGGCGTAAGTTCCGAAAGAAATTCCTGCAAAGACTCCCACTGTCACCATCAGGACGACTGCCGTCAGTCTGAGCTTCGTTTTCCAGAGGCTCCTAGCGAGTCTTTTTGTGAGTAGCGCAGACAAAAAACCACCTTAGCCCCACCATTCGACAATCTCGTCTGAAAGGATTATTCCACTATCCAATCTTACCACCCTAGTGGCGTATTCGACCAGTGACTCGTCATGGGTTACGAAAACGCAGGTGATTCCCTCTGCATCGCATGCCTTGACTAGAACCTCCATGACGGTGTTAGAGGTCTCTGTGTCCAGGTTCCCAGTTAGCTCGTCGCCCAGAAGCAGCCGTGGCCTCTTTGCGAGGCTCCTGGCTATGGCGACCCTCTGCTGCTGACCCCCACTGATCTCTGCGGGGAATCGATCCATCTCTTCCTCCAATCCAACTAGCTTGAGCAGGTTACGTGCTCGCTCCTCGTCCCTTCCATCAGCGAGCTCCTGAATGAGGAGGATGTTCTCGAGGACCGTCAGATCCTGAAGCAGGTTGAAGAATTGGAAGACGTATCCGATGTTGTCCCTCCTGAATGACGTCATGAGTTCGTTCGCCTTCGCCTCGGGCCTAGAGTGGGTGAAATACTCAACCGGGGACAGTAAGATGCCGAGCACCCAATTAAAGGGCCTCATTGTCCAGTGATTGGTTCCCATTCTGATCCTCTTCTTTTCCTCTGGCGCCACTGGGACTTCCTTGCCGTCGAACATGTATGTCCCGGACGTGGGCGTGTCCAAAGCGGATAGGCAATTCAGAAGTGTGGTCTTGCCTGATCCAGAGGGGCCAAGCAGTATCACCCTCTCGCCCTCTGACATCTCGAAGTCTATCCCGTCGAGGGCCTTGACGACCCCGGATGGCATCTCGTAGTGCCTCTCCAGATTCCTGATTGTGACCAATGGGGCGCTCATGCTAACGCTATTCCGCAAGGCGGCGGGGGGTAAGGACGTATCGACTGCCCACTACGTGGGCAGAAAGGCGTTCTCAGTCCCTTCGGCTAGCGATAGCAGCGCCTAGGAGGCCCAGTGCACCGAGTACTGCCCCAAATCCGGGTAATGCAGGCGGCATAGCCGCTGAGTCTGATGAGTACTCGGATGCCCAAGTATCGTAGAACTCCAGCTTGTCAATCTCCTCGCCATCATACTCGCCCCATTCAACAGACACCTCATCCCCGGGAGAGACTAGCCCGTCACCATCGTGATCAGTGTAAGTAATCGTAACACCTTCCGCTTCTCCGCCGGTCAGTGGGATGCTGAACTCGATTGTGCAGTCGCTTAGGTCCGGCTGAATCATCTGCCCTTCATCCTCATCATACTCTTCCGCGCAGTCGCTGAGGAAGTGAGCCTCGAAGTCCATGATCGGGGCGTTAAGTGTCTGGTTCTCTGCGACAATTAGGGTAGCTGACTCCGGTAGTGTGTCGTGCTGATCATCATCGCCGCCATCGTCAAACTCGTCAGAGCCGTCGCCGCAGTCGTCCCAGCCATCGTTGACCCAGTCCATCGGTACCTCATCGCCGTTGTCGCATGTGAACATCTCTTCGCCATCATCGCCATCATCGCCATCATCGCCATCGTCTGAACCTGACCACTCGTCTCCGTCCGCAGAGTGCTCGAATTCCTCGCTCTGTCCTAAGTCGTCAGTGCAGTGCCAGTCTGAGTCATGGTGCTCACAGTAATACCACCATTCGTTCCAGTACTCATCGTCCTGAGATTCCTTACACCACCATCTAGTATCATCACCATCTGAATCGCCTTCCCATTCACAGTAGCCTCCATAGTAAGATTGCCAATAGATATCGTTTCCATCATCATCGCCACCGTCACCGTCGTCATCCTCAACACAGGTAGTAAATTCATCGAGATTGAGCAAGTCGTCCCCATCGGTATCGCACCAGGAAAACCAGTCGGACAATTCCTCCTCGTCGACCTCATCATCCGAATCGTCTCCTCCCTCGTTGCTGAAATCGATGATGTCTTGGATGCTCACATAGCCGTCGCCGTCCGTGTCTATATGGCCGAACATCTGCTCATCATCCCCATCATCCCCATCATCATCCTCATCACCCTCATCGGGTAGAGTGTCTACTATGCCGTCGATGAAGCACTGCATCTCGTCGATATCGATAAGGTCGCTGTCATCGTAGTCGCAATCATCGAACAGGATTGTGACCTCGTCGTAGTCGAGTTCGGGGTTTTCTGGATCGGAATCCCAGGCGTCCTGGAACTCCTGGTAGCTCATGTATCCATCGCCATTCGCATCTACGGACTCCATGGCCTCCTCTGGAGTGGGGGGGCCATCGCCGTCATCGCCGTCATCGTCAAACTCGTCGGAGCCGTCGCCGCAGTCGTCCCAGCCATCGTTAACATAGTCCCATGGAACCTCATTGCCGTTGTCGCAGGGGAACATGCCTTCCCCGTCGTCCCACTCCTCATCGTCATCTTGGCCCTCCTCGAACCAGATTGGGTTCGAGGTCTTTGGCAGGGTCTCATCCACCTCGATGACTATCGAATCTCCCCACATCATCTCGTACGTCATTGACGAGGTCGCAGAGCCGTTGTCGCTTTCCATGCTGAAGGACATAAGGTCCTCATTCTGATCTATGTGAATGGTCATAGTGATCTCTGCGCCATCCTCGGTATACGCCATTGTCATGGTCTGGGACTCCATATCGTCGCTCATAGTGATTGTAATTTCTGCGTCTTCCGGGAACTCATCATCCCCATCATCATCCCCATCATCCCCATCTTCTCCAGTGAAGAGTCCGGACTGTTCTGCGATTACCTCCAAAACATTGGGGGTTGCATCTCGAGTTTGGAATGAAACGGATCCTGTTCCATCCTCGACCAGCATTCCTCCGGACAAGGCGTGGATATTGACAATCTCACCGACCTGCACATGAGTATATCCCATTTGCAACAACCCTACGATTGAAATTGAGTTGTGAACATAGACTGCGTCGTTGTCGAGATCCACCATTACAGTGTCCTCTATCTCGAGATCCATCTGCATCCCCATATCTTGGTTCCACTCGCTCGATGAAATCGACTGGGAGTATCCTGCCTTGGGGCTCTCTTCTAGCATGTCTTCGATGCTTCCCATATCAGTCATGGCCTCGATGAAAGTCTCCATTGAGGCCATGTAAATGCAGTCCCCTACTAACTCGGAGGTAGCATTATCGTCGTAATTTGCGGCGTTCTCGTCCATGCATCCGAGGATGTCGTCAATGAGTTCCTCGTCGAGGCACCCAGCTAGAGGGGCAGAGACCAGAATTAGGCTTGCTATCATTACATGTAGTCTTGTCATTGTGTCTAGGACGAGAAAGGGCTCTTATCAAGTATGTGGCGGCAAACTTCGCTGGTTAAGGATGGAATGGTGCAGGGGACAGGATTTGAACCTGCGAAGCACTACGCACTGGGACCTAAACCCAGCCCCTTTGACCACTCGGGTACCCCTGCTTACCCCGCCGTGTCGCTCTTTGGTCAAGAAGTCAACGTAGGCTCGACCACTTGCGCAATAGGGTCTTAACCGGGACGTGAGGCCAGCGGCTCATGGCACGTATAGGGGTGATTGGGCTTGGCAACTGGGGCACAGCCTTGGCCCACATATGGTGCAACGACGGTCACAACGTGCTCGGTTGGACAGTTGAGAAGGAGGTCTATGAGTCGATAATGACTGATGGGATTAACAGGAAGTACCTCGATGGGCATCACATGCCCGACCTTCAGGTTACGATGGAGCTTTCCGACATCACCGAGAGCTGTGAGATCCTCGTACTGGCGCTCCCAAGTGAGGTCATCCTATCGGTGGTGGACGACCTAGTTCCACACCTGAGGCCGTCCCACGTCATCCTAGACCTGGCCAAGGGCCTTGCCCCGATCGACGAGGGCGGCTCAGGACTAATCTCTGATGCGATTGAGGGGAGGCTGGGGGACTCGGGCAAGTCAAATCCTGTCATCGTCCTGACTGGGCCCACAATAGCCCCAGAGGTTGCTAGGGGTGTGATCACCAGTGCGGTGGTGGCCTGCCATGATAGCAGCGTCGCTGAGAGGCTAGCTCAGAGGCTCTCTACGGAGACCTTGATTCTCACTCCCGGGAATGACCCTAATGGGGCGGAACTCTGGGGTGCGTACAAGAACTGCGTCGCTCTTGCATGTGGCTTGGTTGACGGTCTCAAGGAAACAATAGGGGGGGACAATCTCAAGGCGGCCCTAGTCCTCACTGGATTCAGCGAGGGGATAAGGCTCCTGGAAGCAATGGGGGCAGACAGCGCCACTGCATTTGGGCCGGCTGGAATCGGCGACCTCTACGTTACTGCAACCAGCCCAAGGAGCAGGAACCGGACCCTAGGAGAGAAATTGGGGTCGGGTAAGACCCTAGACGAGTCTCTCGAGGAGATGCACATGGTAGCAGAGGGGGTAAGGGCCACTCGGATGTTCCTCAACAGGGCGCCCAAACTTGGCGTTGAGACGCCTTTCATTGAAGCCCTAGGGGATTTACTAGATGGAAATATTGACGCAGACCAAGCTGTAAGGAGAATGGTCGAGGGAAATGCCGTCTGACCACATAGGTTGATTTGTCCACAACGTAGCCGGAGGACGAGAAGCATGGCTGCTGAGGACCTACTGACCGAGTTCGAGGCTAGGCTTCTGAAGTGGATTTCAGCGTCTAACTTCATCGAGGTGCCGTGGTCAACGAAGCGTGCCGCTGAGGCTTTCAAGATCCCTGAAAAAGAAGTCTACGAGGCGCTCTCCGCCTTGACCAACAAGGTCCCTGACCTGATTCAAATTTCCTACGACGATGGCGCCATCAGGATTGCCGCTGATTCATTGCCCACGAAGTCTTCTGAGTCCTGAGGTCAGAATCTCGGGGATGAAAACCCCGAACCATGAGGGGGCCGAGGAGTCCCCTTCCTCATTGAAGAATGACCTTGCATATATCGATATCATGTCCAGTATTATGACTACGGCGAAGATGATGATTAGGTATGCAATTACCTTGTCATATTGTAGGAACTTGAGATACAGATTGATGTAGTAACCAATTCCTCCAGCCCCCACTATCCCTATTATTGTGCCATGTCTGAAGTTGTATTCGAACATGAAAATTGCATGGGATATGAGGTCATTTGCGCACTCAGGAATTACAACATTAACTGCGGTCTCGAATTTTGAAAGCCCCATGGCATCAGACGCGTACAAAGGGGTCTTGCTCATCCCCTCGATGGACTCGTACTGCAGTTTGCCCAAGTATCCAACCGTGTATACAGTCATAGCCAGAGCTCCAGACAAAGGCCCGAATCCAATCAGGATGACGAAGAAAATGGCCCAGATTATGCTGGGAAGGCTCCTGGAGGCAGATAGGATGAACCTTGATGTGTATGAAATCCATTTGGGATTGAGGTTTCTAGCGGCTAGAAGTGAGAGTGGTAGTGAAATTATCATTCCGAAGACGGTGGAAACAAACGCGATTTTTAACGTCTCGATCATGCCAATCCAGGCAGTAGAGCAGGTGAAGTCGAAAGCGGGGTGGACCGTGCATACGGGATATGCCTGTGGCTCGATAACGCTCCAATCTGGTGGCCAGAGCGACTGGTGGAAGAAGACTACGAGGTTGTCGAGACCTCCGGATAGCCTTCCCCAATCGTCCACCATTCCATCCATTATTAACAAAGAGAGTAGGACTACCAGTAGAGAGGCTAGGCCCATCCTAGTTGCATTAATGGCAGCCCTCAAACCTTGACCTCCATTGCTGTGGTCTCGGTAATGAATGGGTTGACCCTTCCATCGTCAATCACCAAAAGTCGATCTGCCATTGATTTGGCCCTAGAGATATCATGCTCAACGACTAACAAGGCTGCGCCACTGGACCTAACATAATCAACCACTGAACCGAGAACTGTTTGCATGGTCTCCTCGTCCAACTCACTCAGAAACTCGTCTGCCATGATGAGTTTTGGTGACTGAGCCAGCGTTCGGGCAGTAGCCACCCTCCGCTGCTGCCCGCCAGATAGCCTTCTCACTGGCTCTCCAATCTTGTCCATCAATCCCATTGATGATATCGCCTCCAATGCATTCTCCTTGGCTATTGAGGACGGGGGGAAATACCAATGTGGCTTATGGCCTGCATTTGCCCCGAGCATCACGTTGTGCATTACGCTTGCATGCCTGATTAGCCCTAAGCGCTGTGGGACATAGCCAACCTCTCCCCTTGAAGGGAGGGTTGGGTTGACTTTGCCACAGACTTCGACAGTTCCAGACAGTGGTTTTACCAGACCTGCGATGGTCCTTAGAAGAGTGGTTTTTCCGACGCCTGATGGCCCTGCAATAGCTACTATCTCACCGGGGGAAATTTCCAGATTAGGGATCTTCACCAGGGGGTCTTCCGATTCGTATCCAATCACAATATTCTGTAATCTGATTATTGGCCCATGCACACCCTCTTTCGTGGCCAAATCTTCACCGTTCACTAAGAGCCCCCCTACTTTAGGTGGACCTAAACCTGTATTTGGTGTTGACGGGGGCGATGAACTTGCTGATGATGCCGAATTCACTGATATTGGGTGTGCCACACCCCCGCCAACTTGTGATACTCATCCTTCGATGTCGTACTTATCTCCGAAGTAATTCGAAATTCCCGGGATATTGCTAATCAAATCCGAATAGCTCCCCAGATGCTCCTGGGAAGTCACTCTGACCAATGCGGGTGTGTTCAGAACATTTGCCAATATTTCCGATCCGCAGGCATTTCTAGGGGATGTCTCGTCAATTACATGAGATGTAATGTCGTAGCATCCAGTGTACGTGCTGCCCATAGCTGTGTAATTCTCGACATAGGTCTCATAATTTAACGACATCAACGCATTAAGTATTGCAGTTCTCGTTTGTACGTCCAGCATTGACGGATTGTACATGACCGGGTGGCTCGGAGCCTTTCCGAAGGCCGGCAATGCAACGTATTGGTCAATCTCGAGGCACCAGTCCTCATTGTCCTCTGGCGCATCGTTGTTGCAGTAAGAGTCGACGGTGCTGTCCTTTGCGAAGGCGACGTCACCAGTTCCATCCGACAGGCACTTCACGGCCCCGCCGTACCCGTAGTAAGGAGTTCCCGAATCTGGGATTGAGGCGTCATCACTGAAGAAATTGAAAATCGTGTTCCTCAGAGACTCTATGTCATCGGTTTCA
>JAYZLP010000018.1:0-2845 GCA_036154155.1 Thermoplasmatota archaeon | reverse complement strand
TTCTTTTTCTGGTCCCTCATCCAATGATTGGCTACCATCTTGAAACCACGGTCTCCCACTCTATTCATCAGGAATCTGTTGGTTGCGCTAACTTTGATCAACGGCAATAGGCGCCTTTTCACTTCCTCTTCGTAGTCACACTGACCAAGAATTGCCTTCCCCGCTAGTACTCCACTCGTGATTGCATATCTCATTCCAAATCCCCACATGAAGTCCTGGAGCCCTCCTGCTTCTCCGACATAATAGCGCCCCTCATGCACATATTTCTCTGGTATTGAGAAATCGCCCTTGCCTCCAACCCTCTTTATGGGCTTCCTATTCAACTCATATTTTTCTTCATACCAAGCTATGGTTTCGTTTAGATATCGACCGCTCTTTCTCTGTTTTCTCCATAGGCACGTGCAAATTAGCCCAACTCCATCGATTATTATCAAGTACGAATATGCACCAGGCGCCAACTTGTCGTTAAGTTGGAAAGTTACATGGTTTGGGTGATCGGTGTGAAAAACTTCCCCGAAGGCGATTGCACTAGAGTCCTTGGGGCCAGCAGCAATGATGTGGCAATCCTCTGGTGCTCTCTTTACGCCATAGTGGATCTCCACTCCAGCTTCCTCCGCCATCCTCCTGAACCCCTGATCGATACAGTGACTGTCGGTCCCCCTCTCAACCACCCTGAAGGCAATGCCATCAGTTATTGGATTGGTAATCTCATCGTCCGGATGGGCCAAGTCCACTATGTTGAAAGCATCAGACTTGAACTCGTCCGGATCTAGACCCCAATCCCTCATTTCGTCAAAGAAGTCCTTCTGACTAGTCCAGTTTTCCAGCCCTTGGAAATCCCCATCGAAACGAGCGCCACTATCCTTTCTGATTTCGTAGACATGCACTTCCCTGCCAGATTTGGCCAATACTATGGCCGCAGAGAGCCCTGAGAGGCCAGCGCCGAGTATGTGTACGGGCTCATCAGACACAAGGCTCCGATATCACATGGCCGCTTGAACAGTTGGGTCAGTTCCGTCGTCTTCAAGCACTCCTCACGCATCGGAGAGCCGTGACCGTACGTGTTGTGATCGACGATCTTTCAATTCATCCAGATAAATTGAGAGAATTACTGGCGAAGGACGGTTGTGGCAGCGTCGTGAGTTTCGTAGGACTTACTCGTGGGTCAGATGGTGAAAACGAGGTACACAGTCTGGAGTTCGATGCATGGGGTGAGAAGCTACCATCGGTTCTTGAATCAATTGCCGAGCAAGCGATTTTAGATTTCGGTATCTCGTCAGTAGTCATCGCCCATAGAACCGGCGTCGTTCTTCCCGGTGAGACAATTGTCTGCATCCATGTCGGTTCGAAGCACAGGAAGGAGGGCTTCGAGGCTTGCTCGTGGATAATCGATGAACTCAAGGGGCAGGCCCCCCTGTGGAAGAAAGAGGCACGCTCTGACGGAGTCCACTGGAAGGGGGGAATAGGTTGACAGACGCCATTGTGCCCATAGGTCACAAACCAATAGTTCAGAGATACGCTGTGGCTACTGGAATTCTCGATATATCAGGGGATTCTGCCGATGCGATAAGGAATGGCCAGGTTATCAAGGGAGACGTTCTAGAGGCTAGTACGGTGGCAGCCATCCAATCAGTAAAGGAGACGCCCAGGACGATTCCACATTGTCACGTAGTCCCGATCGAGTCCTGCAACGTGTCATGGGATTGGGAAGGAAACTCCCTGAGGTGTACCGTATCAGTCAGCGCCCATTGGAAGACGGGCGTGGAGATGGAGGCCCTCTGCGGGGTTTCCACGGGGCTTCTTTGTGCATGGGACATGGTCAAACCAATGGAGAAAGACCAATCCGGGCAATATCCCGAAACAAGAATCAGGAATATTCGAGTGGTAGAGAAACGCAAAGGCAATGCGCAGGATTGAGAACCCCCTCCCCCTCGCCCGAGCATGCCGACCGCAGAATTGGAGAGCCACTTCCTCGATGCGACCGAATCTGCTGCAATAGCGGCATCCGTTTGGAGGGGGAAGGGCGATGGCAAGGCCGCTGATGGAGCTGCCGTTGAAGCGATGAGGGCAGTGTTCGACAAAGTTCCATTTGACGGCAGGGTCGCTATAGGGGAAGGCGAGAGGGATGACGCCCCGATGTTGTGGATAGGAGAGCCCCTCGGATCAATGCAAGGGAATCCTAACGCTCCAAGAATAGACATAGCCGTGGACCCACTTGAATGCACAAATCATGTAGCTAAGGACCTTCCAAATGCGATGGCGGTTCTCGCTGCAGCCCCCCGAGGGGCCCTACTGCATGCCCCGGACTGCTACATGGACAAGATAGCTGGACCATCTGAACTCAATGGGGAGATTAGTTTGGAGGCCGACGTGTCATACAACGTAGAAGCAGCATGCGTCGCCTTGGGCAAGAGTCCCGATGAACTGAATGTAGTTGCCATGGACCGGCCTAGGCACGATCAGTTAGTGAGGGATCTAAAGGCCCACTCTGTAAATGTAATTCTCATTGGAGATGGGGATGTTTCGGCAGCACTTAACGCTGCAGACCCTGGGTCGAAAATAGACATGCTGATGGGGATAGGGGCAGCCCCCGAGGGAGTCATCACTGCCACTGCTCTGAGGGGACTGGACGCCCCATTTGAGGGTAGGCTGGTGTTCAAGAACGAAGGACACAGAGAGAGGGCGGAGAGAATGATAGATGGAGACATAGAGAGGATCTGGGACAGGGATGAACTCTGCTCTTCCGAGGATTCTCTTTTCATTGGTACTGGTGTTTGCAGTGGCAGGACTGAGGGAGTAAGGATTCTCAAGCAGGGAAGGGCGTCAGTCCACTCTGAAATCATTG
>JAYZLP010000017.1:0-47911 GCA_036154155.1 Thermoplasmatota archaeon | reverse complement strand
GAACCGAGGAATGGACTGGGCCGACCAACAACGTGTTCACTCTCGCAGTTGCGGAGTGCATGATTCCAGAAGGATGCGATGACGAATCTTCTGAAATGATCCAGATTGGACACGTAGGAAACATCGCACCAGATGAGCGCATCTGGAGCGCTCGTTTCGTTGGCGACAGGGCTTACTTGGTGACATTCGAGACTATCGACCCTCTGTGGGTAATCGATCTTACTAACCCGACCAACCCATTAATCCTAGGGGAGTTGGAGGTCCCGGGAGTCTCCACATATATCCATCCAGTTGACTCAGACACTCTTCTGACTATTGGAATCGGACCAGGGCCAGATGGACTCGGACTAGTCTGGTCCATGACTCAGGTGTCACTTTTCGATGTCAGTGACCCAACAAACCCCACACTAGCCGACTCACTACAGTTGTCGCCTGCCTACGAAGATGACAATTGTGACGAGTGGGGATGCGGATGGTCGTGGTCATACTCTGAGGCCACATACGAACACAAGGCATTTACCTATTGGGCTCCAGAGCAATTACTCGCAGTCCCACTGTCTACATACAGGTACATCTACGAACAGATCGAGTTCGATGACAAGACCTACACATACTCGGGTTACGAGTTCGTTTCAACACTTGAGCTGATCAATGTAGACGCAGAGAATGGCACACTATCCACTCATGGAATGGTGAATCACTCTGAGTTCTACAATGATGACGGGCTATCTGGTTGGTGGAGTGGCTCGACCAGCATCCGCAGGTCGATTTTCATGGGCGACTACATCTACGCCTTCTCCGCAGCCGGAGCCTCTGTTCACAGGACTGGTGACCTTACTTCCATGGTTGAGCTGGAGTTGCCGGGTTACGATGAGCCCACGGTCTACTACTACGAGACTGAGGAAGAAATCGAATCCGAAGGTTCAGATGATTCAGACGGAGAGTCGGCAACTGTAGAAGGCTGATCAGTCGAACTGTAATGCCCTACCAGCAGAACCAGGCGAAGCTACGGGCACACCTCGTAGTGCACCACCAAGCTCCCTCTTGTGGACAATCTTGCCATCCACAATGGTGTACTTCGGCCAACCCGTGAGCTCCATCCCGGAGTAAGGTGTCCATCCAACCCTGGTCCAGGTGTCCGCATCAGTAATGGTTTGCCGGTATTGCAAGTCTACGAGAGTCAGATCGCCGTCATACCCTTCAATCAGAGCTCCCTTGTTTTTCATTCCATAGACCCTGGCAGGCCCTTCGCACATCCATCTAACTACATCTGGGACGCTACACTTCCCATTTACTGCGTGAGTAAGCATCAGGGGGAGAGAGGTTTCAACCCCGGGCATCCCTGCTGGAGCATTCGGATAACCCAACGATTTAGACTCCAAAGTGTGTGGTGCATGATCGGTAACGACGCAATCAATGGTCCCGTCCTTCAGCCTCCTCCACAGTGTTTCCCTGTCCTCGGTATAGCGAATGGGAGGATTCATCAGGACCCGTACCCCTATTTCCTCAACATCATCTTGGTCGAATGTCAGATGTTGAGTGCAAACTTCTGTTGTAATCAGGTCCCCCTTGTTTTTTGTTAACCAGTCCGCTTCCTTAGCACTCGTCATATGGACGATGTGGAGTCTGTGATCATGATCCTTAGCAAGAGCTGCGGCACGCTTCGTTGCAATGAAAGCGCACTCCACGTCTCTGCACTCAGCGTGCGAGGCAATATCGGTCCGATTAGAAAACTCCGCCATGCGTCGTTGTAAGCGATCCTCGTCTTCTGCATGAGTTGCAATTATCCCTCCGGTGTTGGCGAAAATATCCTCGAGATGTTTTTGCTCATGAACGAGCAAATCCCCTGTACTGCTCCCCATAAATACCTTGATTCCGCAAACGCCGTCCATTCCTTCGACACTTTGCAAATCACTGACGTTGTCCTTTGTCGCACCAATGAAAAAACCATGATGGGTTACCGCCTTTTTGCCCGCTAGGGCAATTTTCTTCTCCAAAGCCAACCTATTGGTAGCATTCGGAATGTTGTTCGGCATGTCGAGAAATGCAGTCACCCCACCTGCGGCGGCAGCCCGACTCCCGCTCTCAAGATCCTCCTTCTCTGGTTGTCCAGGCTCTCTGAAGTGTACATGGGGGTCAATAGCACCGGGAAGGAGATGCAAACCCTCGCCGTCAATTACAACCTCTCCTGGAACAGGCTCCAGGCCTCCTCCAGGGGAAACGACAGAAATCACTCCACTAGAAACGCGAAGGTCCCCCACAACCTCTCGACCAGCGAGAACCATCGTCGAACCACGTATCAGAAGGTTACCGGACACCTCTCCACCATCCCCTCGGGGGAAAAGGCGACTCATCACCATTCTGATTGTAAACGGGCTAGATAGCATGAATGTGGTTGCGTTCATATATTCCCGTTCCGCCCCGAATGCAACGGGTTGGAGTAGTCAGGTTATCTCGTCGGGCTCATAACCCGGAGATCGGTGGTTCAAATCCACCACCCGTTACCAACTAATAAAAGAAAACTGAAAGTGAAAAAACGTTACACTGAGTGGCATTTTGGTGTAATTAGCACTTTCAATTAACATAAGCACCCCATCGTTTGTTCATATACTGCCGAGAATTAGCATCGGTCATACAAGGTGAGAAAATGAGCGATACAACCGCAAGTGAGAAGGTAGATGACGACGAGATAGTGATTGACGTGGACGAGCCCCAGGCGACAATAGAGGATTTGCCAGGCGTAGGTCCAGCGACCGCTGAGAAACTCAGGGACGCCGGTTTCGACGACCTCCTAGCTATAGCAGTGATGAGCCCATCTGAGTTGGGCGAGCAGGCGGAACTCGGTGAGGCGGTATCAGCCAAGATAATCGCAGGCGCGAAGAAGCTGGCTAACATCGGGGGATTCATCAGCGGTGCAGCACTTCTGGACAAGAGAAGCCAAGTGATGAAGCTAACATCCGGCACTTCCGCTCTAGATGAGCTACTGGGAGGGGGCTTCGAGACACAGGCAATAGTCGAGGTGTATGGGGAGTTCGGAAGTGGCAAGACCCAGGTCGGACACCAATTAGCCGTAAACTGCGCCCTCCCGGTCGAGCAGGGTGGATACGGCGGAGAAGTATTCTACATTGACACTGAGGACACCTTCAGGCCAGAGAGGATAACACAGATGGCAGAGGGAGTCGGTATTGACCCATCCGAGGCACTAGAGAGGATCCATGTTGCAAGGGCATACAACTCGGCCCACCAGATGCTCCTCGTTGATGAAATCCAGAGGATGGGGAGAAGCGTCGATGTCAGGCTAATCATAGTTGACTCATTGACTAGCCACTTCAGAGCTGAGTATTTGGGAAGGGGAATGTTGGCCGCCAGGCAACAAAAGCTGAATCGGCACCTCAAGGATCTGAAGAAGCTGGCCGACGTCAACAATGCCTTGGTTCTCGTCACGAATCAAGTCCACTCGAAGCCAGATGCAATGTGGGGCGACCCCACCAAGCCAATAGGAGGCCACATAGTTGGTCACGCAAGCACATTCCGCCTATATCTGAGGAAGTCCAAGGGGGGCCGGAGAATAGCTCGCCTAGTGGACAGCCCAAACCTGCCAGATGGAGAGGCGGTCTTCAACGTGACAACCGAGGGTCTGCGGGACTGATCACCCGCGGGCCCCGTGTCCGATCACGCGAGCTCTTCCATCGCCACGCCAATCTCTTCGATTAGCGGACCCAGGTGTTCTTCGCTGAAACCCAACCTCAAATCAGCAGCTGAGAATAGCTCTGGCAATGGTTTCGTGTTTCCTAGTTTCATAGCATTGGCATAGTCGTCCAAAGCCTTGCCCCTGTCCTTTCGATGCGTCTGCCACAATTGCAGTGATCCTAGCTGTGCTATTCCGTACTCGATGTAGTAGAATGGCGCCCCATACAGATGCCCCTGGACCTGCCAGGAGACGCCCCTGAAGTCATCTATTTCAGACCAATCCATATCCGAACCAAATCTCTGCCTAATATCGATCCAAGCATCCTTCCTTTCTTCTCTTGAATGCCCTGGGTTTGCGTAAACCCAATGTTGGAAGGAATCAATTGTTGCTATCCATGGGAGCAGAAATATGACTCCTTCCAGATGGGCACGCCTAGCTCTGTTTGCACCTCCTCCTTCGTAGAAGATGTCCCACCCGGGTTGAGTCAGTAGCTCCATCGACATTGATGCAACTTCTGCGAACTCAATTGGATAGTTTCGCTCGTCAATCAAATCAAGGTGTCCGCAGTATAATGAGTGGAAGGCGTGTCCTGCTTCGTGTATCATCGTCTCTAAATCACCCTGAAGGCCAGCTGCATTCATGAAGATGAATGGAACTCTGCTTTTCTCGAGATAGTATTG
The DNA here is from genome assembly GCA_036154155.1 of Thermoplasmatota archaeon. Taxonomy (GTDB): domain Archaea; phylum Thermoplasmatota; class Poseidoniia; order Poseidoniales; family Thalassarchaeaceae; genus MGIIb-O5. The sequence goes on along the minus strand of JAYZLP010000017.1, from coordinate 43,540 downwards.
GTATCCTCCCGGGGCCTTCCCCTTCCTGGTGTCCAGATCAAGGGTGTCCATTTCCACTAGCTTGTCGAACATAGAACCCAGGACATCAGACATACCATGGAACATCACAGAGAGTTTTGACACCATCTCTTCGACATTCTCGAACGGCCGTAATGGTGGCTTTCCTTCTATGTCCGGGCCGACACCAGTTTTCTCATTGACATCCCATGGCCTAAGGCTGTCAAGTCCCAATGAGGAGACCCTCGTCGAGTTAATTTCATGCAATAGTGGCATGCAAACCTTCTCTATTGAGTCATGGAACTCGAGACAGTCCTCCTTTGAATAATCGAACCTATGCATAGCTCTGAACATGTAGTCAGTGTAACTCTCGAATCCCGCATTTACTGCCATTCTATGGCGAATAGAAATCAACTCATCGAAAATCTCTGAAAGCCTCTCCGAGTCGACAATCCTTCTTTCAATTACTGCCTTCCATGCATCTTCCCGGACTCCACGATCATTGGATTCCATGTAGCCTCTCATCTGCGGCATGGTTCTTTCCTCGCCATCGAAATTTACAGTCATCGCACCATTGATTGCCTGAGCCTCAGTGACAAGCTTAGTCTGATCAACCCCCAATTGTATGTTCTCCTTTCGGAATATTTCGATGTCATTCCTCATGCCTTTGATCATTAATTCGTATCTAGGAGGCATGTCATTGACAGATGGGTGTTCCACAATTCTTCTATTCAGCGAGTCAGAGAATTCTGACAACTTCGGCCTAACATTCTCCACGAAATCAAGGAACGAATCGCGCTTCTCCTCGCTCTCCGTATCGCAAGTCATCCCGATATACAGCAGAGCCCCTGTTTCAGAGATATGTTCGGCTAGAGTAGAAGCATCTGCGATTAGCCCCTCGAGGCATCCCGAGCAAGATAGATCACGATTCAACAGGTCCTCCACGTAGGGCTCTATGTTCCCCCACTTGCTAGCGTCGAAATCTTCTGGCACAAAACTCCCGGAATCCATGAGGCAGCCTGAAAGAAACTTGGATTTGATGTTGACCCCGCTGAGTGCAGTTAGTAGTCAGCCATGGCAGCATGTAGGATGAAGCGCGACTCAATGTCCCCAATGTCCACATTCTCACCCTCGGATATCGCCCCAATCCTAATGAGTCCAGAATTCGTAGGTATAGGTCTAGAAGCGACCAATTTCACACCTAGGTGCTCTTGAATTCGGGTAGCTTCTTCGTCAGAGTCATTGTATGTGCTTCTCGGTATCGAAAGCTCCTCCAAGGATCCCCCAATATCAATTTCTGGGAGATGCATTACCCATGCTCTAGAGTCCCCCTCCCTCAAACCTGCTCTCTCTATTGCCAAGCCAATCTGGCGGGTTCCCGATAAAATCCTCAGAAACTCGGCTGTAACGTCCCTAGCAACCATGGTACCCTCGACTTCCCTCTTTCTAGTGGAGTACCAAACCGTCCAGAGATGTGCCTCGCTACAGGCTACTTCGTCTGATAGCATCAGCCACCTTTTGTCGGGCCTCCATTCGTTGAGGGTAGAAACAACTCTGCCCGGGTCAGAAACAGGGATTCCGAACTCAACACGCCAAGCGGGGAACCACGGCAGCATCCTTCCTCTCCATATTCCTGTGAATCTATGTGTTGAAGACATTACCGTGAACGCCTTCTCACGGCCCGACTAGCAGTTTGGACCAGATTATCTACAAGTTTGGGGCTCCAGCCCCTCAGATCAGATAGCATAGACCTGTCCCTTTCAGTCAGTTCCGCTATGTCAGAAGCCTCGGAGACCCCGAGTAATCTTGCCATCTCCCTGGCCCTGACCCTCCCGACACCCCTTAGAGCCACAAGTCCAAGAAGATCGGATTTGCATCCATATCTTACTCTGCGGTGAACCTCATCGATCGCCTCCACTAATGTTCTATGGGCTTCTCTCCCCATCAATGACAACTCATCGTCATCAGCTACTATCTGTCTAGTTGAATATAGAAGCCACTCAGCTAACTCCACACGACTTCTGAGGTCCCCGGGTTGCACCCCCCAATCCGTCTCTATGGCCTCGAAACTATCCTCCTCCATCCATGATTGAATCACCAATGCCGCCTTCATCCTTCTATCGTCTTCCAAATCGATAGACTCTGCTAGGAACTCTCTTTCATGTCCATGCAAGGCCGCCTGAACCCTGTCGAAGTCATTCTTCCTGATCCATAGGGGCATAAAATCTGGGGTACACGAAACAAGGTGAAGAAGTCCCATAGGAGAAACCTGCCCGGACTCGTCCCTACCAGAAAGAATCGACATCGCACGCGATGCGCCATCCCTTAGAATTCTCCCAGAAAGGGGATTCAAGTAGAGTCTTGCAACTCTTTTCCCCAGGGGGGTCGCAGAATAGGTCATCGAAGGAGATTCGGCAGAAATACTCTCTTCAGGCTCAATGATGCTAGCCTTTCTGAATCCGAAAATTGGCGGCCCCCTCCTCTTGGGCAGGACTTCCTTGGGCCCATCGACATGACTAGACAACTCTATTCCAAGCGCATCTGCAGCGGAATTGGCCCATGATGGAGCATCGTCTTCCCAATCTTCATCGGAAGAAGAATCGGGTTGCTCTTCCATCATTCTAGTTGCTACCTTTTCCGACTCCCCATCCCTGTTGACCATCCCATTATTGGCCAGCCAGTCGATTACGTCATCCAATCTACCGGCCAAGGTCTCAGAATTCATCTGAGTAGCCAGAAATGTCTTTTCGAAAAATCTGCCTAGTGAGTACCTATCAGAAACCCCGCCTGTTGCAATAATTGAGAGGCAGTGCGTAAGGAGGGCAGGATCCTCAACCGCCCTCAATGCCATTGGGCTAGCTAGCTTGGAAATAACATCCTCGGGCCCTCCTTTCAGGTAAAGGTCAACCAAACGCTCCTCTTCTTGCACATCCTTTGCAATAATCCAAGAGTCTCCATGTTCGTCATATTTTGGCCTACCTGCCCTCCCCATCATTTGCCTGATTTCCATTATTGGAAGAGGCATCGAGGCACTTGCAGCTGTATTCCATCTCCGATAATCACGAATTACAACCCTCCTAGCGGGTAGATTCACTCCTTGGGCAAGGGTTGGGGTGGCGATGATGCAATTCAGACTACCGTCCTTGAATGCACCCTCAATAACGCCCCTTTGGCTCGAAGTTAGGCCCGCATGGTGGAACGCGACCCCTCCTTTGATCGAGTTTGAGAGTGACTTCCCCACAGATGAAGACTCCTCGCCCCTGTTTATTTTCGATGAAAATCCACTCCATTTTTCATCTGTTTGCGAGTAGTATGTTCCGTCACCGGAACTCATCGTTTTGAGTACATGCTCCGAAAGGTCCCGTGCCTCCTTTTGTGCTGACGCCCTTGATGACACAAAAACCAGAAGCTGTCCGCCAGAAGACACGGTATCATCCAGAACTGCCTGCAGAGACTTGGTTTTATTTCCACTCAATTTCCTTTCAGAGGGCCATTCTGAGGGTTCATCGCCCTCTATCCGGTGTACCCTAACTTCCAAATTACTCATCACTCCGCAGTGAAGCGAAACAGGCCTCCATTCAGATTTTACTAGATCTGCATCCAGCCATTCCGCCAGAGACTCAGCATTCCCAACAGTAGCGGAAAGTGCGATAATCTGCGCGTCGGGCTTCTCATGTCTAATCCTAGAAATCAGTACTTCCAACGTGGGCCCCCTGCTATGGTCGTTCAGCAGGTGAAACTCATCCGAAACGACAATCCCAATTTTGCTTAGAAGATCCCCATTGGCCCTAAGCATTGAATCTAATTTCTCACTAGTGCAAACTATGATGTCAGCATCATTGACTCCTACGTTCTCACTACTCCGGTCTCCTATCGCTATCCCAACACTCAGGCCGATTGAGGCAGCGATCTCCTGTAATTCACCAACTTTCTCAGATGCTAATGCTTTCAGTGGAACGATGTATAGCCCTCTGCTCCCCGACAAATCGCCGCTGAGCCTATGCAACATGGTAAGATAAGCGACCAAGGACTTCCCACTGGCTGTAGGAATTGTCAACATGAGGTTATTTCCTTCAAGAGCATTAGGGAGGGCCTCAATTTGAGGTGGAAAAAGCTCCTCTATGCCCCATTTCTCTCTCAAGAAGCCGACCAATCTCGAATCGAGTCCAAGGCCCTCTAGGCCTCGCGGTGTCCGGTCCACGTACTCTCTCTAGTTCGGCCGTTCTAAAGGATGCCGTGCATACATGGCCTAGTGCCACCTGTGGTAGGCTGGATGGCCTTCCTTTACCGCAACAAATAGCCCCTCTCCTGTGGCACAAATTTTCCCTCCGGCCGAGAGGGTCATGCCCACTCTTGCACGGTCATCGCTAATCTCGGTTATCTCGGCCTTTACCAGAAGCTTCTCCCCATGGGGAGTAGGTCTTCTGAGTTTGATGCTATAGCTAGCAGTAACCGTGCAGGGAGGGGCCTCAGACCCACTTCTCTCCATCAGGGCCACTGCGGCCGCCCAGTTTCCATGGCAGTCCAATAGAGTCCCAATAATTCCCCCATTTACCATCCCTGGGAACGCCTGATGCTCATCCGATGTCTCGAATTCCATTTCCAATCCATTTTCCGTCCTGAAAGACCTGATTTGCAAACCATCCTCATTGGACGGGCCGCAGCCGAAGCAGATGCTGCTCGGCGCAAATTTCTCTTGGACTGATGCCCCCTCCCAACTTCCCATAAGGCTCCGAGGGGCCGGAGGAATTCAAGAATTCCCATTATTCACGTGAGGTACCCTATTTACGTCGAACCGACTGGGGAGGTCGTTGTCCGAACCACATAATGACTCATCTGAAGAGGTCCCTGAGCCTAGGCCGGAGTCTCTCACCCCTCGATTGAAGAGGAGGAGGTTCACCCCCCTGAAGGTCGCCAACCAGATACCCAAGAGGAGGAGGATGGAGATTGAGAAGGCCCTGGAGGACAGCACAGGTACGCCCAAGAAGTGGTCCCGCCAGAGCGGTCCAAAGAATCACAATTTCATGAGGAAGAGAATCTCTCCCGGTTCAATCAGGAGAATGGATTTCGACCTCCTCTCGGTAGACATCGGAGAATCATGGCCGACCCCGGTCACCGTCATTCACGGTTCTAGGCCGGGACCGGTCGTGACTCTTCTTGGAGCAGTCCATGGAAACGAACTAGTCGGCCCCCTTGCACTGACTTACCTTACAGGCCCCAATTTCGTCGGTCCCGGCAAGCCAATAGATCCAGAAGCAATGTCCGGAACCCTGAGAATTGTCCCCGTCGTGAATATGCCGGGATATCGCAGACAGAGCCGATATATGCCAGATGGAAGGGACCTGAACAGGGCATTCCCGGGAAAGCCAGGGAGCAATACGACATTCCGTGTCGCCCACAGGATCTGGAAAGAAGTCGTAGTCGGGAGCGATTACGTAATTGATCTGCACACCGCTGCCTTCGGTAGGACCAATATGCCTCAGATTAGGGCTAATCTCGCTCACGCGTCTAGCAATAAAATTGCAAGGTCATTCGGAATAGAGGCAATTCTGGACAACGTCGGCCCGAAGGGCTCACTTCGAAGGCTGACAAACGAGTCAGACATTGCTTGCATCACATTCGAAGGAGGGGGTCCCAACGAGTCGGACCCCGAGTCAGTGCAGATCTCCATCTACGGGATTCTGAATGTCCTACGTGGGTTGAGGATGATTCCGGGCCATCCCAGCAGACCAAGATTCCGGATTCTGGCCTCTGGATCAGTCTGGTTAAGATCTGACCAAGGCGGCCTCCTGGATGTTCTTGCTCCGGCTGGTAGCTTCGTAGATGAGGGGGAGGTCGTTGCAACCGTGACCGATCCAGAAAGGCCCTCCGAGACTCACGAAGTAACTTCACCTAAGAAGGGGCTAATCATTTGTTCAGCCACGCACCCATTCGTTACTGCAGGAACTCCTGTTGGGCATATATTGCCTGTTTCGAAGGGTGTTAAAACAATCAGGAAGCGACTTGACGAGGACGATTGCCTTGTGATTAGTGGATCGGATGGTGACCCTCCTTGGAGAGAGGATGATGACGTAGAGGACATCACAGTCGAGGGAGAGTGGTCAGGTGGGTCAGTCGACGCTGAGTGGGGGCTGAATGACTCTGCAGCTGTGGAAGAGGAAGCGGCCGAGGCCGACCCCTGACTAGTCAAAATCTGGGGCACGAGGCAAACCCGTTTCTTCGTCTACATCGGTGGGTGAATAAGTAGGCTGACCTCCGCTATTTCCAGATATCAAGCTGGAAACATCAGGGGCGCTTGGTAGTGCGTAGCCTTGATGCTCAACCCCCAAGCTCCCTCTGTCCTGGCTGATGTTGTAGAACTCATATGCTTCTTTCAGCTGCCTCCTGTAAGAGATCCTAGACCCGATTAGCAGAGCCCCGCCAATCAGAGAAATAACCAAAATTAGCGATACGACTGCTCCAACAGGACTCAGAACGAATCCCATAAGCCTCTCCCCCAGACTCTTTGGGGGCTCCCATATCACCATGTCCAAGTTCCATGTGAACTCCGTGATTGCCTCACTATCTGACATCAGGGCAGTCACTTGTTGTGGACCTTCTCCTAGATCACAGAGGTAGATTTCAAACGAGGTTTCGGCAGACTCGCAGTCAATTGGAAGAATTGTAACGCTCCTGCCATCCTCGCTGACATTCCAAAGTTCAGCCCCAACTGCCGTATTCATCGTGTAGTCACCGAACTTCCATGACATGGTCGTCTCTATTTGGCTAGGCACTGCGCCAATCGAGAGAACTAGGGTGTCGTTTACCGACTCCCATCTGTAAACTTCAGAAATCTCAGGAGATGTCGTCACCAGACTCTTCCGGTCCAAACCGTCATCAATTACTCCGCTGCAGTCGTCGTCCCAGCCGTTCCATATCTCAGTCCCATCCGGATTAATCGTGTCGACCAAGTCCTCACAGTCCTCGAAGTCCCTGAAACCGTCCTCATCGTAGTCAAAGTTGAATTTCAATGGGTCCGATAAGGTAACTAGGACCTCATCTCCATCACTCAGCCCATCCTCATCAGTATCGGGTTCGGAAGGGTTGGTTGTGAAATTGTGGAATTCGTCATAGTCCAGCAGCCCGTCTCCATCAGTATCGATATCGTAGAAGTCCTCATCGATGGACACGTCACAGTCGTTGTCCTTCCCGTCCAGCAACTCCAGTAGGAAGGGGGAAACCTCCGAATCATCATCGTCACAGTCGTCGAACCAGTAGACTCCGTCGTTGTCGTTGTCTGGATCGTAAACCAGTGGGTCGGACATCGAGTCCTTCAGTTCGTATCCATCAGGAAGGCCATCTCCATCAGTGTCGCCATTGTATGGGTTTGTGGAGAGGTTATGGTATTCCTCGAAGTCGCTAAGCTGGTCCCCATCAGTATCGACGGCCTCGAAGCCGTCGTCCATAACCTCGTCGCAGTCGTTGTCAATCCCATCGAGCACCTCGGGTAAACCAGGGGATCTGAAGGCATCCTCGTCATCACAGTCTAGGAACCAGTGCCATCCATCGGAGTCCTCATCCGGATCCGCCCAGTTAGGGTCAGAGCCGTGGGTGTTTACTTCCACCCCGTCCCCGAGGCCATCATCATCAGTATCCGCATCGAGGTGGTTTGTACTGTGTATGTGGAATTCCGACCAATCCACTAGCCCATCGCCATCAGCATCGGTGAAGTTGAATCCCTCGTCGATAAACTCATCACAATCGTCGTCTATTCCATTGAGCAACTCCGGCCTCCCAGGATTTACGAGGGGGTCTGCATCGTTACAGTCGTTGAAGTGGTAGAACAGGTCACTATCGGCATCAGGGTCGTAAACCAGCGGGTCGCTTGACCAGAAGTTAACCTCGGCCCCGTCGGAAAGCCCATCATCGTCAGAATCGCTGTCCAGGGGATTGGTCCCTGTGGACATAACCTCGGTGTAGTCGTTGAGCCCATCGAGGTCGCTGTCCACCGATAGAGGATCTGTCCCATAGGTGATTACTTCCTCGAAATCATTGAGCCCATCGTCGTCCGTGTCCGCGTCATATGGGTCTGTACCCCAAACCTCTGTCTCATTCAGATCCTCCAGCCCATCGTCGTCATGGTCCAAGTCGACGTCCATCCCATGGACAATCATACCCCAGGAGTCGAGAGTTCCAGTCGTCCCTGAGTCTGTGTCCCTGATCTTGAGAGTCCACTCTCCCAGTGAGGACTCATCCCAGTGGTGAACAGTGTTGAAAATCCAATTGTAGTAGTTGTTTCCATTGTCATTACGATTCTCTGCGAGCCAGGACTCTTTGCCCGAGGGAGAAACCAAGACGATGTCCAAGTCCCCCCTGGAGTTGTGTGAAATATTGACAACGACGTCCACGCTTTCGATCTGAATGTCAGTTTGGACATCTAGGTCAAACTCAGTCCAGGTTGTGTTCGAGTCGGGAATGGTGGTTGTCGTGATCGAGGGGTTGAAACTCAAGTTTACTTCTTCCCCTACTAGTGACCAAGTCTCGGCTAGATTGACAGCTGCACTCGCGTCCACGGCCCCGAATCCGTACTTGTGGGAAACATCATGACCAGCCCCATTCGATTCCCATGATGTGTCACTCGCGTCGTTCTTGCGCGCACTGTTCACTAGGATGTGCTGAACGTCCCTCCAAGTCAGATTCTCATTGGCTTCCAGCATCAGAGCAATTACACCAGCGGCAAGGGGGGTGGCGCTAGATGTCCCTCCGAAATCGTGTGTGACATTGCCAGAATTGTTGTACCCCCCACTCCCTGTGATGTCAGTGGTGGTTATCCCCTCGCCGTCACCATTTGAATGGGCAGCGACTAGGATGTTCGCCCCCGGCTCCGCGTAGTATGATTGGTCCCCGTCGTGACTGATTGCAGTGACAGCGATCGTGTATCTGCTGTTCGCATATCCATCATAATTTGCATTGTCATTGGAACCAAGGCCATTTCCCGCAGCCCAGGTTATGATGTTGCCCAGATCCTCCCTTCCACCATATGCGTCTTCTTCCAAAGCTGCGGTAGTCAGTGGCCCTGGCCCCTCCAGAGTCTGACCATCATCGCTTGGGCCCCATGAGTTGGTGTAGATGTCTATGTCGTCATTCTCGTAACTGAGTGCCTCGGACTCGGTCTGGTCGCCAGCCCAGCAAGCGATCAGCGTCGATCCAGCTATTGTGGCTCCGAAAGCAGCACCTGTGACATACAGGTCATTATCCCCCGCCGCTGCTGCAACGCCACCCGCTGCGGTGCCATGGCCGTCCCACTGGGAGGGCGAAGGGTCATCATCGTCATTGCACCAGTCATACGAAAGAAGAGCCGAATAGTGAGGCGCAATGTCAGGGTGGTCCTTGTCCAAGCCATCATCAACCACGCTAATCACGACTCCCGAGCCATTGTAGTTGTCCCATGCTCCAGTGATGTTTGCGTCCTCCCCGGAGACACCACCCGTCTGACCCGTGTTTCTCAAGTGCCACTGTGCCGGGAACTCCGGGTCATCGGGTATGAAGCGTGGCTGCTGTTTCTTCATCACAAGGGGCGAGAAAGACTCTATCTCTCCCGAGGCAATGGATTGCCTAAGGCCTTCCACAGCTCTTTGAGATTCTACGAATTCCCAAATATACGCCCCCTGAAGAATTGGTGCCTTGGCCGATGAGTCAGGTTTGGCCATAGATGACTGGTGTGAATCGATATCCATGCCCGTGATTACCAGCCACTCCTTGGTGGTGTCAATCTGGGATTGGGTGTAGGAATCTAGATTCTCTGCCCTCTTCAAGGACATCTGAACTGCGATCGAGTATGTGGAAACAATTGAGTCATTAGAAACAAAATCGTCATTTCCCCCTCCGGAATCTGCCGAAGAAACCCCTGCAATCGAGGAAAATAGGAGTATCAGCACCATCGCCAACGCGTTTCGCATGGCCGTTCTCGCGTAAGTACGACATATAGCCATTCGTAGTCGCCGATAGGCGCACGAGTCATGTTTCTACGAGCCAACAAATGCGCCTATTGCTGCATGTACCTCTTCATCAGTCATGAGGCTTCGTTGGGTCTTTGCAACCTCGAACATATGTTCGACTAAGCTGTCCGAGACTTCGTACCCATTCTGTTTCAACCACCAAGTGATGTTCGACCTACCGCTCATGTGCCCTATCCTGATTACCTGCTCTAGACCAAAATCTCCTGCTGGAACACCTGAATATACCCTGTCCGCTAGCCAGTGGTCTCCCTTTTCCATAGCTTTGACAACCGCACTGGCGTGCACGCCGGTCCCAGTCTCGAACGCATCTTCTCCGAAAACAGGGTAATTTCTAGGCAAGGCAACACCGATGTATTCGTTCGCCTTCCTCATGTATTCATTCAATGATGTCAGGTCGTTCTCAATCACGCCCATCAGACTCAGATTTACCAGAGTCTGATCGAGTGGCGCGTTGCCCGCCCTTTCACCAACGCCAAGGGCGGTTCCGTGTATCACATCTGCTCCCGCCTCGTAGGCTGCTAGGTTGTTTGCCACCCCAAGTCCACGGTCCTGATGTCCATGCCAGTTGACTTCAATATCGCGCCTCTTAACCCCGGAGTCAGGAATCACTTCATCCTGGATGAAACTTAGAAGCTTCCTTACCCCATTTGGGGTCACGTGTCCACACGTGTCACAAACGCAAATCCTGTCTGCACCCAGTTCTATGGCCCTGGAATACACTTCCTTAATCTCGTCAGGTTTGCTTCTCGTGGTGTCTTCTGTGACGAACATGACGGGAATGTCATTATCCACTGCGAAGGTAACTGCTGACTCTGCTGTCGACATTATCCTCTCCATCGTCCAGCCTTCCGTGTACTGCCTGATGGGACTGGTTCCCAGGAAAGCACTGGCCTGAATCTGTCGTTCGTGCTTAGCTTGCAGATCGACAAGCGGCTCTATGTCAGAAACTACCGTTCTAACCGCACACCCAGGCCTTAGTGAGTAGTCCATATCCCCCATGTGGCTCAGCATAGCATCTATGTGGCCAACGTGAAATGGTCCCGCTCCTGGGAGGCCTAAGTCAACTTTCTGAACCCCAAGTTTCTCCATATAGTCAATCAACTCGATCTTCTGCTCGATGGTTGGATTTCTAGCGCTAGGGCTCTGGAGCCCATCACGAAGGGTCTCGTCGTCAAACCAAAGCTCATGAGGGTGATTAGAAGGATCCCTTTCGACTTCGTAGCCGATAACGTTCCAATCGTAGATTAACTCCTTCTCATCCATGACCTCGCCCCAGTCCTCTACGGTTGCCAACAACCCATTCAGTGCTTGAAGGCATCGGGCATCAACCCAACCTATGATTGCCCCAATGTCTTCCTTTTCGTCCACTCAATTCGTGCAATAAAGCCTATTGTAATCAGTGCCCCAGCAATTGCCCCCTCAAGTCCAACACTAGAAGCTACCAACATTACGAACACCAATGATAGGTAAACCAAAGAATCGAAGAATGAGCGAGATGCTGTTGCCTTCCTTCCATCCTCGTCAGGGGCCTCGTCGATGTCTATTCTCCAAATCGTGCTTGCGTACCAGGCGCTCAGTATTATCGCATTCCAGCCCAGGACGTGGTAGAGCATATCTCCCCAGTCCAGATCACCATAGACTATCGGAGAACATGCCGACATTACAATCAGCAGAACTGCGTAAATTTTCATCTCAACGAGGGTTCTTTCGGCCCCCTTGACATTGGGCATCATTGGAACTCCAACCTCTTCGTACTCTCCCGAGCGATAAAGAGCAAGAGCCCAGAAGTGTGGCGGGGTCCACAGGAAGATCACTCCAAACATGAACCACGGCATTAGGCTGCCTATGTCGGTAATGGAATCCATAAACAAAGCCGCAGACTCCATTGAAATTTGCAGATCGCTCTCGGCTGCAGCCCATCCAACAAGGGGCGGTGTAGATCCAGCAATCCCTCCGATAACGATGTTCTGGGGAGTGGTTCTCTTCAGCCAGATGCTGTAGATGAAGACGTAGAATAGTATGCTGAAGGCAGCCCAGAATGCAGCAACTTCGTTCGCCATAGCCACCAGCCATAGAGTTCCAAAGACTGACAGAATTATTCCAAATATCAATGCCGAATTCGGGGTAATCTCACCCGCTGGAATCGGCCTCTTTGATGTCCTCCTCATCATTGGATCAATATCCCGATCATACCACATATTGATCGCATTGGCCCCTCCAGCGGTCAGATATCCTCCTACCAGTACCACAAACATCGTCTCCAGAGTACCAGTGTCGAGGCCCGATTCGCTGAGCAGATCATGGGACAACGTGGAGCATAGTGCAGTGATTTGGAGAAGAATTACTACACGAGGTTTGGTCAGAGAGAAGTACGAACCAATCACCCTATCACCCCTTCTGCCCCTTCGCTGTTGTTCCTCAGTGACTACCATCCCTCATTGCGATTACTGAGAGTCCCAGCCAAGCGGTAGCCAGAGTCGAGAATGTTGCGGCTGCCAACATAAGATGGGCTAATGAAAGCAACTCAAAGAACCCATCTGAGTCCCAAGACAGGATGTAGAGAGCGCCTATTGCGACATTTACGACGTACATCAGTGTGGAAATGAACACCCAATTCTTGAGCATCACGCCACTTTGTCCGTGCTCGCAGTCTTTCCATATCATGTAAGAGGTGGAAATTAGCAGCAGCCCTACTGCCCCCACCAACCACCTGTGGACAACTTGGGACTGAATCTCCCAGTCCTCTATTGAGGGAAACAGCTCCCCATTGCACAGGGGCCAAGATTCTCCAATCCCGCCTATTCCACATCCGTAATTCGCACCGGGGGTGGTGGAGACGAAGGCCCCGGAGAACAGAGTAACGAGTGCGCCTATTGACACCCATCCCAGAATCGGCCCCCATTTCCTCGTCAGTATGGGGTCGAACTCCGCCCAACTCGGCAACTCATCATCGTCCTTGCATAACTCCATCCAAAGCCAAACCAGGCAGAGCATGAATGCGAGGGCAGACCCTAGGTGGAGTACGACACTCCAGTGCTCATTGTCAAGCTCGACTGTTAGCCAGCCCACTGCCCCTTGCCAAATAATCAGAATAAGTGAAACCATGGCTGCCTTTTTTGATCTAGAAGAGATATCATCTCGAGATCTTATGGTGATCCAATTCAGTATCACCAGAGGGCCCAATATCGCTCCAGCAAGGAGTCTGTGTATCCACTCAGTGAAGATTTGGAAAGAGGTGTATCTGTGACCCGAACCCCTTGAATCGGCTTCTTCTGGGTGCTCTTCCCACCACTCTCCCTGTTCCTCCTCCGAGATGTCAAATCCAAACGTCCCAAAGCACGTTGGCCAGTCCGGACAGGACTCCCCCGCATCGTAGATTCTGATCGTCCCGCCGATGCCTATCACAATTACCGTGATAACAATAAGAGCAACAGTCGCCTTTCTTGGATTTACCACATCTGAGACTTTCTTGAAAGTCTCACGGGGCAGCCGGAGCAAGATAATCACCCCTTCCGGAGCTCACTCTTCCTCTTCGTGGGGGTCGACATCGATTGGAATCTTGTCTTCCTCATACTCAAGAGTGGCGATCTTCATTGGATCAAGAACCACTCTTTCCTTAGCCTCTTCAACTCCGTAGAGTTGAATCAACTCCTCACTGAATTTCTCCCTTAGCTCATCCTCGGTCACGTACAGAGGCGCCCCCATGCTAATCTGAAGTGCCCTGGCGCCAATAATTCGCGCCTTTTCGAAGCGTGTGTGGTGTCTTGCAGGCTTAACCATCGGGCGGCCGACCGGAGGCCCCCACATAAGCCCTCTTACTCATCTTCGCCCCTTTAGGGGCGTGAAAACCATCTCATGGACGCTCAATCAGCATTGCAACTGCATTTCCACCACCAAGGCAGATAGTCACTACTCCGAGCTTCCCCTCGGTCCTTCCAAGGGCATTGACCAAGGTCATCAAGCATCTGGTTCCAGTTGCTCCAAGTGGATGCCCGACCGATATCGCACCACCATGCACGTTGAAGCACTCATCAGGAACTCCAAAATGATCCATTATGGCACAAGACGCGGATGCGAAGGCCTCGTTGTGCTCAAAAATGTCGATGTTGGATGAGTCTATGCCATTCCTGGCAAGTAGGTCCTCCACCGCAGGTATCGGCGCTGCCATGACCCTCTCGGGAGATACCCCGGATGTGGTGTAGTCTACAATCCTGGCTAGAATTGGTAGTCCGATCTCTGCAGCTTTTTCCTCAGAGGCTACCAGAACCGCGGAGGCCCCATCGGAGACCTGGCTCGCATTGCCTGCAGTGACCTGCCCTGAATCATTGAAAACAGGAGAAAGCGATGAAAGGGCTTCCATGTCTGTCTCTGCCCTGATGCCTTCGTCTCTATCCACGTCCCCAACGGGGAAACACTCCGAAGAGATCCACCCCTCTTCCCAACCGATGTTGCTAAGTCGATGAGATCTCACTGAATATTCGTCTGAACGCTCCCTAGAAATTCCAAACTCCTGAGCACAAGTTTCCCCCGTGTTCCCCATCTTCTCCCCAGTGTATGCATCTTCAAGACCATCATGGGACAATATGGAAACCAGTGACTTGTAGGGAACGTCAACGCCCCTTCTGGCTTCTCTTACAAATCGAGGAGCATTCGTCATTGACTCCATGCCGCCTGCAACCGCCAAGGAGGACATGCCCGCCCTAATCTCAGATGCTGCAATCATGACGGCCTTCAGGCTGGACCCACATACCTTGTTGATTGTAGTGCAAGGAGTGTAGTGCGGCATGCCAGCACCCAGTGCGACTTGTCTAGCGGGGGCCTGTCCGGCGCCAGCTTGGAGTACTTGCCCCATGTACACCTGGTCAACTTCGCCACCGGAAGGGTCTATCTTGGACCTCTTTAGAAGCTCTGAAACCGCCATAGTTCCAAGTTCTGTAGCGGAGTATTTCGACAGCCCTCCTCTGAACTTTCCGAAGGGAGTGCGTGCATATCCGCAAATCACCGCTTCCGGCATACGACGTTCGAAAGGACCTGATGACTTCAAAGGTCCGATGGGCAAGAGGGAAAACTCACTCATTTGTTGAGTGGTAGCCGTAGAATTCCGAGTTTACCAGTTCTGGTCTCATCTGCGGTTTTACGAGTATGGTCCTCACTGCCCACAGATCCTTGAAAATGCGGTACTCAGAAGTAGCATCTAGGTAGTCAACTCCGCTGGTCCCCCCGGTCCCTATCCTGCGCCCCATAATCCTCTCAACCATTCTAGCATGAGAGTGGCGCCACTTTACCATGGACTCCTCTAGCTCCACAATTGCGTCGATTAGCTTCCGTGGCCATGCAAGAAGAGGAAGCTCCCTGTATGACTCGATGAAAAGAAGCCCAGCCCTCCTCCTGCTGGGGACCCCGTCGGGCTTCAGGAAAGAAATAGCCGACTCATGAGAGGCCTTCATCCTCGCTGCCATCATCTCTGATGAACCCGATGCAGCGTCACAGATCCCCTTGTGTGCTTCGAGATGGGAGTCGACATACTGCATTACGGACTCTTGGTCGTTGTCGGACCCGAAAACCGATCCCATGATGGGTGTTCTTTCCACCCAGAGCATCAGGGATTCAGCAAGACTCGGCCTCGAAGAAGCATCCTCAAGCTTTGCGAGCACTTCCCTGTGCTCCTCGCCCCTCTTTGCCATCCTCCTGAAAGTTTCAAGTGGATCCATGCCACCAATTCTGTCCGCGTCTTCCAATCCGAGGAGGATCTCAAATTCCCTCATCTGGTAGGACTCGAATCCAGAAGCGCTACCAAGCCCATCCCTGAATGCTAGGAAACCCTGTGGCGTAAGGGTCTCAAGAACGGTCCATTGATTGGCCATTAGCCTGAAAATTTCTGTGGTTCTTCCAAGATGCTCCACCGCTCTCGGAATCTCATCCTCTGGGACAGGAACCTGCCCCAGTATGTCCCTTACCTCAGAGAGCTCTTTGATGACCTGCTTGAACCAGAGCTCGAAGGTTTGGTGAACGATAATGAAGTGCATTTCATCAGCACTCACGCCCCTGTCCTCTCCTTGTAGGGCGAGCAGCTCGTTTAGGTTGAGATACTCTGAGTAGGTCCAGTTCCCGTAATCGCCGCCACTCATGAGCCCCCCCGTGAGTCCTCGCTTGAAGCATTGTCGCAACCTGCGAACAACTCAATAGACAATACAAGTTCAGAATGTCATGCCCGGCCATTACCGTCCTGCCCCCTCCTTGCTGGTCGAGGACGGGCTTGAACTAAGGGTCCCAGAACAAGGGGATGCCGAGGAACTATTCCTGAAGATCGATGAAAACAGGCAGTACCTCAGGGAGTGGCTCCCATGGCTAGATGAAGTTACGAGTGTCGAAGACGAGTCTGCAGCAATTGAGAATGGCGCCTACACGGAAAATGGATGTATGTACATGGTTCTACTAGGTGGCTCTGTCGTCGGAACTGTTGGTCTTAATTCGATAGACTGGTCAAACAAGAGGTTCACGTTAGGGTACTGGTTGTCAGAGGACGCTATGGGATACGGAATCGTGACCAAGTGCTGTGTCAGACTCATCGACCACTGCTTTGACGATCTTGGCCTGCACAAGGCAACTATTCTTGTGGCCGTGGAGAACTCGAGAAGCAGGGCGGTACCTGAGAGGCTGGGAATGACCCTGGAAGGGGTCGTGAAAGACAGAGAGTGGCTGTATGATCACTTTGTAGATGCTGCCATTTATGGCATCACCGCGCCAGACTGGGGTGCTCTCAGGAACCAATGAGGCCATGGTCCTCAATGGAACAGTTTCCAGGGGGGAGGCAGGAAAGAACGTCGTCCTGAGTAAGCCCTGTCGCCTTTGAAATCGAATTCGCAACATCCTCTTTCTTTCTACTCCCGGGAGTGATCTTGGCCCATCTCCCGAACATCCTGGAAATAGTCTCAGTAGTTCCGACAACTGGCATAGGTACGCCATTAACAACACCCATTCCAATTGCAATCTCAAGCTTCAGATCTCTGTGCCAGTTCCTCTGTCCCCTGACTACGAAGGAACCCCTGCCCAGGGATTCACCGCTCTCTGTTGTCTTGGAAACTTGACTGGGCCTGACGTGGAACGCCGTCGCCGCCGCGCCGCCACTGCCCCATGCTCTGGACCAGCATACGGAAATCCTGGCGGCTTCGCCATGGATGGTTTCGGGAAGCTCTCTGGCATCATCTACCCCATCCGCGAGACTCTGTGAGATCTGGAGAGAAGCCACTCCGTCAGGAATGCTTTCGGCGGGGTTTTGGTTGGGGAGCAAGCCATCTTTCAGCTTCAGTGTGCAGGAGGGAGCGCCATGCAAGTCTGCATGAAAGTAGAGGTCCTTGGCCCCCAGGTGCTTCTTCACGACTGAGTCGTTCCCCTTTGCATCCCTTCCGCCAATCAGGAAATGGCCACCGGAGAGAATCGCCCATCTGTGCTTCTCGAACCAGAATCTGCGGCTTCGTCTGACGGCACGTAACCTGCCTGCGGCCGCCTCCTTGGCTGCCTTGCGCCCCTCGCGCTCCTGCGACGCCTCCGTTCTGTCGAGAGCATCCTGAGCTCCCTTCGCCTTCTCCTTCTGGGTCCTGCCATTTTCGAAATATCTCTGAGCGTTCTGATGGACTGTCCTACCGACTTCCAGGGTAATGCTGGTGCCAGGCTCCCCTTCTTCATCTGGAAGATATACCACGATTGTCCTCTTCTTAGGATCAACACCGCCTATCCATGGTATGTCCAGAGACTTCTCTGCCACAGACTGCCAGTTCGAGCCTTCTATGGCTGAGTTGAATTGCTCCAGAATTGAGTTCACGTGCTCCCAGTTTTCCTGGATCGCCTTACCGAGCTCTTGCGAGACCGCAGCCTTCTGGTGGAATCTTCCGATAGCCTGCCTCTGCTGTTCCGCCCTCCTTTCTAGCTTTCCTAGGACTTGCTGCTCATCAGAACCAGACTCAATCAGACGCTCCTCCTCACGACGGATGAAAGCCGCAGAGTCATGAGTTCCGAAAACTCCGTCTAGAGCAGCCGAGACCGACTCCACCCTGACGGAGAACGAGTCATCGAGGTGGGAAAGAGAAATGGGTGACAGGATTTCTGCGCTAGAGAAGGCCTCGAGCTCAGATTCCGATTTCCACTTCGAAACCGCATCGTTATCTGCCAACCAGAGGATTGCGCCCGTCCCATCTTCAAGCTCGGATAGCATGCTCGTTATGGCACCCATCAACGCCTCTCTTTGCTCTTCATTTAGGGAATTGGCTGTAATATCCTCATCGATTCCCGCCAAGGAGCACGCGGCCGAACCGAAAACCCTCCCGAGGTTCGCTCTGGATGCTATTGTCCTAATGACGTCGCTGTCGCTTTCATCCAGGATCGCCCCTAGTTCCACAATCTCCATGCCACGGGGGTCCAGGGCGTCTGGGGGAGGGACATATTCCACGCCTTTCTTCAGGGATCTACTGGCATAATTGGCATGAGTCAGGGGCTGAATGATGACGCCCTCTCCGTCTATGAGTACTATGTTTCCGTCCCTGAAGAGCTCAATCACCAGTCTCACCTTCCCTCCGCCATGTTCGAAATCCAGTATCATCACGCGGTCGAAACCGTGTTGCTCAACGCCTACTAGCCTAGAATTTCCAAGATGCTTCCGGAGAACCATGGCGAACTGCGATGGATTTGGGGGCATGGGCCTGTCTCTTGTTGAGGTGTAGACCCTCTTCCCCCTGACTATCACCAGATCCCTGTTGGAATCCCCCTTTCTGTTCAGCCTCAGGACCACCTGCTCATAGTGGGGCTGATACGCCTTCCTGACTCTCGCACCCACCATTTTCGAAAGCTCACGCACGACCCGCGCGACCTCAAACGACGACGACTGCTCACGCATGCTCTCGTCCCGCCGTCAACAGTGCCCTTCATCAGGGAATCGCTAATTGTGGGCCCTGCGAATCAAACAGACGACTGAAATTGCATAATCTCCTTCAGAACGTCCGCCTCATGGGCATATTGGTTAGACGGTACCTCTATCATCTGGCCCCCCGGTATCCTCTCCACGATGCTAAGCACCTTCTCCATTCCGTGCAACTTGTCCGACGATGCGGTCATTACCGCACAAGGAAAATCGATTGAGGAGAGATCCTCGGGCAGTGAGTACCCCATCAGGTATCTGGCAGACAGAAGCATTTTCCCAAGGTCCTGGGAGAGTAGGGCTCTCCTGTAGCGGATCCTCTGCCCCTCTTCCTTGACCTTCCTGTCAACTGCCCAGATTGCCACCCTCATCAGCCGGGGGTGAGTCCATCGTGGCAGTGGCATTTTCATCAGCGCCCTCGCCCAGATCGGGAACACGAAGTCGGGGTTTGGAGCTAGGAGGATGGATGTCCTCCCTGACAGCCTCCCCTTCTGGAAGGCGTCTATCAGCAGTGTCGAGCCCAGTGAAGATGAGAACCAGTCAACATCCTTGCTCTCGATCCCCAACGACTCCAGAACTGCAGCGATATCTGTATTCAGACAGTCTACAGTGAAGTCACTCTTCGAGATATTCCCCTCGATCCTAGAACTCCCCTTCTCACGCGTTTCGATGTAGACGATCCGGCGGTGTCTCGCCCACTCCTCGATCAGGGGCCTCCATCCTTCGAAAACGGAGCCCCAACCAGGGACGAAGACCACCGGCGCTTCGTTAGCCGGGGAATCTGGAACCCACTCAATAACCCTCAGGGACACCCTCGGCGAGGATTCCACCCACATTTCATTGGAAGCGGAGCCTTCGATTGTCGGGACTCCTGTCCAGTGCCCGTCCACGCCACTGCAAAGGAGGCAGGCACTTTCATTATGACGATGGTCTACCTACCGCCGCCACCGGATCTGCCGCCGCCACCGGATCGACGTCCTCCAGAGCTTCTAGTGACTCTGCTGCTTCTGTGGCGATGGCCACTGCGCCTATGACGATAGAAACGGCGCCTCCGGTGGAACCAAGGCCTCCTGTGCCAGGGCCTGTCGTAGTAACTTGGCTCGTCGTAGTAATGACCGCCCCACCCAATCCCGGAACCACCCACATGCAAGGCTACGGCACCTCCCGTACCTATATCGAATCGGGCAAATAGTAGAACTACAACCAACAGGATGAACTGAATTATTCCACAGAGAAAGAAGCCGAGAATCTCATCCCAGGGGGAATCAATCCGGACTTCACTAGGGTCTTCAGTATTGTAGTACAATGTAACGAAACTTCCTATTGGCATAGTGCCGTTC
This sequence comes from Thermoplasmatota archaeon, assembly GCA_036154155.1. Taxonomy (GTDB): domain Archaea; phylum Thermoplasmatota; class Poseidoniia; order Poseidoniales; family Thalassarchaeaceae; genus MGIIb-O5. The sequence goes on along the minus strand of JAYZLP010000017.1, from coordinate 23,294 downwards.
TCCGCGTAATTCAAGCAGTCGTCTTCCGCACCTTCGTAGTCTTGGTAAGTTGTAATTGGAAAATGATCAACCTCGGCGGAGTAGGTGGTGTTATCGACGGAGTATGAGACGTCTAAGTCGGCCCAGCAATGCAATTCGTACCAGTAGTCGCAGTATTCATCTCCCCAGTCATCCGTATAGCAGTCTTTATGCTCAACCCAGTCGTATCCCGGATATTTTTCGAGGACCTCACCCTGTGTCTCGACCCATTGATCCTTGGTTCCCCCAGCAGCCACTGCCATGAATGATGTTGCAATGAGGCCCAAAGTGAGTAGAATTGCTGCTACAGTGTAGCCAGGGTCCTCGAGGAGCCAGTGATTACCGCCGTATACCTTGGTGCCATTCGACTCCCCGTCTGGGTTCAGAATCAGCATCCCGTTCTCGTGCTTCCAATCAATGTGCTCGAGGAACGTCATACCTAGAATACAGTATCCAGCATCAGCCTCTCTTAGGGGGTTGATTAACGCGTCAACCTTTCTTATCTTCATCTGTCCAACCGTTATGTCAGGCAAAGTAGTCCTGTACCCCATTCCCGGGCCAGCTGCTGTCGTCGTCCTCACCACTTCTCCCCGATTCAGGTCGAGCATCTCAGCAGTCCTTTCGTCGACCCCGCAGAAGCTCGCTCCAGTATCCACTAGGAAATTTATGTTCCCGATATTTCCAATACTGCCATTGACGTAGAAGCACCCATTTACATCCGGCTTCAGCACAATCCTCTGCCCTGTGAATTCCACTGGAGAACCATCACCGGATCCCGAATCCTTGAAACTGCTGGGCGAGGACTTGGCGTCTTTCTCGGGAGCGGGATCCTCCTCCTTCTTGTCCCACCACCTCTCTGTCATGATTCCACCAGTGAGAGAGGACCCTTCAACGTTCACACTGACTAGGTTGGGTAATATTGGTTGTCACGGGCTTCCACCTTGCCTGAGGATGTGAGTGAGCGTAGGTGAGAAAGCGTCTGGTCACGAGATAGCAGGGGATTCGCCTCCGGGGTGTCCCTATATGCCGATTTGGCTATTTCATCAAGCGAGCTAATCCCCGAGGAAACCGCATCCATGACCCTCTCGTGCCTTGCTGACCTGTGACTGATGTACCTGTCCAGCAGCCTGCGTGGGTTGGGCGAGGCGGGACCGTGCCCGGGGAACAGCATAGGAGGCCCCAGCTCGCGAATCCTCCTGAGGCCCGCTATGTAGGAGTCCATGTCCCCGTTCGAGGATGGGACCAGGATGGTGCCAACCACGACGCAGTTGTCCCCGCTAACGACCCCCGCGTCTCCAACCAGGCAGATGTGCCCAGGGCAGTGCCCAGGTGTCTCGATTATGTCCCAAGTGGAGGATCCAGAGGGCCCATTCAGGGTAATCGAGTCTCCTTCCTTCAAGACGGAGCTGTCCGTCGCCCCGGGAATCGACTCTAGAGTCTCTTCGCTAGCCCAAATGGGTGCTTGGTAAATCTCCGAGATCCCTGTGAGGTCGCCTATGTGGTCAGGGTGCATGTGCGTGAAAACGCTAGCTATGATCCTGGAGCCGGGTGAAAGCGCCTCCGAAATCTTGGCTCTCAGGTAATCCAACGATCTTCTCGACCTCGCTGCAGGGTCCACGATTACCATCTCGCCGCCGGGCTCCCCGAGGATGTAGCAGTTCGTATGCGTGGAAGGGGGCAACGTATCCGTCTCCAGTGGGACAACCTCCACTCCGGGAGCGAACTCCAGCCTGTGGTCGCCACTAGGCGGATCCTCAGCAAGGCTGTCGCATGCGGATTGCAAATCCCCGTAGATCTCAATCCTATCGACGATGTCCCTCAGCAGGGTCACAATCGGTGGCGGGACCCTCAATTGATTAGACTCCCATGCCGATAGCAGGTCCTCCGGCTTCCACCACCTGAACTCGTCAAATTCCGACCTGCCCGGGGGGAATGTTGGAATGACGCCAGGATGTCCAGTGGGGACGTGGAAGAAGAAGTTCTGGAATCTCATGGGGGCGAAGGGTGGAGTCGTCCTGTCCGTGATCATCTCGCAATGAAACCCCTCGGTGGAGATATTGCCCAACTCGACATTCTTTCTCCAAGCCCCCTTGTCTCGGCAGACCTCCTCTCGGATGCTCTCTTCGATGCTCATTATGCCGCCTGATCCATCGGGAGTCAGTCCCACTTCCTCGACCATTTCCCTGAGAAGGGCGAAGGAGGCTGCCCTATACTCATCATCGACACCGAGCCATTCCGGATGGTCCTCTGAGGCTCCCCTGTCCACCCTGCTGACGCCCCCTCCTGGGAAGGCCCAGAAGTCCGGGAAGCTAGGTAACTCGGATACCCTGTGACCCAGGAGTATCTCATGACCGCCTTCTGACTCCCTGCTCAGCATCACTGAGGCCGAGGGACGCGTCTCAGGGGGCCTCGTGGGAGGCAGGGAAACCCCCTCGGGGAGCTCACTCATGCCCCTCGGGGGGGAATCAGTGCTTCAAACACTGCGGGAATGTTTGATTATGGGCGCCAACCCCACGCGTTCCATGGGCCCCTCGACGACCATCGGACACACTAGCACTGAGACTGGATTGAGAGTATCCGAGATTGAGATGCCGATGTTCGGACTCGGGGTGTATCTCATGAAGGAGCCGGGAGAGTGTAAATCGGCGGTAGTTCATGCCATAAAGAGCGGATACAGGCTCATTGACACTGCAATGGCATACGGGAACGAGCACGAGGTCGGGGATGCGATCAGGGAGTGCGGCGTAGAACGGGAAGAGCTGTTCATAGTTACCAAGTTGAGAAGACCTCACGCTACTGGCTATGACGAGGTGATTCAGAGGTGCAAGGAGAGCCTGGATAATATGGGGCTTGACCAGATGGACCTCTACCTAGTCCATGCTCCTCCCGAGGATGTAGGGGCCAGGGCCTCTGTATGGAAAGGCATGGAGAAGTGCCTCGAGAATGGATGGACACGTGCCATTGGGGTAAGCAACTATGGGACTCACCATCTCGAGGCGATGAGGTCCTATGCCTCCATTCTACCCTCTGTTAATCAGATAGAGATACACCCATGGCTGCAGAGGACAGAACTCCGTGAGTTCACCGAGTCAATCGGCGCGACTCCCATGGCCTATTCCCCATTGGCTAGGGGCCACAAGGTGAGCGACCCGAAGCTAGGGGAGGTATCTGAGAGGATAGGGTGCACACCGGCTCAGGCCGCGATCAAGTGGTGCATTGACGTGGGGGCGGTCACCATCCCCAAGTCCAGTAATCCAGGGAGGATCCTGGAGAACCTTGGCTCCATTGATGTCGACTTATCCGGATTCGGGGAAGACTTCGCTTCCATGGACGGCGACTACGTCTCGGGATGGGACCCAACGATCGAGCCCTGAGGTAGTTAGATGAGGGAGCCGGAGACGATAGAGGAAGAGCTTGCGATAATCGCCGAGGCGCTCGATGCGGGCATCGATCCATTCCCACCTAAGAAGGAGCCATCGGGGATAGTCAGACTGAGTCTAGGATGGTTCATGATCATCATCATGGTCAGTTGGGTCTCTCAGTTCCTCTACAGGTCACTTTAGTTTGGTAGTCCCTCCCGGATTCGAACCAGGGTCATGGCATCCAGAGTGCCATATGATGGACCACTACACCAAGGGACTGGCGCCTTTGGGACATAGGCCCGATATTTCAACGAATCCGCAAACCCGGTCGGCTTACTTCGCGCGGAATCCCGCATTGACCATCTCGAGGCTCTCTTTGCTAGGCCTGTTCTGCTCTTCTGAGAGTGCCACAAGTGGCGTATCGGTCAACCCCAACTCGTCTGTAGCTGTTGGTTGGTTCGGATTGTAATAAAGCAGTCCCGTGACGTGACGTCCCTCGTCAGTTCCTTCATGGATCGCTCTCAAAGCAGCCACGGCGTTTGTCGGATCATGCTCTTCCCCGACGGTCTCCAACCTGAGCGTTGACCCGTCGAAGAGCGAGATTTCGCTATACTCCCCTTCTGGGACGTCGACCTCTTCTAGCGGTGAGAAGTGAGGGATGTAGTCGAGAATGTGGAGAACCTCGTCATTCTCCTTGACGTAATTGTATGACTTGTAAGACTCGTCGTTGTTAGCGAAGGTCACGCACGGGGAAATAACGTCGATAACTGCCATTCCTCTATGGCTCATCGCGGCCTTCACGAGAGAGGTCAGCTGCTTTTTGCTACCAGAGAATGACCTTGCCACGAATGTGCACCCGAGATTTATTGCCATCGCGCATAGATCTATTGGGGCCTGCTCATTCACAGTGCCCTTCTTCTTCTTCGAGCCCTTCTCGACAGTAGCGCTGTATTGGCCCTTTGTGAGGCCGTAAACGCCGTTGTTCTCAATAATGTACACCATGTCGAGATTTCTCCTTATCGCATGAATGAATTGACCAATTCCTATGCTGGCGGTGTCGCCGTCACCAGACACGGCCAGGAACGAGAGGCTCTTGTTCACCATGTTGGCGCCCGTGGTGACCGAAGGCATCCTGCCGTGAACGGTGTTGAAACCATGGCTCTTCGACAGGAAGTATGCAGGCGTCTTCGAAGAGCAACCTATTCCGCTCATCTTTGCAATGCCTTCAGGCTCTATGCCGTTCTCCCATGCAGCTTGGATGATCACATTGGAAATCTGGTCATGTCCGCACCCAGGGCACAGAGACGACTTCCCCCCGGTATACTCCGATTTCTCCAAGTTGATGACGTTCAACTTAACCGGCTTCATTCTGCTCCCTCCAACTCTTTCAATATCCTCTCGGAATATTCCCTTGCCCTTGGGGGCAGCCCATCGCTATATGCTACCGAATGCAACTTTGGAAGCAATTCTACGGGAAGCTCCTTCCTCAAGATCCCATAAAGCTGACCATCACGGTTGATCTCGAGTACAATCACCCTCTCGTGCCTCTCGATGAAGCCCTCGACGTCTGAGTGATACGGGAGGGCCCTCACTCTGCAAGTGCTTACGGAGAGTCCGGACTCCTCCAGTATGTCATCGATCTCCACTATTGTGTTCTCCATGGAGCCATAGAAGATAATCCCCACTTCGCCGTCCTCCTCTTCCCTTAGTAGGGGGGCAGGCAGTAAGTCTCTTGCACCGTCAATCTTCCTACGAAGCCTCTCCATGGTGGCATGGTAGACCTGCGGGTCCTCTGAGTAAATGCCGTCCTCGTCATGGCCAGTGCCTCGATACAGAATCGGGGCTAAGCCGCTTCCGGGGAGAGTCCTGTAAGCAATCCCATCACCATCGACATCCCGATACCTGCCGAAGTTAGTGATCGAATCCAACTCCTCCTGCGTCCGGATTACCTTCCCTCTGTCCATCTTCTCGCTCGGGTATTCGAACCCACTGGTCGACCACCTGTTCATTCCTAGGTCGAGGTCTCCGAAACCGAAAACCAATGTTTGGAACCTCTCGGCGTAGTCGAATGCCCTCCATCCAAATTCGAAGCACTCGTCCACAGTTCCGGGAATCAGGACAATGTGTTGGGTATCGCCGTGGCTTGCCTCATAGCACATTGTAAGGTCCCCTTGCTGGGTCCTAGTAGGCAGGCCAGTTGAGGGGCCGGTACGGTTTATGTCCCAGATTACTCCTGGGACTTCTGAGAAGTAGAATAGGCCGATGAATTCCGACATTAGAGAAATCCCCGGGCCGCTAGTGCACGTCATTCCGCGACCACCTGCCCAGCCGGCGCCAAGGACCATGCCGGCAGCTGCGAGCTCGTCCTCAGCCTGAACGACTGCACAGGTAACTCCCCCGTCTTCCCCTTCCTTCAGCTTCGGTATCCACGAGATGATTGACTCGGCCAAGGACGATGAAGGCGTTATTGGGTACCATGAGAGCATGTTGACTCCACCGTAGATCGATCCAAGAGCAGTCGCCTCGTTTCCTTCAATCAGGAATGTCTCAGACGGCTTTTCACGTGCCTCTAGGGCGAACTGGCAGTCGAAGTCCCAGTTCTCAGAAGCGTACTCCCTGCCCTCTGAGATGGCCTTGTTGTTGAGCTCTATCGCCTTCTCCTTGCCCCTGAATTGCTGCTCGACGGCCTTACCTATTGCACTCTCGTCAATCCCGAGAAGGTGAGCTAGCCCTCCAACGTAGTACATGTTGGCCATCAGCCTAGCCAGCTTCGGGCTTATTCCCCTAGCCATTTTTGTCATCGGCATGCCGAGGCAGACGCAGTCATCCCTCTCCACAGGCATCTTTGCGTCTTCGTTGTAGATTACCACGGTTCCCGGACTCAATGAGGCTAGGTCCTTCTCCCATGTCTCCTTGTTCATTAGAATCTGGAAATTTGTTTCGTCACCCGGAGCCTGGTATCCCTTGTCGCTGACCCTGATAATGAACCATGTTGGGAGGCCAGAGATGTTACTAGGGAACAGGTTCTTGCCGCTGACCGGCACTCCCATTTCGAACATTGAATGGAGAATAATGAGGTTGGAAGACTGAGAACCAGTGCCATTGGCCGTAGCGACATTTATTGTGAAGTCATTGATGATCCGGCTCATCACTCATTTCTCCCATCGGCCCGCCGCACCTAGGCCTCGCAGCCTTCCGCGCTATTAGGGTGGTCTTAGCCGTTCCCCCGTTAGGTCCACCCTGAAACGCCTCTCAAATTTCCGCTGTCGTTTTGTATGTGAGCATGGTCGCGGAGCCCATGCCCGTGCCGGACGAACTGCTGAAGTCTTGGGATTTGGCCGATTCTATGTTGTCCGACGAGAATTTCGAGGAGGCACTCTCCGAGCTGAGACAGGCTTGGCCACTGTGCGAGAATGACGGTCAGAAGGTCAGGACCCTTCGCCAAGCAGGAGATATTGGAACTGCCCAAGGGACGCATGACGAATCATCACAGAAAAGGCACTGGCAGAAAGCGTTGAAGAGCTACAAGAGGGCACTCAAGATTGATCCCAAGAACAAGGAGACTAGACGCAATATGAACTCCTTGCTGTCCATGATGGACGAGAAGTCGATAACGGGAGGCGCCAACATGCAATTCTTCGACGAGGGCAACCCCACTCCAATGGGACTAGTCGCCATGGTGATAGCAGGAATGATCGTCCTCACATCAATCAAACTGATTTCCGACGCATTGCAGGAGGATCCAGAAAACCCAGTAGTTTCCTTGGAAGTCTCCTACGTTGACGATTCGGGAGAGAGAATAGAGGGAACGATTCAGATTGAATTGTTCCAGGATCTAGCACCCGTCCACGTTGAGAACTTCATAACTCACGCGCAGAACTTCCGATACGACTTCACGATTTTCCACAGGGTAATTGATGGGTTCATGATCCAGGGCGGCGACGTAGACCGTCAGGACGGCATGGGCGGATACGCCGCCAACTGGTACGGGTACTGCAACGGGGAAAGTGCGGCCAGCCAGAGCTCCTGTGACCAGAGCGAGTGGACCATACCCGACGAGGCCGATAACGGGCTTCTTCATTCACCGGGCATGCTAGCAATGGCGAAGACTTCAGCTGCGAATACTGGTGGAAGCCAGTTCTACATCGTACCAACTGGAAGCACACCCAGCCATCTTGACGGCGTCCACACGGTGTTCGGACAGGTTCTAAGCGGTCAGAACCACATAGACGCAATCCAGGAAGTCCCAACAGGGGACAACGACAAGCCAATCGAAGACGTAAGGCTAGTGCATGTAACCGTAAACGAGTGAATATCACTCTCGTTCGGGTGAGTCAAGTTGATTGGCTTCGCCTCCGCCGGTTAGGGCGACGGTGGCCGCATGTCCTCGAACGACCCATTCAACGCTCGCTCATCTTTCGAGACTAGCGATGGCTCATCAGGGGTCTTCTTCGACCTAGGGGCATTAGAGGAGCACGGCATATGCAAACTCGACTCCCTGCCCTTCACAATCAGATGCCTTCTCGAGGCCGCGTTGAGGAAGTGCGATGGTTTCCTAGTGACTGAGGACGACGTGAAGAGGATAGCATCGTGGTCGCCTGACATGGACCCAGCCGAGATTCCGTTCAGCCCCAGTAGGGTAATCCTGCAGGACTTCACGGGCGTCCCCGCAGTTGTCGACATTGCTGCCCTGAGGGATGCAATGGTCGGGCTAGGCGGGGATCCGAAGGCCGTGAACCCACAGGTCCCAGTCGACTTGGTGGTGGATCATTCGGTCCAGGTCGACTACTCCGGACTCTTTCCGAACGCTCGAGAGAAGAACCTCGAGATGGAGTATGAGAGGAATATGGAGCGCTACAAGTTCCTAAAGTGGGGCCAGCAGAGCCTAGACAGCTTCAGGGCCGTCCCCCCAGGGCGTGGCATAGTCCACCAAATCAACCTAGAGTGGATAGCTTCCGTTGCTAGGGAGGAAGGGGGAATCTGGATTCCAGACACCCTCGTCGGCACCGACTCTCATACTACGATGATCAATGGGCTCGGAGTTCTTGGATGGGGCGTTGGTGGGATAGAGGCCGAGGCAGTGATGCTCGGCCAGCCGATTTACATGCTGCTCCCCGAGGTCGTGGGTTTCGAACTGAAGGGCAAAGCATCGCCCGGAGTCACTGCTACTGACCTGACACTAAGGATTGTTCAGATGCTGAGGGAACATGGCTGCGTAGGGCGTTTCGTTGAGTTCCACGGGCCGGGCCTCTCTAGCCTCAGCCTTCCTGACAGGGCTACGATAGCCAACATGGCCCCTGAATACGGAGCCACATGCGGCTTCTTCCCAGTAGACCAAGTCACTCTTGATTACATGAGCCTCTCAGGAAGGGAGGAATCTCACGTCGAAAACGTAAGGAGGTATCTGTCTGCTCAGGGAATGTTCCATTCCGAATCTTCGCCAACTCCTTCATTCACCTCAAACCTGTCCCTTGATCTCAGCACAGTCGTCCCCTCAATGGCCGGTCCAAAGAGGCCGCAGGACAGGGTCAGTCTCTCTGACATGAAGCCCCACTGGAGGGAGAGCTTGAATTCCCCCGTGGGCCACCAGGGCCACGGCATCGAACCGTCAAGGAATGGCGACAAGTCTGAAGTCCCAAGCAGAGGGTGCAGCCTTTCTCACGGTGACGTTGTCATAGCCGCCATCACTAGTTGCACAAACACCAGCAATCCAAGCGTGATGGTTTCCGCTGGCCTACTGGCCAAAAAGGCAAGAGCTAGGGGAATGTCGATCAAGCCGTGGGTCAAGCCCAGCCTTGCCCCTGGTAGCAGAGTGGTCACAGAGTATCTTGACGAAAGCGGATTGACCACGGACCTGTCTGAATTGGGTTTCAATGTTGTAGGGTATGGTTGCACGACCTGCATCGGAAACTCCGGCCCACTGGATCCCGAAATAGAGGAGGCAATAGATAATGCCAATCTTGTAGTTGGCAGTGTTCTTTCCGGCAATAGAAACTTCGAGGGCAGGATCCACCAAAAGGTTCTGGCCAACTACCTCGCAAGCCCTCCCCTTGTTGTCGCCTACGCACTTGCAGGGACCTTGGATATTGATTTCTCATCCGACCCCATTGGAGTGGATCAGTCGGGTAATCCGGTGTTCCTCTCAGATATCTGGCCAAGTGACGAGGAAATCAGGAAAACGGTTGACTCGTGCATCAGTCCTGAGATGTTCAGACACAGGTACTCAGATGTTCTCAAAGAGCCTAGGTGGGACTCTATTCCGAGTGAGGATTCAGACTTGTACCCCTGGGATCAAGAATCGACTTATGTCAGGCTTCCAAGTTTCCTGGAGGGAATAACTCCTGAACCAAGCGAGATAGAGCCGATATCCTCGGCCAGAGTCCTGCTGAAGCTGGGCGACTCAGTGACTACCGATCACATCAGCCCCGCTGGGGCCTTTCCCCACCATGGCCCTGCAGGGGAGTATCTTGTTGGGAAGGGGGTTTCTCCACGCGACTTCAACTCATTCGGAAGCAGAAGAGGCAACCACGAGGTGATGATGAGGGGGACATTCGCAAACGTCCGCATTAGGAATCAGCTTGCCCCCGGTACCGAGGGAGGGTACACCACACACCTTCCCAGTGGTGAAGTAACCACTGTGTTTGAGGCAAGCAGGAGGTACATCGATGAAGGAACCCCCTTGGTTGTCTTGGCTGGCTCTCAGTACGGCACCGGAAGTAGCAGGGATTGGGCAGCCAAGGGAACACTCCTGCTCGGTGTCAAGGCAGTAATCGCGACATCATTTGAGAGGATCCACAGGTCCAACTTGGTAGGGATGGGGGTGCTGCCGCTTACATTCCAAGAGGGCCAAGACGCCGACAGTCTGGGTTTGGATGGCACAGAATCATTCGACATACCTTCGAGAGGTGATCTAGAGCCATTGTCAAGCATCCGTGTGGTGGCTACCAAGGAAGGGGGAGACACGGTCGAATTTGACGCAATTGTCAGATTGGACACTCCCGTCGATGTCGAATACTACCGAAATGGCGGCATATTGCAGACTGTATTGAGGAGTCTCGCAGAGGCGTGACTTAGTTAATGGTGAGTGTTCGGACAGGAGTAGGGGGGATCGCATGAGTCAGGGCGAGAATGTTAGGTTCAGTTACAGATCACACCAAGATTCCATTGAAGTCGTTCTCCAGGGCGATGCCGATTGGGTAAACTCACTCCGTTCTGATATAGGACTCAAAGGCGCAGTCGGATTCACAAGGCCACTCGGAAAGACGTCACACAACTCGGGCCAAGAGCCTCAATCGTCAGGAGAGTCAGTAGACCCATCAGCCGCCGAACCCACACTGCCCGGCCCCCCTCCAGACCCGTCCAGAATACCCTCTGTGGTCAGGACGGTTGGAGATATGGATCTTTCAGCGCGGGCCTCGGAGATCGGAATGTCTACTCAGACCGACCCAGATATAGCCGCATTGGCCGAGTTCATAGACGAGGTCGAACCCCCCGAACCAGTAACAAACATCCTTTCCAGTGATCCGCAGGCCGAGGCTTGGCTACAATTGGTCCTGACAATGGTCGTGAGGGAACACGGCCACACCTCGATGTCCCTCAGTGACATCGAGAAACTGATCGGGGAGAAGGTAAACAAGAACACAGTTGAGATCAAGACATTCCTGGATCGGCTCTGGAGAATAGGAAAACTCGAGAGAATTCATGGCGGTGCAGAGGATCACTACGCACCCAATCCAAGCTGGCTAGAATCGCATTAATTCCGCATTTTTACACTACAACCCCTTTGGGGTTGCCCCACTCACCTCTAGACAAGGCATAAGAGAGGGCCGAATGTCCCAAAGGGTATGTCGTTCAGTTCGAAGACCGCCCAAAACCGAAACAGAGAGGGCCGAAGGGCCCTGCTTCTGGTGATTTTGCTACTTGCTTCACCATTAGCTGCATTCGCTCCCGCCGCCAGTGCATCGCACATCACGCAGTACGCAGTCCAGAGGGACCCTCAGGACGCGGCAGTGGGCGATATCGACTGTGACGGGGACAATGACATCGTTTCTGCAAGTGCAATGGGGCACTATATCACAGCGCTCTACAATGACGGCTCAGGTGGTTTCGCGGACAGACAAGACGTCTTCATTTCGAACAACGACTCACAGAGGGCTGGATTCGTAGACACCGCCAATGGGGTGGATGTGGAGATAGGCGACATAGATGGTGACGGCAAAAATGACGTCATCTACTACCAGGAGAACATCAGATTCGTCGGCGAGACTTTCGTTAGACCTGGCAATCTGACAGTGCTTTGGGGGGACTGTGACAATCTCGTCCACGAGTGGTCCGACACGGAGATCACAATTTCCAATCCATATCACATTGGCATGGATGTTGGCGACATAAACGACGATGGAAACGACGACATCGTTCTCGTGACCATAGATGCAACATTCACGAACCAGTACATCCAGGTTTTCAGAGGCCCCGATCCAAGCCTGATAACGAACCAGCAGCAATTACCAGTCCCACTGACAAATGGTCTCTATCAGCATGTCAAATTAGGGCACTGGGGCGAGACTGTCCAAGGCGGCGGCCTACCGGGCAGCATCGGAGATTGCGAGGACCTGGATCTCTGGCTGCTAAGGACGCCACCATACAATACCGGTGTGGGTTACTCGGTCGGCCATTACGACAACATGACCGTCTTGGAGTACGACTGTCTTCAGAACCAGTTCCCGAACCCAATGACCCCGACAGCACAGGGAGTTAACGAATTCAAGCTGGACGCGGAGCACAACTACCCTATGTACGGGATGGACATCTCCGACACGAACGACGACAATGAGATCGATATGATCGCTGTAGTCGACGGAATTACCGGAAACATATCCTACGCGGAAAAGAGTGGAAGTGGATGGAACACGCAGAACTACGTCACCTTGGGCGACTTCAAAGGCGCTTCAATCACTATCGAGGACGTCAACAGGGACGGAGAGGTCGACTTCTTCGTACCGACCGAGCTGACACTCACAAGGCTTCAGGACTCTAGCGCACAGAACCAAACATACCTCCTACTGGACAATCTCAGAGAGATTAACACCGTGGAGATTATCCTAGCAGACCCAGCTGGACCAGGATACCTTTCGTCACTGTCCTTCGATGTCGGCAGGAGGCCAACAATGGCAATTCCCGGACAACTGCAAGGAGGGGACAACAGTGCCTTCGAGATCGTAATTGGGCAGAGGGACTACTCGTACCGTTTCGCTGACAACACCATGTGGCTGGATACTCAGGGATGGGCTGGAGCTGGCGACTTCCTCTCGGTCCTGACACTAGATAACGAGGACCTAGGGATCACTAGCGTCACAATTGCGCCTGCATCCTACAACCCCTCTACCGGCCAGGCACAACTTGGAGAGGGAACAAGATGGGTAAACGTGACTGTGAAGAACACAGGCCTTAACCCGCTTTCAGGATCCATAGACGTCGACCTAGAGGTCAAGGAGGTCCTGGGCGGAACTGACACCGTTGTATATTCCAATGACTTCGATGGCAATTCCGACACATCCAATTGCTCCCAGTGTGCATTTACCAAGACCTCATACACGGGCGACTACGAGTCGGGGGCATCCTCGTGGCACATCGAGAGCAACTCGACCGCTGCCACAGAGAACGTATCTTGGTACGAGGCCGACAGCAACCCGACAGATTACTACTGGGCCGGTATGGACTATGGGGGCTCCAACGAGAGCAACTCAGGATACTTCAACAACATGGATGAGGCTCTAATTCTGGAGAACGTGGACCTAACGGGCGCGGACGCAGCCTACCTCGACATCTCACTAATGTGCAGCACTTCGTTCTTCGAGCTATACCTAGCCGAGCAGTACTCAGTAGTCGAGAGATGGCTATACGAGGACTCATGCGGAATTGAGGTATGGTCAGACGGGAGCGGATGGGAGTCTGTCTTCTTCACAGGTGGATGGGACAACGAGAGGTACTTCAGAATCCTCGCCCAGGGTGTCGATCCAGAAGTAAACACGTACAATGGAAACTTCTACTCCGGAACCGCAACAGGGTGGATCAACTACACCGAGGGAGGAGGAACCTCGGAAGATCTGAATGAGGCTGAGTCGATCGACCTGACTCCCTACGCAGGCCAGGTAATAGACATCAGATTCAGATTCAGGACCGGATTGATGGGGTCAGTTGGGCCCGTCGGGTCTTCCCAAGACAGCGGCCTTGACGGCTTCGCTTTCGACAACATTACCATCAGGAAGAGGGACGTGACCTTCGGAACCACTGAGACTGTAAGCCAGACATTGAACTTCAACAATCTTGCAGCGGGAGCTTCCGAGGACGTATCGCTCACTGCTGACTTCATTGACAACACGACTTACTTCGTGAAGACCGAGTTGACCAACCCAGTCGGCTTCGAAAACATGGACGACCTCAATGATGATGTCAGGTTCCAGACTACCGTCAACAACCTGTTCGACCCGGGACTAGCAGAGGAGCCATGGCCATCTCTGGAGAACGGAGTAAGGTACGCCTCTGGCAACAGAGATGTCGAGCTTGTAGCAAGGAACTGGGGCAATACAGTTACCGACTTCTCAGTTCAGGCAATGATATACAACGCTGAGCCAGATCTGGTAGCCATCGAGGACTTCTCTGGAGTCGATCCAATATGGACCGACGACGGAAACGAGAATGGGAGCAGGCTTGACGATTCGTCTGGCCAGAACTCAATGCTACCCCAGAACGTTGGCGTGTTCAAGAGCCACTCGTATTGGCTCGGCCATCCCAACGATGGATACGGGGACAACTGGAGCGAGACCATGACAATCGAGTCGATTCCAATTGCAGCATCAGGTGCCGACTTCACATACCTGACATTCGATTACTACGCCGAGGGCGACTTCCTACAGGACTCCCAAGGCAACATCCTTGCAATCAGGGACGCCGCCAATCTGGAGATTTCATGGTCCAAGGGTGGTGAACTCTACCAAGGAGTTGCCTACGGGAGCTGGACCGACCTCAATGAGAATGGTATCCAGAACACAAACCCCGATGACCCCAACTTCCACAGGTGCGAGGACTTCGACCTCAATGGATATGACGAAGTAGAGTACTTCGGTGACCACTCGGATAGACTGAACTCGGTGGTATGGTTCGACACTGAGAACATCGTCAAGTCGGTCACATTGGACCTAACTCACATCGTCCTGCAGAACAGAACAAGCGAGGACAGCACCGAATGGCGCGATGAATGTACAACTCTAGCCGGGTCGGAACTGACTCTAACATGGAGGTTCCAGTCCAATGGCGATGGCATCAACGGTAATGCTGGATTGGCCGGATTCGCAATCGATAACATCCGTGTAGAGGAGTTCACATTCGAGTTCGATGGGGAATACGTCGAGGAAGTGAACGGCCTAGATGCTTCAGAGTGGTCAAGATTCACTATCGCCAACCACGACTTCCAGAGCGGAATTTACAAGATCGACGCCATGACGATATTAGACAACACAACCGTCGGTACCGCTTGGTATGGCGCTGATGAAGTGAATCTAGCAAACAACATCTCGTCAATCATGTTCAGTATCGCAAGCGCTGACATTACTCTGATGCAGCCAGATGTCATGGAATGCGTCACGGATATCACATACAAGTGCGTCTATCCGATAGATGATGCTCGGGCACACAGCTTCTCAGTCCCACTTCTCAACGGAGTTATTGAGGGCGAGTACGGCCTTTCCATGTCTATAGTTGACTTGGACACAAACCAGGAGGTTTACACGGATTCAGCCGACAACGGCCCATTCACCCTACAGCCTCACGCTAGAGCGTTCGCGAACTGGAGTCAGCCCTACAACTCGTGGGTCGACGGGCATACGTACAACATCAGCTTCGCCGCTGATGTCACGAAGGAAGACGGTACCATAGAGCCATCCGGAAACGTTCGTTTCTTCATCATAACATTCCATGATCAGATCGATGTCGCGGTTCTTTCGAATCCGACAGATCAGAACAGGCTTCAGAGAGTAAAGGCCGATCTAGAATCTATGGGCATGACTTACACCCAGATGAAGCTCGAAAACTGGGACATGTACGCAACTCCCGACTGGCTAGAGCACTATGACAAGGTCCTGCTCCCATGGCAGACGGACTACAACGTGTACTACGGCGACTACTACGAGAAGCTCTCCGAGACACGCGAGACAGACGGCCTTTCTGTTTCCGAGACTCTCGAGGATTACATGATCAATGGGGGAACGGCTCAGATACACCTTGGACCATACAGGGATGCATACCAGCCAAGCAATCTCCCGTTCGGAATGGACATCGCAATGAGGAACCAGGTCAACTTCACTGTCGACAATAGAATCCACAGCGACAGCATAACCATAGTGGACCAGTACCACCCTCTGCTGAGAAACGTTGACCCATCGGCCTTCAGTGCAATCAATGGCGGTTCCCACGTCGCCCTGTCGGGACTCGATACTGCACAGGTCCAGGGCACGCAGATACCACAGGTTTGCGGAGGACGCATTAGCGACCCAATGGGGACCTTCCACACCCTGATTCGTGACAACACCTACGATAGCCAATCATTACTCTCGATTTGCAATCGTGGAGCTGGAGGGATGATAGTCACCACCATTGACGTTGAAAACCCGAGTGTGTCACAGGCGTTCGGTGGGGAGCAGATACCGCTTCTTTCCAACCTACTGGACTACAGACTCACTCCATACCCAACAGACTTCGGAATTGCTGGTGAGGGCTACGACCTCACGATCAACGGAGAGGCGCCAGCTATCGACACCATCACCGGCGCATACGCAACCATGTACATCAAGAGCAACTCGGACCTTGAGTTCGACTACGTTACCACCGTGGAGGGAGTGATGGCAGATTGGACCCTAACTTCCGGAAACAACGACTCTGTAACTGGCTGGGATGGTTCGGTAATTGATTCTGGAGAGGTTAGCCACACTCAGCAACTGATGCCTGAGATACCGACCCTTGGTTCGTTTTGCGTCGGCAACACCACCTCCTCAACAGGTTGCAGGATCGGTGCCGAGTGGCTGCTAACCCTGTACCTTCACGATGAGGAGGGGCACACCAGAATTACCTACATCAGGCTAGTCACCGATGACACACTGGCTGATGAGTTCAGGCCTCTGGCTTCCGCAAGCATAGTTTCCAACCCTGCACTTTCTGAGTACCTAGAACTGGACGGATCCAAGACCGTAGCAGGGGTGGACTGGCCCATTTACAGAGTCAGGCTAACAGATACTGGTGACATCAGCCTGTCCTTCACCGCTGAGAACAGCTCAGATCCAGACGCCCCCGAGGGCGAGTCAGGGATCGAGCTATTCGAGTGGAAGGTCTTCTTCGACTACCCATGGGATAGCTCAAGCCCGACTCTAGAGGGCCACGAGTTCCAGATTCCGGCTGCAGTAACAGACGAGTGGACATACACTTTCAGGAATCTCACCAGTAGCCCCGATGCGTCCTTGGAGAACGAGATAAGGGTTGAACTAATCGTCTATGACAGGGCTGGAAAGCAGAGCGAGAAACACAGGATGTACTTCATCGTAGTTGGCGAGGACTTCGGGGACGACCCTCCTCTAACGCAGTTCACTTCTCCAAGGCCGACAGACTCTCAGAGGGACGACTTGGTGGTGATCACTGGAAACCTCCTCTCGGGAGCAGAGAATAGCGACGTCGTGGTAGAGGCAACATTAGATCCAGCAGTTCTGGACTACTCGACATCTCAGAAAATAACCCAGCGAACGATTGGAAAGTACAACACGACAACGCCGCTAGCCGATGGTGACAGTTTCTCTCTCACCTTGGACATCTCGGATCTTTACCAACTGGACACTGGTGTCGCAGCGACTATCTATCTACGAATCACTGAGGGAGATGGATCTAGGTACGTCTTAGAGGAGACCATTGACATCAGTCTAGTTCCAGCCACTGCGGAAGGTCCCGATGATACAGGTGGGAGCGGCGGCCTAAGCACAACTGTGTTGGCCGGCATCGGAGGTGCCGTACTTCTAATCGTGATAGTAGTCGTAACCCTGGTAATGAGGAGCAGAGGCGGAGGCCGTGTCGAGAGTGACACAGTGGAACAGTTCGGAGGGGTCGAAACCATGGACCCAGTAGAGGCATATGTCCAGCAGATGGTGGCCTCTGGATACGATGAGCAGCAAGCGCGTCAATATGCCGAGCAATACTACGCTAATTACTACGAACAGCAACGTGGTGGCGGCGCGTAACGCAACTTGAAAGCCTGAGGTCCCCCCCGGGGGGCGTGGACACTTCTGGCCCTTACACGGTGGCCGACATAGGCCTAGCGGAAGCCGGCGGTCTGAAGGTTGACTGGGCTAGGAGCAGGATGCCCGCATTAGCGGCTCTGCGGGCTAAGGCAACCCAAGAGAGGCCGCTGGAGGGCCAGAGAATCGCCGGATGCCTTCACGTAACAAAGGAGACCGCAGTCTTGATCGAGACTCTAGCGGCGGCCGGAGCCGAGATTTCTTGGTCGGGGTGCAACCCACTGTCGACCCAGGACGATGTCGCAGCCTGGCTAGCATCCCAGGGATACTCCATACACGCTTGGCATGGTCAGGATAACAAGGGGTTCTATGACTGCATAGACAGGACCCTGGAAATGTCCCCCACCCTCACCCTCGATGATGGCGCAGATCTGATTTACAGGGTCCACTCCGAGTTCCGGGACCTAGCGAGGGATATAATCGGGGGAACAGAGGAAACCACGACAGGCGTCCACAGACTCCGTGCCATGGCGGACGCAGGAGAGCTCCTCTACCCGGTTATCGCCGTCAATGACGCTGAGACTAAGTGGGACTTCGATAACGTCCATGGGACGGGGCAGTCAACCCTGGACGGAATCATCAGGGCCACCAGCGTACTACTCGCTGGAAAGACATTCGTTGTTGCTGGATATGGGCACTGTGGAAGGGGACTCGCCTCCAGGGCTAGGGGGATGGGGGCCAACGTGGTTGTTACTGAAATTGACCCGATTCCAGCACTGAAGGCAGTGATGGATGGTTTCAGAGTAATGAAAATGGACGATGCTGCGAAAATTGGCGACATCTTCTGCACTGCCACTGGAATGAGGGACGTGATAGTCGCGAGGCACTTCAGCTCCATGAAGGATGGCGCTATAGTCTGCAATACCGGGCATTATGACTGCGAGGTAAGCATCTCCGACCTTGAAGAAATGGCCGACGACGTCCGGACGATAAGGGAGAACAACGAGGCATTCTCGATGAGGGACGGCCGTACACTCCATCTTCTTGCCAGGGGTAGGCTGGTGAATCTGGCCTCCGCTGAGGGGCATCCCAGTGAGGTCATGGACATGTCCTTCGCGAACCAATTCCTGGCTCTATGCCGGCTGGCTTCAGAGGGCGATTCATACGGCAATCAGGTGTATGACATCTCGCCGGATCAAGACAGGGATCTAGCTTCCCTGAAACTAGAAGCATCGGATGTGCAGATCGACGAACTCACCGCAGAGCAGATTGAATACCTCTCTGACTACAGTGCTGGAACTTAACATCCAACTTCAGGGAAGCTCCAACTCCCACTTCGAAGGCATCTTCTCCCCTGACTCGACGATTAGCGCCACCCTCTCCTGTATTGCCGGCATCTTGTTCTGGATCAGGGAAGAGTAAAGCTTGCTGCTCCTGATCAAAGGCGGTATGCACACCTTACCAGTCGAGGTCTCGAAGTCAATCGCCCTCTCCAAGTCTAATGCATGCCTATTCACCCTCTGCAGCATGCCCATGGTCAGGCGGCTAATCAGGATGATAGAGGACAGGAGAATCAGGAAAACTATGGCGAATCCCCATGTCGAGTTTCCAAAAGCCATCATTCCCGTGACACCGATGAAGAATGAGAGCGGCGCAACGAACAGGAATAGCCAGAGAGTCTCAGAAACCGGCTTCTTGTCCTTCAGCATCTCCACTTTCGACCAACGCGGATGCTTGGGCTGCTGAGGCTTGAAAATTTCATCCGATTCCAATTTTGTTGCTCGGGCGACTGTCTGACTCACTCTCTCCATCCTGACTCTATTGCCTCCGTCAACAGCATCCATTTCCGGGGAAAAAAGCTCCTCTAGCAGGTCTGCACACTCCTCATAGTACCCCATCCTGGTTAGTATGGCTATCTGCTCGATGAGGGGGGTCGTCTCCGTTGGCTCGACATCACGCCTCCTCTCCCACCATCCCAGTGCATCCTGGAGCATTCCTAGGTGATCTACCATCAATGTGCCTCCAAGGTCCCATGCTCTTCTATTGTCGGGGTCCAACTCGGTAACTTTCATCAGAGCGCTCATCGATTTCGAGGTCTGGTTTAGATCAGGCATCTCTTGCTTGCCTCGGGAAACTGCTGGCAACTCCATCCTTGCTATCATCATCCACGCCTCCGAGTGAGACGGATCAATATGAACTACATCTCGGCTTATCTCTAGGGCAGCATCCCTATCTCCCAACTCCTCCGCCTCGAGTGCATCGAGCCACAGTGTTCCAGCTTTCTTGGCCATGAAATACTACCTTCTCCCTCGGCCCCTTGATTGCCCTCTCTTGGACCCGCTTCCTCGTCCATGGCCCTTGTAGTGACCCCTATGTCCGCCTCCACCCCGTTTGGGGCCACGATCCCATTTCTTCTTCGGCCCGGAACTCCTGCCCTTGCCTCCGTCACGTCCATGCCTCCTTGCCGAATTTCCTCTGTTGCCAGATTGCCTTCTACGATTATTGGAACGACCCCTTGGCGCCACTTCAACAGGCGAACCTATGGCCCTCCTGGAGTCAACTCCATCGAATAGTGGGTGAATGTGAACTAGTCCCGAATCGACAGGCCCAATTACAGTGTCCACCCTTCCCAGTATCTTCCCGCCGCTAACTCTGATGGTGTCTCCGAGATTTGGCGACCTTCCTTCGAATGAAGCCAGAAGCCCCCCCATGTGGGAGACTTCTGTGACTCTGCCGGAGAACGCCACGCCTCAGTCCCTCCGTCTTCCATACATTATTGCAGCGACCGATGCGAGCAATACAGAAACGACTCCAGATGCAGGCAGAAGCCCACCAATCCCATTGGCACCCTCGTCACCGTCAGTCGGCGAACAACTTGTGGTATCCCCGCAGTCTGGCTCGTCAACCTCGAACAGAATCGAATTGTTCACGACTTGGGAAGTTACTGAGCATTTGTTTGAGGTATCACAACCTTCTATTTCCACTGTGTGCTCTCCTGATTCCCATAGTGAGAAGTCAATCAGCGGCGTTGACCAAGAGTTACCCGAAACACTGACTGAACCAGCAGCAGAACCATCTACTCTCATCGTGAAAGAGACTGATTCACCGTCAGGGTCGCTGTACTGGCCTTGCATCGACCATTGAGAACCATCCCACATGGATTCAGATATGGATATCAATGGGGGAGAACTCTCCTTGGTAATGCCGAGATCATAGAGTCCCTCCATGTGGTAGATACCATCCCCCTGAACCGAGACTTCGACCCAAACATCCCCTGGAACCATGTCCGAGCTAGGCGCCAAGATGGTCACCTCCTCGGAAAGCGTCGCAACCCCTGAGCTCTGATAAGACCCGCTCTGAACAAGAGAGACCTCGACTTGAAGGTCGGGCCATCCTCCAGCGGGAGTTAGGGTGACTGGATGTGGATCGGAGAGCTTCTGGGAATCGGTAGAGACCGTGAATGGAACACCTAGGTGCCATGTCCTGCTTCCCGATGTCTGCATTGCCGAGTCAACCGCCTCGCAAGCTACCTCTTGAGCATCTCCCGGCGGAATCATCGCCCCCAGTGATTTATCACTGCCCACGGTCAGCTCCATGGACGGATCAGCAGTGCATTGAATGTCTAGCGAGGAAACGCCAGATTCATCAGTGAACCAAGTAGAAATTGAGCTCCATGATGCCCATGTCGACTCACCCGAGTGGGGAGAGGGGAACCACGCTCCGTCAGGGGGGGCTGAGGAAGTCCACTGAGGGGGGTCGTCCACTGGAATCGGCTCAGTTGTGAAGTCAAAGAACAGGTCCTCTCCCTCGGGCCAGTCCTCCCTCCAGCCATTTGGATATAGCTCCAGAGTAAGACTCCCATCATCGTTAGTGACCAGCTCGTAGTTGGAAGAACCATCTCCGATGCATCCCCCTCGTACTGGGGCCTGCCCTCCCGCGGTGGACTCATTCAGCCCCACGTCTCTCCCCTCGCACTCATCCCACATGTCTAGGCGTAGCCCGTCTTCAGGGGGGAATGTGAAGTCCAGGCGCGCTCCGGACATATTGGAGGCGTTGAATGCAAGGGTGAAACTGCTGGAGTCAGAGACCCCTGGAATGATCATTGTGGCATTCAGCCATAGCTTAACTCTACATTCGTCCGAACCATCTGACTGGGGGATGGATGTGTCACAGTCTCTGTTTGAGTCCGGAATAACGGGGACTTCTTCACAGTCCGCACCTATTGACGACGAGCATCCTCTGATTTGGGAGTGCCTTGGTGGAACAATGTTGAATTCCTCTATCATGACTCCATCGTCTTCCCAACTCGTGTTCTTCCAATCAATGCCTACGCCACCTCTGTGTGCAGGGCCATCCCTTAGTCCAATTCGGGTCAGTGTATGCTCTATGCACTCACTCGCAAGTGCTCGGAAGAACTCTCTCTCATCGGTTGAGAACCAACCGTCCCCTCCCTTTTGCGGGTCAATGAGCTCCATGAATTCGTCCATAGATTCTCTGAGGTCATCGGCTAGCGTCTCATTCACCCACGCAACGGCTCGTACATCGGCAGATTCCCAGTCCTCATTGAAAATTACATCAAAAGTGGCCGCTGAATATTCGAACATGTTTTCGAAGGTTATGGACCCGCATTGCTCCTCAAGGCTCCCTCCTCCTCCAAATTGATCAAGCCTTACCGGCTCTTCTTCTAATTCGGTATCTCCGGAGTTCTGAACTATCAATGGAGATGCAATTGCAATTGCCATTGTCAGAGCTATGCAAAACGCTCCAACGTACTCCCTCATGACTCTTCTAGAGTAGTTCACATCATGATTGTATCGTCTTCAGATTATGGAGTTTAGGGTAACCTAAAATTGATATACCAAATTTTTGTCGCAAGTTTAGGGAGACCAAAATATGACAAGAATGAGGATGGCAGCACTAATGACAATGATGATGATTTCATGCGTTTTCACAGGGTGTATAGGCGGGGAAGAAGAAACTGGCAGAGAGGGGGAACTCACTATCGCGTTCGAAGTTCAGGCGGATTACGATAACATCGACGAGAACCCACAACTACTAGCAGATTACCTGTCAGAGAAACTGAATTACGACGTTTCGATATACAGCGTGGATTCTGAAGGTGCAATGATCGAAGCTCTAAGATTTGGAAATGCGGACATAGCAATAATGGATGGCGGATCTGCATGGGTGGGCTGGCAACAGTATGATCTAGATGTACTTGGGGCGGATAAGAAGTCGGACGGCAGGACCTACTACGAGGCACATGCCTGGGTCAGGGCAGATAGCGACATGGCCGCCGCTCACCTGGACGACAACCCATACACGGACCCATTCGCGCTTCTTTCCGGGAAGACGTCCTGCCACACCGGCTGGCTGAAGTCAGCGGGCATGCTGATGCCAATGGGTTTCCTAATTGGCCATGGGTACGCCAATGTAATTGGTGATCCAAATGACGTAGAGACCCTTAGGAACACTATCTTCGGCCATTTCAATGACAACGCCTCAATACCCGAATCGGGAACTCCTTACTACGGGTACGGCGGGGCCGTGAAGTGCCTGTCGGATGGGACTGGTGACGTCGCCTTCGCAAAGGACAGCACCGTCGACTCTTACTGCAACAACGATGCGCCAGAGGACAATG
>JAYZLP010000016.1:0-22549 GCA_036154155.1 Thermoplasmatota archaeon | reverse complement strand
GTGTCCCCACCAATGGGGTGAAATTTACTGGATTGAAGGTGTTTCTCGACGCCTCCGGGGAAAGAGTCACTATCGCGACTCCACCCTCCTCCCTGTCTACACTTAATGGCATGATACGCGAAGTGGGCCACCATTATTGAACTCCATGAAGGTGATAAGTCCCCCCTTACTGGGCGAACCATGCTCACACGCGACTGCATTTACATCGACGGGAAATGGGTTACAGCCAAGGGAGAAGGAGTGATCAAAGTAGTAAACCCGGCTAATGAGAAAGAGATAGGCTATGTCCCCGTGGGGGTTGCTAGTGATGTGAACGATGCTGTTGAGGCGGCTCGTTCGGCATTCCCTTCTTGGTCCCAAAGCAGCATAGAGGAGCGTCAGAGTTACCTGAATGCAATCTCTGAGGCCATTTCCGATCGAGGCGAGGAAATAGCAGAGCTGATTACTTCAGAGGTCGGCACTCCAATCAACTACTCACGTATGGCCATGGTTGGAACCCCAAGAGTGGTTACTCGGTCATACGCCAAGATGCTGGACTCATTCAAGTGGGAGGAGGAGATACGAAACTCCCTAGTGGTGAAGGAGCCGATCGGGGTTGTTGGAATGATAACACCCTGGAACTTCCCCTTGCACCAGATTATCGGGAAGGTGGCCCCAGCTCTCGCTGCAGGCTGCACAATGGTGCTCAAGCCATCCAAGGAGGCGCCACTCAATGCATTCATTCTAGCAGACATAATCGACGACATAGGCCTTCCCAAGGGAGTTTTCAATCTTATCTCAGGACATGGGAGTGACATAGGAGAAGTGCTGGCAACACACCCCGATGTAGACATGGTCAGTTTCACTGGATCTACTGCTGCAGGAGTGAGCGTATCCAAGGCAGCGGCCCCCACGGTCAAGAGAGTGACTCTGGAATTGGGCGGCAAAAGCGCGAACGTTATCCTTGATGACGCAGATATCCAGAAGGCTGCGAAGATGGCGGTCTACGCCTGTTTCAACAACTCGGGCCAAGAGTGCTCATCCCTTAGCAGACTAATCGTCCCAGCGTCTGCCCGGGACGAGGTCGTCGAAGTAATCTCGTCCACCATGGAGAGGTACACTGTGGGGGACCCAATGGATGAGAGCATGAGGTGCGGCCCAATGGTTTCGGCGAGGCAGCAGGAGTCAGTCAGTGGTTACATTGCCTCCGGGATAGCCGAGGGTGCCACTCTTGTTTCCGGGGGAGGGGGGATGCCTGAGGGTTTGTCCAAGGGCTTCTTCGTCAGGCCCACGGTTTTCGCTGACGTTACTCCCGAGATGACCATATTCAGAGAGGAGATCTTCGGACCGGTCCTATCGATAAGCGCCTATGAGACCGAGGAGGAGGCGATAGCAATGGCGAATGACTCCGAGTACGGGCTTTCAGGTGGGGTCTGGTCTGGTGACGAAGATAGGGCAATGCGGGTAGCCAGGGCCATGAGGACGGGGCAGGTCAGCATCAATGGGGGTGCCTTCAACATCAGTGCTCCATTCGGTGGTTACAAGCTCTCAGGCAATGGAAGGGAGCTTGGTTCCCATGGCCTAGAAGAGTTCCTCGAAGTCAAGGCCATCCAAAGATAGAATTGAGTGTGTCAATTCCCTACCCACTCAGCATCCTTGCGTTCAAGAAACGCTTGAACTCCAATTTCCTTGTCTTCCGTATCGAAAAGGGCGACGAACTCAGATCTCTCAGTCAGAACTCCCTCACTGAACGGAAGTTCGAGAGAAGCACGGACCGCTCTTTTGGCGACTTTGATTGTGTAAGGAGACTTGAGCGCTATTGACCTGGCGATTGCCATGGTTGATTCCTCTAGTTCTTCGGAACTGACTACCTTGTTTGCCAGTCCTATCTCCAACGCTTCTGCAGCATCTACCATCTCCCCGGTCAGAACCATCTCCATCGTCTTCCCGTATCCTATCAGCCTGCACAGCCTCTGGGTCCCGCCACCTCCGGGAATCAGGCCCAGATTAATTTCGGGCTGTCCGAACTTGGCTCTTTCTGATGCTATCCTGATGTCACATGATAGGGCTAGCTCAGTGCCTCCTCCGAGAGCGAACCCGTCTACCATGGCGATTGTGGGCTTAGATAGTGACCAAACTGCCTCCCATGCGTTGTCTTCGAAGAATGGCCTTACATCATCTGAGTTCTTGCCAGCAAACTCAGAGATGTCTGCCCCAGCAGCAAAAGCAGCTGGCTTCTGCCTCTTACCTTCCTCCGGTGGCAGGGGAGAGGCCCCCCTGATGACTATGCATCTGACATTCTCATCCGACTCCGCCCTCGAGCACTGCTCCTTGATAGCCATGTGCGAGTGCTTGTTCAGAGCATTGAGCTTGCCTGGCCTGTTCAAGGTCCATACGGAAATAACTCCCCCGGGCGGGTTCGATCCATCCACTGGTATGTCTTCGACCAACAGCGCGTCGTTTACCATGTGAGGCCCAGTGATGACTGGCGCTTGAAAGTATCACATTCAGTCTTCGGATGCTGGAGGGGGCGGGAATGGCAACGGGGGCATCCCCGGAGGAGGGGGCATGTCTCCCGGAGGAGGGAGAGGTGGCATCCCCGGAGGAGGGGGATTTGCTATCTCTTCATCTTCAGGTGGGGCCTCCTTCTCCGGGATGTACAAGGGGGACTTTACCATCAGAACTCTCTTTTCGTCAATCCTGACGTAGGATATTCCCAGAGGGGTGCCTTTGTCTGGGATCTCCGGCTCCTCATAGAGAGTAAGTCCATGGCCCTCCTCCTTGAGCAGCTTAGCCAGATCCTCGCCATCCTCTACTTCGGACCACATTCTAGCCTTGGCCGCTCTGCGCTCGGCCAGCCTCATGCGACGTTCTCTCTCAATACCTGAGAGTATCTCGGCCCTTCTTTCCCTCTCTCTTGCTACATGCTGCTCGATTTCACTTTCCTGTTCGGACTCGGCATCGCCGGAAGCGACATACCTCTGCGCGACCGTGGTACCTTCCGGGAGGGTTTCCATTGTCTGCTGCTCGGGTTGCGGTGAGGGGGGCATAGCCGGAGTTGGCAAATCGGGGTCATTGGGAGGTGGCATGATTACAGGAGAAGGGGGGATTGGCATTGGTGGAGCCTGCTTCCTTCCCCTGGACCTTCTCATTTCTGCGTCCTGAGGAATTTCCACAGCTCCTTCAACCACTAGAGGAGCGGGGATTTCTGTTTCTTCTTCCTCTGATTCATCATCTGCCTTCTCCGGGGGCTTAGGGATTGGTGACCTCCCAGTGAAAATAAGCAGCGAGGCAAGAGCCAGTAGAACTGTTGCTCCTGCGATTCTGGGCGGCAAATCCACCTCTCCTTGGAACATGAGGAATAGCCCCGTACCCACAATTAGAGCGGCCCAATTGATCATGCGAGTAAGCGACGCCACGTTATCTCCGGTACCTGAGAGGAGGGGGTGAGACTTCACATTGACGGGGGAGTTAGAAATTCTAACAGCTTATTCAGGGCCCTCCCCCTGTGCGAGATCGAAGACTTCTCTTCTGCCGTCATTTCTGCGCAAGTTCGCCCGTCTGATTCAGATGGTACGAATATTGGATCGTATCCAAATCCTCCCTCACCTTTCTTCTCGACATCTATAGAGCCTTCGCACTTGCCTCTAAAAATATGAGTCTGTCCCATGTAGTGGAAGGCAATGACTGCTCTGAACTCAGCATACCGGTTTTCCTCGCCATTCATTATTCTAAGAATTCCGTCCAGCCCTATCTTTTCCTCGACATATGAAGAGTAGGGGCCAGGAAAGCCTCCTAGAGAGTCGATGAATAACCCGGCGTCCTCGACCAACAATGCAGTGCCCTCCTCAACCAGCCCCCCAATCATCACTAGGGCCTGTTCCATCTTCGAGATTGTGACTTCCTCAATTACTTCAGATTGTGGCTCCGAGAATTCTGGTGTGAGGCCGTCTTTCAGGAATTGCTCCACTGCATGCCCTAATGGGGCGAAAATCCCTCTCGCCTCCGATACCTTGCCCTTGTTGCTAGTCACGAAGATAATTCTCATTTCACTACCCCAGGTATCTAACCCTGTTACGAATTTCGTCGAAGCGCCTCGTGACCTCGCTTGATTCGGGCACATCGGGAACACTTCTACTGGAAGACGAGTAGCCCCCTACGACCTTCTCCATAGCCCCGGGGTAGTCTGAGTGACTGGCCGTCAGGCATTCATTGAGGACTTGGAGGTCCTGTCCAAGGCTTTCGAGCTCGGGAGATATTTTTGCCAGACCAAAGTCGATTAGGGAAACAACTCCATCATCGTCAACCATGATGTTGTGAGTGGTAAGGTCCCCATGGGAAACTCCATTCTCGTGCATCCTACGGATAGTTTCCCCCACTCTGGAAAGGGTACTCTGCTCCATGTTTCCATTCGCCATCGCCTCGAATAGTGGAGATCCCTCTATTTCTGAAATAATAATCATCGATTCTTGTTGATCGACGTGGAGCAAAGAAGGGGAGGGGAAATTTCTCTTCTGCAATAGGGATAGGGCTCTTGCCTCCACTGCCATCCTACTCTTTGTTAATCTGGCATCCAGATCAGGATGCCTGTATCCCTTTGGCTTACGTAACTTCATAATTGCTGATTTGCCGAGCCACTCTCCCTTGGACACTATTGCCTCGGCCCCCTCGTGTACCTTCATTTCGAAGGACCATGGGCTGTACGACGCTCCGGCCATGACTCCGGGAGGCCGCATACCTTGAAAGCGGTTGCACATGACGCAAAATTGGATGAGTCTGCCCCTGCCGGCTATACCACTCCCGAACTCTCGAGTAGATTCGTCTATATTCACAGCTGAAGAAATTCAAGAAGAAGCCATTCGGTTGCAACGGGCTATCAAGCAGCATCAGAGATGGCCATTGAGCGCTTGCCTGAGCATTGCTCCCTTAACGTTGGAAATCAACAGACTGAAGGAAGAGAAGGATGTATTCCTGATTGCCCATACATACCAGACTCCCGATATCATCTACGGCGTTGCTGACGAGGTCGCTGACTCATACACTCTTTCCAAAGCCGCGCGTGATGCGCCGCAGCAGACCATACTGTTCTCTAGTGTGAGATTCATGGCGGAGACTGCGAAAATCGTGAGCCCACATAAAACTGTGATTCATCCATCTCCTGAGGCAGGATGCAGTCTTTCGGATGGGATCACGGCACAGGACGTAATAGACTTACGAGAACAGTATCCAGGGGTTCCAGTGGCTTGCTACATCAACACAACAGCAGCGGTAAAGGCTGAGTGCGACGTAAGTGTGACTAGCAGCAATTACCTACGGATATGCGAAAGGTTGCCTGGGGATAGTCTAATCTTTGTTCCGGATAGGTTCATGGGCGCGCATTTGCAGAAGGCGCTTGAAGGCAAGAAGGAAGTGATAGTTTTTGACGGCGAATGCGAAGTTCATGCTGTTTTCACGGGAGAGAAGGTCAGGCAGTGGAGAAAGCAGGTTGGAAGAGAGCTAGCAGTGCTGGCTCACCCCGAGTGTGGTGCCGATGTTCTGGAAGAAGCTGATTTTGTCGGGTCTTCTGAGAAGCTGATACAGGAGGCCCTAAGACTCGGTTCAGAGGGGCGCCCGGATGTCATGCTAATCACTGAGTGTGGAACAGCAGAACGAGTGTTGGCGGAGTCTGAAGAAGAGCTGAACTTGTTTGGGGCCTGTGTAATGTGCAGGCACATGAAAGCCACGCACTTGGAGGATATACTACAGGCATTGGAAGACCCACGAGAAGATCAGATCATAGAGATAGCCCCGGAGATTATTGATCGAGCACAGCGTAATCTCGAAGAGATGTTCAGGCTAGCTGAGTAGCTATTCTTCCCTCTTTTCCGACTGATTCTGGCTGGCCCAGATGAAGAGCAGTGGAATCAGCAGTACCGTGGAAACTTGCAGCAGTACTGAAGAGTATGGCTCGAAGGTTTCCTCCAAGTCATGCCAATTGAGCTCTGAAGATCCTTCGGAGTCCGTGACAATCCAACCTATCCCACCAATTAGGATGTGTGGGCTGGAGTGGGTCTTTTCTTCATCGAATGAAATCTGCCTGGTATTATTGGCTGAAATCTCGTAGAGGTATACTTGATTCGGTTCTGATCCCTCTCCGGATCCTACCGAGGGATCGAATCTGGGGATTTGGAGGAATGCCACGAATCCGTGGTCTACGCTTGGAGATGATGACTCCCATATTGGGGTTGAAAGCAGGATTTGCTCCCCTGTTGCCATGTCCACGAAAACTGTCCTATTTACCGGCCCAACATCGACCACAGCGACAATGGATTGGCTGTCCATGGCAATCTCGACAACTGCGGCCCCGTCGTAGACTACAGGAGTATCAGAAGAGTCGGAGAGGAACTGGTCATCGGCCTCTTCTGCTTGGACGTTTAGGGAGATTGTGCTTGTCGAGAGGGGATTAGAAAAAGAGGATATTGAGATGGTGGGGGTTGTTGAGTTTGACATAGACCAAGCAATCAGGTTTCCAGAAACCTCTACTGTGTCCGAGAGGCGTTCTATTTCTGAGAGTTCAGTTATTACTTGGCCCATATCCAATGTAAATACAGAATCATTGGTCAAGATAACCACCAAGGGGTTTCCAACTTCGTCCTCCCCTATGTCGCAAGACAAAATCGAGAGTTGCTCGGTTCTGGAAAATATAGGGGAGAAGGGGTCCTGTTCGCTGCTTTCCAGGTTGTAGAAGTCTATCCTATGCTCATTGCAAAGGACTAGGAAGGAGCCTGAAACCTCCACTGAGGGGGGTTCACTCCAAGGATCTCCTACCAGCTTGTAGCCCTCCTCTTCGCTAACATTCCATGCTGTGACCTCTACGTCGTCGATTCCATCTATAACGGGGTCTACTTCCACTCCAACAAGCCATCCGTCTGATCCTCCTGCTGACTTTGGCCACTCCACTCCCTCGACCGGGAAGTCCTGGTGAGTTGCGTCCCAGAGAAGAACCGTTCCTGTTGATGACAAGAGTAGTGCAATGAAGAGGCTGGTCTGTTTTCTGCTTGGCTCCTTGAATGGCCTGATAAAATCCCTAATCTCGGAGGTCGTTTTTCTCAAAAATCCAGAGGGGTCCTCGAGGAGTCGGGCTAGTCTTCTGGTGAAAATTCTCTCATCGGCAATCTTCCAAATGCTAGAATGGGTTCTGTCTGTAACTTCGACTGCGAGAATTGCTACCATCATTCCGCCGATTATATCTGCAAACCAGTGGATTCCCAGATAGACTATCGAGAAAGCGGTTAAGGAAATGAAGGCGAATAGAATCGTTCTGTACTTATTCCAGCGGCCGTCCTCGTCCCATCTGCCCATTGTTAGCCAAATGGCTAGTGGTAGTCCGATGTGAAGGCTCGGCATTCCATTTGTGAATGGGTCGATCCGGGTGAACCAATTGTGAATCTCCGGCGTCAGATCATAAGCTATGGTTTCCATGGCAGGAATGTGGTCTCCTGTGACCCTCACATTGAAGAAAAGGTAGAATGGAATGGCAAGTACGTAGACCCAGAACATGGACAGAGATACCCTATCTGCCATGTGCCGATCATCAAAGTAGATTGGATAGAGGAAAGAAGCGAAGGTTGCGGTCATGAAGCCCATGACGTAGAAGTGAGTCATTGTGAAGTCTAGCAAGGGGCTCCTGAATCCTTCTTGGACCCAGAGTACTATATCCCCTTCTACTGCATACACATATGGGGTCATATCTAGTTGGGTGTTTGCCATAAGAACCCTATCGAGACCATCAAGGAGGTCTTTCCAGAGGTATACCGAGAACACAACAAACATGTGTGCCCAGTATCTCCTGAACATATCTACGAAGCCTTCTGCGTTTACTTTTGCATAGGAGGGTTTGAACAACGGCATCATCGCTATACTGAGAAGTATCGCACCTGTAATCCAGGTGATGTAAATGCCACTGCCTACTGCCATTTCCAATATACCCGGGGATAAGGGTCCTCAATGAAGTCGACCCCTGCGGGATATTCAAGAAATCAAGTTATCTTGACGTCTGGGGGGGTACTGTTGCTGAGTTGTTCCAGGATCTCCTCGACGACCGAGTCAAACGCGTTCGCTGTTTCTCCATCGGGCTCAGCAACAATTCTATGGACGCCGTCATCTCCACCTCTGACGACGCCCGGATCAAAGGGCAAAGTACCCAAAAATGGAACCTGTAAGTCAATTGCCGATGATTCACCGCCGCCTGATTTGAAAAGGTCGAGTTTGATTTCCCACTTTCCTTCGTCAGTTACTCTGGCCTTCAAAGGAACTCCGTTCGGTCCAGAGACTGAAATCTCAGAGCCGGCTGGACCTGTGCCTGAAATCGTATATCCACTCATATTCTCAACTACGCCCAATACTGGAACGTTGATTGTCTTGGCGAAATTAATAGATTTCCTGCTATCCAGAAGTGCAACTTCTTGCGGAGTTGTCACGATTACGACGCCGTCCAGGTTTGGCAGGGTCTGACTTACAGTCAGTGGCTCATCACCTGTTCCGGGAGGGAAGTCGATAACCAAGGCGTCCAGTTCGCCCCATGCAACGTCACCAATGAACTGCTGAATAGCTCCCAACTTTATTGGGCCTCTCCAAATAACTGGCTTATCTGGATCCTCGATGAGGAATGCCATTGATATTACCTTGAGCCCATTTGGCCCGATGGCTGGGAAAATCTGCCCATCCTCTATGTGAAGTTCGGCGTCTTCAAGTCCCAGCATCTTTGGAACGTTTGGCCCGGTAATGTCTATGTCCATTAGGCCGACCTTCATCCCTCTTTTTGCAAGGGAGATTGCCAAGCCAGTAGCTACTGTAGTCTTGCCGACTCCGCCCTTGCCGGAAAGTACCATGATTTTGTGCTTGATGTTGTCTCCCATCTTTGACATCCTCATCTTTCTCTGCATCTGCTGATATGCCTGCTCCATCTGCGCCCTTTGGTCGGTCGATGGCTGAGATTGCTCATCGGCCCCTGATGGATGGTGGCTAACAGGTGAGTCCGCCATGATTCGGGGCGGATGATTGGATACTTCAACTCTGTTAGGTGGAATCTACTATCAAAATAGGCTATATCGGTTGACTTCATTAAGTCCCATGAAGTGTGAATGTCGTGAGGATTCTTTTCGTCTGTGTCGGCAACACTTGTCGCAGCCAAATGGCAGAGGCTCTAGCAAAAGATTTGGGGCATTATTCAGAATCTGCGGGAACCCATCCAGGGAAAAGGGTGGCTGGGAACGCTATTTCTGCTATCGAGGAGCTTGGCATAAGCATGGACGGGCAATTTCCCAAATCAATAGGGGATATTGATGAAAGCCAATTCGACCTGATAATTAGCATGGGATGTGGGGTTGTGTGCCCTGATTTGCCTATAGACGAAGATTGGGGCTTAGATGATCCGGTTGGGGGGCCCATCGAGGCCTACAGAAAAACTAGGGACATCATCAGGAGTAGGCTGTCGGACTTGTAAGATTAGGTACCGACGCTTAGAAAAGTGATTCGGGTTTCCCCGGGCATACACGAGTGTAGTGTAGTGGTTATCACCCGGCGTTGCCAACGCCGGAACCCGGGTTCAAATCCCGGCACTCGTACCAGTAAATACGACGATTCTAGTCGAAATCTGACTTTCTTATTGAGAGCAAAATAGCAGCTAGTCCGCAAACGAAAAGCACGCTGATAGAAACTACAGCGATTGTTTCAGCGTTCTTTGAGAACCATCCCCTATTGTCCGAACAGCAATCTGATTTTAGGATCGAAAAAGTGTGCGTCTGATCTTCAATATCTGTAGTTGCGAAGAAAATATCTGAGGCCCTGATTAGAACGGCAATGTCGCCTTCAGGAACTGATGGCCTTACGTCGAACTCGAGGGTGTAAACCCCATCTCCCGATACTCTGTCGCCCGAAGTCCCGTCATCTACAAGCAAAAGCCAATCATCTGACTTGCCAATATCGGCCAATCTGCCTATTTTAGCCTGGACTGAAGAGACTCCATCAGGGTCATTGACGGTAACCTCCAGAGTGTGTGAAATAGCGACGTCTGTTGTGGGCGAATGCACGAAATGCTGAACTGTTCCGTCAACAGAAATTGTTGTCTGAGATTGTCCCGAAGACAGGACTTCAATGTATTCTAACGAAGGGTTCTCGTTTTCTATCTCCAAGAGCGGGAGGAACTCTGGATTTGATACGAGAATGGTTTCACCCTCTCCATCGGTTAGCCTTAGGGGAATTACTCTGGCTCCTGGAGATAGCGATGTTGGGACGGTGAATTGCCCCTCCCATGGAGTTCCTGATTGAGATGACGGTGGCGTTAGCTTTGTCAGAACTCCTCCCGCACTAAGGAGGTCGACTGATACCTCAGAGACTCCGTGACCGTCGCTTGCAACTACACTGACCGAAACTACGTCTCCCCTCTTTGCAGTCGAGGGTGAGAAGGTAACGGCGTCAACCCTCGGAGGGGCGTTTGTGATTGTCAGGTTATGATATTCTGTAACTTGTGCCCAATAGTCGTTAATGATCACGGTAGCATTAAATTCGCCGTACTGGAGACCTGGATGAGAGATTTCGGCTGTCCATATGTCGTCATGAATGGTGATGTCTCCGTCTAGTCCACTATCAGAAAGTGGGACTATTCCCATTCCAATAAAGGACAGGTCAACAGATACTGAGATAACATCTGTATCGACGTCCACCACAATTACTTCCAGATGGGCGTTGCCCCCCTCTGTTAGTAGGATACCCTCCCTGAATGAAGCCGATTCTATGGTTGGAAGGGTATTCTCATCTTCAGTGATTACTGATGGGTACAGGATCCTGTCCACGACCTGATTCTCAACAAATGAAATTGTCCCGCTTCCAGTCTGATTATCGGAGAAGTCCACCTCTATCCAACGGAACACCTCGCTGAGTAGACCGGATAACGGCCCCTCGTTGATAACAAACCCTGATGCATAGCTATCTGACCCGTATTCGCCTACCCATTGGGCGACCTCGACATCATGCCCGTCTACCGCTCTCTGAGTGAAACCGATGATCTCAACTTCTAGTATTGCTTCCTGGTTACCTGAGAGCACGAAGGCGTCTCCCACTATCACATTCTCGGGTGCGAATCCGGTCTCTCTTGATATTTGTAGGGATGACATAGGATTTGCTTGGGGCCTCTCAGGTTCGGACATTATCGGGGAGTCTTCTGGGTACTCGTTTGTCACAGTGCCATTGTCCTCGACGTATTGGTAGCGTAGTGTTCTGTTGTACCAGTCTTCCTGAGGGACTGTGAATTCGTAAGTCAGGTTATGCTCGGCACCAAACTCCTGATCTATTGGGCCAAATGGGGTTGCGGATACGTTGAACCAGTATTCATCCTGAATTTTGTTTACCTCGAAGAGAGTGCCATTGAAGTTTTCCTGGGGTCCACTGTCTACGATCTGCCTCACATATCCGAAGCTCCCCTCTGCGTCGCCATCATAGGTACCATCCACTATGATTGATTCGTGAGTTGTCTCGCCCCCACTAGATTCAAGGTGAACTATCGGGACTGTGCCGTTGACATCTACTTGGAAGCCCTCGTCCTCAATCTCAAAGGCGAACTCCCCCGAGCCGGCCGCCTTGAAGAACTGGTCGACCCTAGTGTCGTCCTCCCATTTCTCCCTGATCTTGAGCTCATCTAGTTCGAAGGTGAAGTAGTCGGCAGCGCCCATCAGGCGGATAGATGCGTTTGCCTCTAGCTGAAAGTCCTCTAGCCTTCTATTTCCGTCGACATCCCACGTCTCGAAGTAGAACACCTCTATGCTTCCAAATATTCCTCCTGAGCTTTCGTTGTCCCCCTCGTCAGCGGATAGCCATCCATTCCCCTCTATCACTATCCTCTCAGTCAGGTGTCCGTCTGACCATGATCTAAGTATTGAAGCGTGACTGATACTGACATGGATCCCGAACCCCTCAGAGGGGGCTTGATCACTGGAGTATCCGTCTCTGAGTGTCATGGTCCCGTTGCCCTCCATCTCAAATTCCTGAATAGTGAGTTGTTGTCCTTCGTATGTCTCATTCAGCCATACTCTGTCGAGATTGAGATTAAGCATGAGTCCATTCGACTCTTCATCCATTGTGTTGATTTGCATTGAGCCGTTTCCTAACTCGTTCGATTCCAGGGTGTCACCGCTCCTCTTCTGCCAGCCCCTTCCCTCGAACTCTATTCCTTGGGCATCGTCTTCTAGACCCTCCATGGACCAAGTTGTCTCACGCGTTATTTCGTGGTCCTCTACAGGCTGGTTCCAGTTTGTAACGGTGATATCTCTACTACACGAGGCCCTAGTGCTCTCAAGAGAAATGGAAACCGTTTCCCCTAGGCTTGGGGTGGTGTCGATGGCGATATCAACTTCCCCTCCCGCGCTGATGAAACTGAAGTTGGTCTGCAATAGATTTCCATCGACATCCCTGTGTACCGCGTCCACGGTTAGAGCACTTGGGGAGTCCCCACTCTCGAACGGGGGGTCGAAGGTGACCCTGTATCGATGAACGAAGTCGAGATACTGGCCCGTGTCTTCGGAGAATTGTGGCTCATAGTCCCAATCTACCAGGATATCGCAGGATACGTCATTATCTGTCTGCGCTCCAACCATTGAGGCTTGGGTGCTTAGCAAGAAAACGCAAATTAGCGTTATAGCGTTGCTCGTGCGGCCCATGAGCGACCCATGCTGGAGTGACGTATCAATCAATTCCCGTCTCGACCGTTTACATTCTAGAACAGCGGTTCTTCGTAATCGTCATCTTCCCCGGAGCGTTCCTTCCAGAGAGACACTGGAACATCCTCATACACATCCGAGTAGGGGTCTTCCTCCTTGCTGCGAAGAAGAGCGGCTGCGGCTGCGGCCTTCGCAAATTCCTCAGCATTGGCCTTGAACTTCCAGTAATGTATCCTCCATTCCCTTCCGTCCCAAAGTGTAGTTTCCTCTGACTCGGTGGTTAGGAGATCATAATCTTGCAACTGGTAGAACAAGTTCCTATCTGTAGGCTCCAGTGCATTGTCGATAATCCTGTTTGAGAAGCCAAAGAATCCGAGTGCATGCTCGGCGATTGATTCAGCCACTACCACTTCCATGTCAGTATCGACCTTGCTCCTGATGGCAGAAGTCAATTGTGCTAGCGTCAGACCCATCGCATAGTCCCCCGGACGCCTCTTCATAGAGGGGCGCTGTATTTCAACGGTCTCACGTCAGGTGCCAATATTGGACGAAAGTGGGCTGCGAAGCGATTATTCTGTGGAGATTGCACGGAGGAGCATGGAGGAAACGTGGGAGGGTAATTTCCTAGGGCTCGAGGAAGATGAGTTTGGACCTTGGGACATTGTTATTCTGCCTATTCCATATGAAATGACTACCAGTTGGATGGAGGGGACTGATCGGGGCCCAAGGGCTTGCATAGAGGCTAGTTCGCAAGTTGAGCTGTACGATCCGATTCTACCCCTGGACTTGCCTTGTGGCATGTCCTTTCACACAGCGGAAGAGTGGTCCTCTGATGCTGGCACCCTGAAGGGGCAACTGGAGGCGATTAGGGAATACGTTCAACCCTGGATTGGGGGCTCCTTCCCATTGATTCTTGGGGGTGAGCATGGTATCCTCCCTCCTATCATTGAAGCTGTATCCAAACATCCCATTCTAGGAGGAGAGCTAGGGAATTTGACATTGGTCCAGATTGACGCGCATGCCGATCTGAGGGATGAACTGAATGGCGAGAGATTCTCACATGGCACTGCCATCAGGAGGGCACTGGATTTGGGGGTTGGCAAGGTCATACAGATAGGAACAAGGGCGCTTTCCAGAGAGGAGGCTTCGTTTTCCGAGAACGACCCCCGAGTGGAGACTTGGTTCGCTCGTGATTTCATGGGCGTCTGCGAGGGGGAAGCGGGTTGGTCGAGGCTTGTACAGAACCTAGATTCGATTGAAGGTCCGGTATGGATCACTTTTGATGTAGACGGTTTAGACGGTTCTCTAGTTCCTTCGACTGGGACGCCTGTTCCAGGGGGTATCGCATATTGGGCAGCAGTGGAAATCATCGAAAGGGTGTTCTCAGCAAGTAAGTCAATGGTGATTGGGGCTGATGTTAACGAGATAGTTCCGGGAGAGGAGGGGCCTTTGACCGAATTCAACGCGGCACTAATTGCTAGCAAGATGGCCTCATGTCACATCGCCCAATTATTGAGCGAAAAGGGAGAATGATTGTAGCATATGACCCTTTCATCGGCGCTATGCGCCGATTGGTTGCAGCATTGGTGGTCGCTTCGATGCTCGCTGTTTCGAGTTCACCGGCTGCATCGGCGCAGGTTGGTCAGCCAGACATCGTTCAAGAGCACTGGTACCATTCCTATGCGACCCTGACCCTCGACGTCAACGCCTGGGCCGATAGTTACCCACAGATTGTCAATCTACTCGTCGTTGGACAGACCGAACTCGGTAGAAATCTCTGGATGTTGCAAATCTCGGATTGGAGTCGAGACACCAAACCCGATGGAACTCCCAAAGAGGCAGTCTACATCGATGGAGGGCACCATGGAAACGAACACCTGGGGACAGAGCTTGCTTTCCTGGTTGCGGAGCATTATATCGAGGGTTGGGTTGCAGAGGACCAGGAAGTCATCGATGTCCTCAGGACTACTGAACTACACATACTAATCATGCTAAATGCGGATGGGAACGATTTCGACACTAGGTGGAATGTCAATCAAGTTGATCTGAATAGGAACTACGACCACTACTGGAACACTTGTCCGACTACCCAACCCGGAAGTTCTGCATTCAGTGAATCAGAGACTCTTGCGAATTCGATTTACATGAACGAGGTCGTGCCTCATGCAGACTTGTACATCACGATGCACACGGGAGTCTGGATCATGCTCTATCCTTGGGGCAAATGGCCCGAACAGCCATCAGACTGGGAGTTGTTCCACTTCATCAGAGATGATGTACATGCTAACATATCCGATATCCCGATTCGGAATGCGAATCAAGGCCTCTACCCGAACTGCGGAACCAGCCGTGATTATGGCTACGGGGTGATGGGTTACCCCACATTCACCTTCGAGACAGACGATGAGCAATTCCTACTGGGGACGGTAGAGGCTCTCTCTGACAGATTGGGCGAGGAGCTCGATGTAATGCGATACCTCATCCAAGACGTTTGGTATTGGCGTGCTCGATTGGTTGTCGAGAGCATAGAGGTCATGGGTAATGATGTGGATGCTCATGTGGTTAATCTAGGTCGGGCCAGTACTTCCAATGCCTCACTACACTACATGGATCCAAATGGGGAACTATTGTGGAATTCCTCACTGTTTGGGGTCAATGCTACGAACGAGACGAAGGTAACCCTAGATGGAGAGAACCTCTCTCTGGTTGAGGGGGGGTCCTGGAGCATCTATTACCAGAAGAGAGTGGTGGATGCCTCAATGTGGGTCGAAGAGGCTGTCAATGGGAGTGTCGTAGAGAGCAAGTCTGGCGCCTCCGGTTCTAATTTCCTACCATCCCCCTCGGTCTTCCTCAGCATTATGTGCATTTTCTTTGCTGCTTTTGGCTCCCGGAAGAATGAAGTTTAGGAAAATATTCTCATATTTCTCCTCTGAAATGTGAATTTTTGATAGAATTATTTGTAAACTAGACAGTAATCGGACAGTTTGGGCTATTTATGAAGATAAGCAACAGTGAATTTAATGGAATAGGAAAACAATTGATTTTGCCCCTTTTCAAGGGCACGGAAAAGGCTCCGAACAACTCTTTGGCAGGACTATCCAGGGTGCAGAGAGGACTGGTCAGGGATGCACTGAGTTCAGGGAGTTTCGATGGTAAGAAGGGTAAGAGGATGTCTTTGTGGACTCCTGACTGTAACATCATTCTTGTTGGAATGGGGGACAAGGGCAGCCTGGATCACAAGGTAGCCAGAAATACTGGAGCGAAGCTTGTTGCGTCCCTATCAAAGAAGAAGGGGGTTGTCGTGACGGTGAGATTCACCTCGGGTTGGACGGGTGAGAGAATGTTGGACTTCGCCGAAGGGATGATGCTCCGAGACTATGAGTTCCTCGAGCATCAGGAAATTCCAGATGGCCACATAGACGAGGAGTGG
Source organism: Thermoplasmatota archaeon (assembly GCA_036154155.1). Classification (GTDB taxonomy): domain Archaea; phylum Thermoplasmatota; class Poseidoniia; order Poseidoniales; family Thalassarchaeaceae; genus MGIIb-O5. Next base: position 6,448 of record JAYZLP010000016.1, on the reverse strand, counting down.
GTTGTGGATTTCCAAGCGAGCTCAAGATACCAGGATTTACTCTCGGAGAAGCTCGAAAGTGTTCGTTCTGTTGTAGGGGGGGTGCATCTTGCACGTGACCTCGGGAACGAACCAGCCAACGTGCTCTACCCAATGGAGTATGCCAGAAGAGCCCTAGAGTGGGCGGAAGGGAAGGAGAACGTCTTGGTCGAGGTTTACGACTGGGACAAGCTGCAGGAGCTTGGCATGGGGGGCCTGATCAATGTAGGGAAGGGTAGTGATAGGAAGCCCTGCATGGTCCTATTTACTCTAAACCCGGATGCCGATGAGGGGGTTCAGAGACCCTGCATAGTTGGCAAGGGAATTACCTTTGACACCGGGGGAATTTCGATAAAGCCGACTAGTGGGATGTGGGACATGAAGTACGATATGTGTGGTGCGGCCACCGTCTTTGGATTGATGGAGGCGCTATATGCGACAGGATATGAGCGGAGAGTGAACGGAATCTCATGTCTTGCAGAAAATATGCCAGGGTCGGGTGCTTACAGGCCAGGTGATGTTTTCAAGACCTATTCGGGAAAGACAATTGAGGTTTTCAGCACGGATGCCGAAGGTAGGAATGTGCTTTCTGACGGCCTTTGGAAGGCAGGGGAGTTCGATCCTGAATACATCGTAGACTTGGCTACACTGACTGGAGCCGTTGTAGTGGCACTCGGGAATCAGATTTCCGGGATGTGGTCGAACGACGAGGGTGTGGCAAGGAGCCTGAAGAATGCTGCTGATAGGAGCGGGGAGCCCGTTTGGAGGATGCCCTTGAACGACCAATTCCGCAAATACATGACTGATTCCGCTTTCGCCGACATAAGAAACGGTTCCATTGGAGGGAGGGCTGGGTCATCAAACACAGCGGCAGCCTTCCTCGAGTTCTTCGTCCCTAACAGGGGGTTCGACAAAGACGGGGAGAAGATACCATGGGTGCACCTTGACATTGCCGGATCTGCATGGGGGCCTGGTTCCAAAGCCAGATCAGAGGGTGTTAATCCCCTATTCCAATACGGGGTTTCGGGAGTTCACGTGAGGACCCTGCACCGCCTCATTAGCGAAGAGTGAATCATTCGCTTTCTTCATCGGAGTCTACGACCTCGAAGTCCGCTTCTACTACCTCTTCGTCATCACCTGAGTCCTGATCAGACATTTCGGCTGCCGCTGCCTCGTACAGCTTGCTGGAGACCTCATGAAGTGCCTCTTCCACTTCAGTCATCTTCGTCTGCACCGCTGCCTCGTCGAGATCTTCAATGTCTATTGGCTGATCATCCTTGGTGATTAGTGAGCGTAGCTCATCTAGCTTGGTGTCGATTGGCCCTGTGTCTAGATCGGTAATCTTCTCTGCTGCTTCCTTGAGCATCCTAGTGGCCTGGTAGACCATGCTGTCTGCAGAATTGATTAGCGTTACAGCCGCCTTTCTGCGCTTATCCTCGGATGCGAACTCTTCTGCTTCTGCAATCTTAGCACTTATTTCGTCCTCGGAGAGGGATGTCTGGCTTTCGATCTTTATTGACTGCTCAGTGCCGGTTCCAAGATCCTTGGCCGACACATTCACAATTCCATTTGCGTCGATATCGAATGTCACCTCTATCTGAGGCATTCCACGGGGCGCAGGTGGTATTCCCATCAGGTGGAATCTTCCTAGAGTGACGTTATCCTTCGAGAACTCCCTCTCCCCCTGGAGTACGTGGACCTCGACCGCCGGTTGATTATCTGCGGCAGTAGAGAAGGTCTCTGATCTTCTTGAGGGGATTGTCGTATTTCTCTCAATCATGGTGGTCATAATCCCACCAAGTGTCTCAATCCCCAATGTGAGCGGGGTCACATCAAGCAGAAGGACATCCGTCACTCCTTCATCACCTGTAATTATGCCAGCCTGAAGAACTGCCCCAACTGCCACGGCCTCGTCCGGGTTGATTCCCTTGAAGGGTGGCTTTCCCACTTCCTTCTCGATTGCTGTCTGCACAGCAGGAACTCTTGTTGAGCCTCCGACTAGAATGACTTTGTCGACATCGCCCTTCTTTACTCCAGCGTCCTTCATGGCACTCCTGGTAGGGCCCATCGTCCTCTCAATAAGATCGGAAATCAGCTCCTCGAACTTGGCCCTAGATAGTGAAATATCGAGATGCTCGGGTTGTTTGTCCTCATTCATGGTGATGAATGGGAGGTTGACTTGGGTGGTGTTAGTACCAGAGAGTTCTATCTTTGCTTTCTCTGCGCCCTCTCGAAGCCTGCTCATTGCCTGAGTATCCTCTGAGAGGTCTATGCCGGATGACTTCTTGAACTCTGAAACCAGCCAGTCTATTACGACCTCGTCGAAGTCGTCTCCTCCCAACCTGTTATCGCCACTTGTGGCCTTGACCTCAATTTGTGGCTGCCCATCGACTTGGTAAATTTCGAGGACGGAGACATCGAAGGTTCCGCCGCCTAAATCGTAAACGAGGATCGTCTGATCGTCGTCCTTGTCTACCCCGTAAGCTAGCGCAGCGGCCGTTGGCTCGTTGATTATCCTTAGAACTTCCAAACCGGCTATTCTGCCGGCATCCTTCGTAGCCTGCCTTTGAGCGTCTGTGAAATACGCCGGACATGTGATGACAGCGCCCTTCACCTCCATCCCCAGGTAGTCCTCTGCATCGGACTTTAGCTTCTGGAGAATGAAGGCAGAAATCTCCTGTGGCGTATAACTCTCGTCGTCGATCTCCTTCTTCCACTTGGTTCCCATCTCCCTCTTCACGGACATTATTGTCCGTTGGGAGTTTGTTACCGCCTGTCTCTTCGCTGTGATGCCGACAAGCCTCTCGCCGCTCTTGGAGAAGGCGACTACGCTTGGAGTGGTCCTAGAGCCCTCCGAGTTTGGGATTACCACAGGTTTTCCCCCCTCGAGTGTTGCCACACAACTGTTTGTAGTTCCAAGGTCAATTCCAATTACTGGTCCGCTCATTCTATCACTAATCCTTCTTGAATTGGCCTAAGCCAAATCGAATGTTACATCTAATATGCCATTATTGAGGCTCCAATCGGAGACTGAGCTTGCAGGCTTTGGCAAATTCATTCTCTTGAACGGTCTTGGCTGAGTTGTCCTCATTAGTTGAAGGACGGACCCCCCGTCAGTTAGGCTGAGTTCGATCTTCCCCTCCTCTAGATCAGTGAGGCTAGAGACGTCCAGGGTTACAAACATGGAGTCCCCATCAACATATGTATCCTCTACTGGAATCTCCAACTCCTCGGTCTCCTCGATCTCTTCAATCTCCACACTTGCCTCCTCCTGATTTGAGTTGACTTGGACGTTGATTCCCATATTTCTGAATAGCTCGGCTATGCCCTCTGAGCCGTTCAGCATGGTCTCCATTTGCTTTCGTAGCATATCTGGATCTCCCTGGAAATTCATCTTGACATCACTCCTTACCATTTTCTCGGCATCAATCCCCATGCTCTCGAATTGCTCCCTGATCTTGGACATCATTTCCTCTAGGTCCGACTTCTCTATTGGCATCCCCATCTGGCTGAACATCTTGGCCATTTCTTCGAGCATCTGGTCTTCCCACTCGTCACGGCTAATTTCGCTCATAATACCACTACTCAACTTGGGGTTGTATAGTGGGAGTAGTGAGTCATATATGAATCTACGCTTGACATAACGAAGTTTGCTGGCAAATAATTGAGGAATGTCCCATGGAGCAGTTCAAAGCGAGGACTAGGGTCCGAGGCTACGATGGTTCAGCCAGAGCATGACATCGCGCTGCAGGACACGGATCGATTGCAGGGTCGAGCGGCGTTGGTGAATAATGTCAAGGCGGCCGTAGCATTGGCGGGTGCAGTTCGTTCTACCCTGGGCCCGAGAGGGCTGGACAAGATGCTCGTGGATTCAGATGGTTCGAGCCTTGTGACAAATGATGGGGTTACGGTCCTAGAGACTGCTCAAATAGAACACCCAACAGCCCGACTTCTAATCGCTGCCTCGGCTTCTCAGGACAAGGTGGCAAGAGACGGGACTACCACAACCGTTGTACTTACGGCGGAGCTGCTTCAGAATGCGCTAGAGATGGTGAGAAGTGGGATCCACCCCTCGATAGTGATCAATGGCTACGGCATCGCCCAGGACGAGTGTCTTAGTGAATTAGAGGGGCTTTCCAGGGTCCCCTCTTCTCAGGAGGAGGTCAGGTCCGTAGTTTCTACGTCCCTTGCTGGAAAAATAGGAGAGTCACTCGCTGGACACCTAACCGGCCTGGCTACTGAGGCGGCCGAGTTGCTTTCGGGCGAGGAGGGGGGAGACGACCTTGAGAGGCTTAGGGTCAAGAGGCTCCCAATTAGTGGGGGTTCCTCCACTGACACTGAGTTGGTTAACGGCCTAGTAGTAGCGAAAACTAGGTTCGATAGGGTCACTCCATCCTCTTCGGATGGAGGCAGGGTTGCAGTGATCGATGGAGGGCTAGAGGGCTCTAAGCTCGAGATTGATGCTGAGATAGAAATCAGAACCGCGGGAGTTCTGCAGGGTTTCCACAAGAGAGTCACGGAGAATCTGCAGAATCAGGTTGATCGCCTGTCATCCCTTGGTGTCGACCTGCTGATTGTTCGAGATGGGATCTCAGATGAAGCCGTCTCGATGTTGAGAGAGGCTGGAATTACCGCATACAGGAGATTCGAGAGGAATGATATGGAAATGGCCTCCAGAATTACTGGATCGCAGATTGTGAGGGATGTAGTGAGCCTGGGGAATGACGATGTTGGATCATATTCTAGCAGATCTGAGACGGTGACTGCAGGAGTGACCTATACAAGGATAGACGGTGGAGAAGGCGGTGCGATGACTGTTCTGATTAGGGGGTCTTCACCCCAAATCAGGGAAGAGTGCGAGAGGGCCTTTGACGACGCATTGGGTGTCGCTTTCAGATTAACTAGGGACTCTCGAATGCTCCCAGGAGGGGGGGCAACCCAGACTCACTTGGCTAGGCATCTGAGGACTTTCGCCCCTACAAACAAGGGCAGGGAGCAGATTGCGATTGAGGGTTATGCAGCCGCTCTTGAGGTGATTCCCAGGACTCTGGCTGAGAACGCTGGGCTCAGTCCAATTGACGAGGTTCTGGAGCTGTCTGCCTCGCAGATATCAGATTCCAAGAATGGGAGCTGGATAGGGCTGAATGCTTGGACTGGTGAAAAGGCCCGCATGGATGGTCTCGGAGTCCTAGATCCTCTGTTTGTGGTTTCTAATTCGATTTCGGGCGCTACTGAGGCTGCAATCAGCGTGCTGCGAATTAACGATGTCCTTTGGGCGAAGCAGGACCCAATGACCCCCGATTGGAAGGATGAAGAGGATCAAGAGGACTGATCATCCCTCATGTGAATCAACATCTCATCCACCATTTCTTCCAAATTGAAATTGGGCTCCCAACCCCAATCTTCCCGGGCTTCTAGATCCTCGACATCATTGGGCCATGAGTCTGCGTAGTTCTGACGCTCATCCGGAATGAAGTCGCATGTGAATTCTGGCATTCTCCTGGCAATAGCATCGGCTAACTCCCCTGCGGTAAATGACATTCCGCGGATGTTGTATCCCGCCCTCGAAGATCCGAGATTCTCGGAGGGCGACTCCATCAAAGAAATGGTTCCCCTGATAGCGTCATCCATGTACATCATAGGAAGCTGCGTGTCCTCACGAACAAAGCACTCGTAATGACCGGTATCGATAGCTGCTCGGAATATGTCAACGGCGTAATCCGTCGTTCCACCTCCTGCAGGAGCCTTCCACGAAATCAGTCCCGGGTACCTGATTCCCCTGACATCAACACCGTACTGCTTCCAGTAGTTCATTGCCAGGACCTCCCCGGTAACCTTGGTTTTCCCATACATTGTCGTCGGGTTCAGAGGGGTAACCTGGGGCGCGACCTTTGGTGCGTCAGGACCGAAAACCGCTATTGACGAAGGAGCGTACACTTTGAGTTTGAAGTCTCTGGCCGCTTCCAAAACACATACTGTTCCACCAACGTTGACTCTGTGGCATAGCTCTGGATTCGCTTCACCCGTAGCCGAAAGAATCGCGGCTAGATGGTATACCGTGCCAATCCCCTCCTCCTGGATTGCCGACTCCATCGAGTCACCGTCAAGCACGCTGAGTAATCTGAAGGGGCCGTCGGACATCGGTGAGCCGTCTTCCGGTTCTCGGATGTCAGAGGCTACTACGCTCTCTCTGCCATACCTCTTCCTAAGCTCGCCGACTAGATCGGTTCCTATCTGCCCAGAGGCACCCGTTACGAGAATTCGCTCCCCGGGGGGCCCATCCATGATCCAACGCACGACTGGCGATACTTTGTCATTGATGCTGGGAAAATCTCAGTTTCTTAGCCAATGTTGATATGGGAGGCTCAACGGCTTCAGACCCCGTTGATTAGATGAAGTATGTCGTCGTCACCGGTGGGGTCCTCTCCGG
>JAYZLP010000015.1:0-2614 GCA_036154155.1 Thermoplasmatota archaeon | reverse complement strand
ATCTGAGATATGACGTCCTCAGAGAGGGGCTTCCCCGTGGTACCGAGCATTACCCGGGCATAGATGATGATCCGCGTACCAAGTTCCTATGCGCCTACGATAATGGCGTGCTGGTAGGCTGCTCGACATTGCAAGTAGACGGCAGGGACGGATGTGAATACAGGATAAGGGGAATGGCAGTGGCACCCGAGTTTCGTAATCGAGGGATAGGTACCAGGATTGTAAGGGGGCTACAAAGTCATGCAAGGGAAAGGGGCACTGGGATTTGGTGTAATGCTAGAATCAAGGCCATAACAATGTACGAAAGGTGCGGGTTCAGCATCGTTTCGGAAGTTTTCGAGATAGAGGGGATTGGCCTCCACTACGACATGGAATGGAAGGATGATTGATTGGAGCACGGGCCGGGATTTGCACCCGGGTCCACGGATCTGCAGTCCGTTGCATAGCTGCTCTGCCACCCGTGCAGCGGTCCTGCGACTCGCGACCCTCTCTTGAAGGCTATCCGAGGGCCTGCATACCTTGATGGTCGTCCTGCCACTCGTGGGATGCATGCCGGAGATATCGTCAAGGTTCGAGGGGCTCGGAGTTGGTTTTGCCCCATACCTGCAGCCGCCCGGGCCCGAGGTTGTTCGGTGGACAGTGGGTGAGCCTGGCTTCTCCACCCCTGATGAAATACTCGAGGCCGCTATCGGCGAGTTGCGCGATGGGAATACGAAATACACCAGAGGAGCTGGTTCGATGGAACTGTGTCAGGCAGTGGCTGACTATGTCTCTGAACACCACGACATCTCGGTGTCAGCAGATGATGTGGTGGTGACCCCCGGGGCCAAGCAGGCGATGTTGTACTCCTTTCTGATTACCACAATGCCGGGAGACGAGGCCATACTTCTGGCACCATCATGGGCATCGTATGAGCCGATGCTGGAATTCATTGGTGCTGTCCCCGTTCACGTACCCGTGAGAAAGGACAACTTCCACCCCGACTTGCAAGCCATACGTGATGCCATCACTGAGAATACTCGGGTGATTATTCTCAATTCCCCCTGCAACCCGACGGGTGCGGTTTTCACTCCAGAGGAAATTCAAGGGATTCTGGACATCGCCATAGAGCACGATCTATGGATTGTGTCCGATGAGATATACTCGAGAATGGTGTGGGTGGACTGGCCTCACGTCTCGCCTGCGGCACTGCCTGGTGGGATGGAACGGACGATCGTGGTTAATGGGTGGTCGAAATCATGGGCTATGACTGGGATGAGGCTAGGATTCCTAACCGGTCCTCGAAATGCTGTCAAGGCCGCGATAAAGAGTCAGGCTAACTCAGCTTCTCATGTTCCGACCTTCATGATGGAGGCTGCGAGAATTGCGCTTTCTTGTGATGACGCTGTGGATGAGTTCAATCACGAATACAGGAAGAGGCGCGATATAATGAGAGAAGGGCTATCTGCGCTGCCAGGAATCAGGGTGGTTGAGCCCGAGGGGGCGTTCTACATTTTCGCGGACATCACAGGGACTGGGATGACTGACACCGAGTTTGCCGATGGTGCGCTGGAAGCCGGTGTCCAGCTCATTCCAGCCTCCTTGGTCACTGGTGGGGAGGGTTTCATCAGGGTATCTTACGCAACTGGAGAAGATGCCATAGAGGAGGGGCTCAATAGGCTGAGAAATTGGCTTTTAGATGAGTGAGTTTGAAATTGCGACATGTTTCCAGTCTATACATGAGCAGCGAAGAGGCCGGAGGAAGTCACGTCCTCCTCGACTATGTCGGATACTCTTCTCCCGTCCCTGATGACGGTAAGTGGATGCTGGCTGTCATGAGGGAGGCAGTGCAGGCATCGGGAATCAGAGAAGTGCACTCACACGTCGAATCCTTCGATGGTAGTGAGAGCCCCCCGGGTTTTGCTGCGGTAGTGCTAATTGACGAGAGTCACGTTACAGCCCACTGCTACTCTGATTCTGGCCTTCTTGCGATAGACGTGTTTACCTGTGGAAATGACTCTCCAGAGGAAGTCGCTGATTACATCAATAGATCCCTTGAGGCGGAAGCAGAGGGGATTCGTCTAGTGAGGAGGGAAAGTGTCCCTAGGTTCGTTTCGGGTGATTGAATGAGCATCAGGGAATTCATCGAGGAGCACTACCTGCATTTCAATGCAGGCGAGTTAGCAAGGTGTTCGTCTTCCCTCAGGGGTTTTCTCGAAGGAGGGGGGAGGCTCATGGTGACACTTGCAGGAGCAATGTCGACCGCAGAAATTGGAAGGTGTTTGGCACCGGCCATCAGAACTCAGAAGGTGCATGCGATTTGCTGCACTGGAGCCAATCTGGAGGAAGAATTGTTTGGGCTGGTATCTAGGTCTAGTTACGAGGACGTTAGCAATTGGAGGGACCTGTCCGCACGGGATGACGCCGATCTGAGGGACAGGGGGATGAACAGAATAACCGACGTAGCGATTCCAGAGGATGCATTCAGAGACATCGAAGCCTCGTTGATGGCACTCTGGGAAGATGCCGAGGCAGCTGGTGACAGTCGATTCCCCCACGAGTACCTGTATGACCTGTTGCTTCACGGGGGTTTGGAATTCGATTCAGAGCCGGAGAACTCGTGGCTCATGGCAGC
>JAYZLP010000014.1:0-13477 GCA_036154155.1 Thermoplasmatota archaeon | reverse complement strand
CCCCATTCTATGCCCCCACATCCGATGCCATCAAGCGCGAAAAGCCCCCCGAACAACCATGGACGAGGGTAACCCCCTGCCAACACCCTACGGCGAAGGCAGCGGTTTCGTGCCGGCGAACGAGAGGGCACTTTCCCGGGCGATTGCAAGGAGAGACGCGGGCAGGAGGTTCTGGATTTGGGCGTCAATGGTCTGGCCGACCCCAGGAATCAGGATGTTGCTATCCGCGGTCGCCACCATTTCTTCTGCCATACTCTTGGTAGGTTGGAGGTACTCGTCGATCGAACTTTCCATATTCAGCTTCGTCGCTCTGTCGGTAATGTACGTCCCAACAAACCTAGCTGCGTGGTATTCATCGATGGTGGCAAGGGACAGACTGAGCCTTCGTGTCGAGGGCCACACTTCCAAGGGATCATATCCCGGTTCAGAAAGGATTCTCAACACACTTAGGGATCGGGTCGTGAGAGAGCGAATCAGGATTTTATCAGCAATGCTCGCCGCCTTCTCTCTCAACGCCATCTGGAGCTTCAACCCAGGAGAGGTACTGGCCCCTTCTTTGCTCGCAGCCGCAGTTTTCTGCGGTGTGGTGTGCGTCCTAAACTCACTGATATTAGAAGGATCAATGCCAATGCGAACAAACGAATTCACACTGCTCTCCCTTCACGCTCCAACATTGCACGACAGCACTCTGGACTCTGTACTTACCGACCTTCTAAAGGCTCACTTGGACCCTCAGACGGCAGGAGAATGGGACGAGTGGCTAGATTCTCTGGAAGTCACAGTTCGGACTGGGCAAACCCCAGTTTCGGCCATCGAGCACACTCTCCAGGCCATACATCTTGAGCACAGGGGGATAATCGACCAGGAGGGCCTCCGCTCAGAGGTTAGGACGGTGTTCAAGGTCGCAGCAACAGACTCTCTATTCAACCCGGAATCGAAGTTCAATATCTCCTCGCTCAGAACCCTCCTAGCCCACACCCGTGCTTGGGAGCCTGGGATGTTCAGGCTAATTGACAGGTTGCAGGAGTCGTTGGCAGGGGACGCCCAATCCGCTGCCCCCGAGCCCTGGAGACTTGACCTTGACCTCCCTCCACGATGCTCGGAAGGACAGGGCGACCTTTTCGTCATGCTTCACAACCACACAAGCAGTGACGCCACTGTCGAACTAGACATATTGGCCGCTCAGGGCGAACCAGCGTATCAAAGCCTCAGGATCAAGGCGCCATCGTCGAGAAGGGAGGCAGCGACGGGACCCGAGGGCGTCGCTTCCTTGGGACGTCTTCTGGACAAGGCCGTCGTACTTTGGATAGGCCTAGCATGGCCGGATTCAGAATACGGGCCACACCCAGTCCAGGTCATCCTAAAGGGAGAATCGGGCGAGACTCTCTCATCCACGATCGTTCAGACGACCCTTTCTTCGGGCGTGAATCCAGAGAGTGCTGCAGCTAGGATGACAGACGCCGCCGAGGCCGTAAGAAGGATAGCGATACCTCTCGGCGAGTGACGTCTCCACCTAGGCCCCGAAGCGTCACGTTCATGACACGCCCCCTACTGGATAACTCCGGTTACTATGGAGTCGTGGGGCGTTATCGTACTCGGCAGGGGCCCCGCGGCACTTAGAGCGGCGATTTCTGCAGCTGACGCCGGAGCCAGTCCGATAATCATCGATGGCGGCTCAATAGGCTCAGGCTCCGGCACCGCACCCCTTTCTGGTTTGGCCGCATCAGTCAGCGAAACATCTCCCGCATCACACATAGAGGACACTATTTCCATGGGGGGGGAGGCCACCGACAAGGAAGCAGCCGCTAGGATTTGTGACCAAGCCGTAGCCACACTTGCAGAGCTAGAGAGATGGGGGCTAGTACTTCGTAGGGACGATAGCGAGCTACCACACCTCTCAGAGGTCGAAGGGCACAGTGTACCCCGGCTGGCTGGTTGTGGCGACAGCACAACAAGGGAAGTAACCAGAATCCTCGAGGAGCAGGCCATCAAGAGGGGAGTCACGAGGAGAGCCGACATGCTCCCCATCTCCCTCGTCATGGACAACAACCAGACTAGAGGGATAGTCGCACTGGACATAGAGACAGGAGACGTCATCGGAATACAGGCCAAGGCAGTGATATTGGCTACCGACGGATATCAGGGACTATGGTCGGACCCAGCCAATGGAGCAGGGACCGGAGCAGCCATATCAGCCGCTTCAGGAATTTCCCTAAGGGGGGTGGAAAACGTCCCAATGCACGCCTTGACCGTGAGCGGAACGGATCTTTCCATACCTATGGGGGTACTTGGCTCGGGCGGCAGAATAAGGATGGAGACGGGCGAGGACACAGACTCAGAGGCAGTCTTGTCCGGAGAGAGCTGCGTCCTCGATCTGAGAGCAATGGGGAGGCAGTCATCAGAATGGTTCTCCCAGACAGCATCTAGGGTCAGGGACCGGACCGGACTCGATATTTCATCCGAGGTACTCCCCCTGTCGCCAAGCGTTTCTGCAACCACAGGCGGTGTTCCCGTGGATGAAAACGGAAGGGCCGTTTTCAAGGAAGGAAAGATGTGGTACACAGGCCTTTATGCAGCAGGCAGATCATGTCACACTGGCATGCACGGCTCCAGGCCCCTCCCGGGAAACGTCCTACTCGAAGACATAGTCACTGGAAAGGCAGCAGGATCCCACGCTGCCACATGGGCTTCAAATGCCTCGTTCGGAGGGGAAGAGGAAGTCTCTTCAGCTGAGATGGCAGCAAAGAACAAGGTAGACTCAATGTTTGGGGGCGAAGGAAGCCCGGTCGGCCAGGTGACTAGGGCCCTTTCTTCAGCGATGTCTAATATCGATGGAACGCGGGAGGAGTCGGCTATGGCCGTCGCCATGGCTGGAATCAACGAGATCAGCAATGCGGGAATAAGGGTCACAGACCCCTCTAGGTCGATGAACACAGAGCTGGTTTCTGCAATCCACCTGGACGGCCTTCTAACCATAGCGAAAAACATCGCTGACTCGTAGGTGTGTTGATGAGCAACGATAAGACAATCTTTACGAGAATAATCGAAGGCGAGTTGCCTTGTCACAAACTGTATGAGGATGAGCACGTAATCGCCATTCTTGACATTCAGCCACTAACTCGGGGCCACACATTAGTTGTTCCAAAAGAACCGGCACCTTCGATGGACCAACTGAGCACCGAGGCCGCCTCGGCATTGGGCAGCTCCCTCCCCGGGTTATGCCGGGCAGTCATGGATGCAACGGGCGCTACAGCCTACAACCTCATCCAAAACAACGGCCATGAGGCCGGAATGTCGATTGCCCACGTCCACATTCACATCATACCAAGGTACCCAGAATCGACCCACTCGTTCCTCTGGGAGTACGGTGAGATAGATCATGCGGACGCGTCGGAGCTCGCAAAATCCATCTCCGCCGCCCTGCAATAGAATCGGTGCTTTCTCAACTACCGCCCTGTCTGAGGCATACGTGGCAGACAGCCAAGAGGCCCCCGATCTCGACCCCGCGCTGTCGAGCGGAGCAATGAACATCAATCCGAGAAAGCTCGAGAGGGTCCCATGGGATCACAGTGGAAGGCACCCAGGAAGCCGACCATTCTGGACCGTTCTCCTTTGGGTAGTCGACATCGCCTGGTCGATAATTTTCAGGAGGTCCCAAATAGATCCAACACCAGAAACCAAGGGAGGCGCCGTTTTTGCCTCGATACACATCAACGGACTCGTTGACCCATTAGCCATAGTGAAATCCCAGCGAAAACCCTTCGTGAGCATAGGCAGACACGACATAATGACAATGCCAGTCATCGGTTGGATGACAAGAAGGATGGGCTCGCAGCCAGTGATCAGAAGAGCGGAACTTAAGGGAGGCGTGAGCGACCCAGAATTCGCAGCCAAGATTAACCAGAGAAGCATGCTGACCATGGCGAATTGCATAGCCTCTGGGCACCCCGCCGTCGTAATGCCAGAGGGAAAATCTCACCAAGACTCGAAACTTCATGCACTTAGGACGGGAACACTCAGATTCACCTTGAATGCAGCCAGCATAGCGCATTCCAGAGGGCTCCCCACTCCCGTGATTCAACCCGTGGGGCTACACTACCGATGCCATCATTGGTTCCGCACTGAGGCTTATATCGAGTTTGGCGAACCGATTAACATACCACTCGTGGATGACCCACTCCACAACTCCAAACTAGTTGATGGCGAATGGGCCGAACCACCTGCGGAACAAGTCATCCCACTCCGAGACGAATTGTATGAGAGACTCTCCAAGATCACGCCGAACTCCCCTGACTGGGAGACTTACAGGGCATGGCACCTCCTTGGCCACCTTTCGGCAATAAAGGGGGGCAGCAGGCTCTCCTCATACAAACAAGAGGTCCTAGCAGCACGAGAAATCAGAGACTCCAACCCTCCCGGGCCCCTTCTTGAAAAAGCCATAGAGGCAGCCGATATACTGCATTCGATGGACCTGGACGCCACGGCATTAGACGAAAACGCCAAAGTAGACCGAAGGAAATCATTTGCAAGAGGCATAGTTGGGGTATTACTGATGCTCGTAACAGCGCCGATAGTCGTTATTTCATCAGGCCTCCAGACATTGGCTGGATGGTATCAGGGTGACAATTCGGATGAAGGAATTGACGCTAGAACCACGCATCACATGATCGGCGGCGTGTTCTCTCCTCTGCTGTTCTGGCCCGCTGCTTCTCTCGCATTCACCCTCCTGTTCACATTGTCAAATCCGATTATCGAATTTGCTTTCGCATTCACGTCAATATTGGTGACTAACTTCATTTTCCTAAGAGGCTATGATTGGTGGGTCGATTTCAGAACCTCACTTAGGTGTGCAAAACTCGCTCATTCTGCTAGTGGAAAGAGGCTCGAGGAACTAATAGATGAGATAGAATCTTCACTAGTCGTTCTCAAATAGGGCCTACCACCCCACTAGGCCGTGGACAGGAGAGGGGCTACGGACGCAATCAGGGATTGGCTTCAGAGCGAGAGGCTGGAAGCCAGGGACGTCGAAGATCAACAGGCATCGCTACACCTTCACGTCAAATACCCCCCAACCAAAAGGGGACATCTGTTCAACATCGTGATCCCCAAGAACAGAAACCTTGTCCTGATCTATTCAGTCACTAGGGTCGACGAGGGACAGCAGAACGAGATGAAGGGGCTTTCTGAAAACCAACCCGGGGAGTGGAAAGAATGGCTACACGAGACAAGACTCGACCTCACTAGGGCAGACCTAGATTGGGTTCTGCATGTAGGCGGAAAATCCGAGGGCGTCTCAGGCCCCCTTCAGGCCTTCAACCTCTCAAGGCCGATATGGCTGGACGGACTATCACAGAACGAGTTCATGCACACCATGAGGAGGGTGTGGTTAGCGAAACTATCACTGATTCACAGAATCAAGCACCATTTCGGAACAGGGACTGGCAAACCCGGGCCAGTGGATGACTGGGAGAAGAAGAAGACAAGGAATGGCCCCAGAGAGCAAAATAAGCCAGCAGAGCCAAGACCAGTCGACATCGATGAGACGGGCGGATTCGGTCGAGATTTCGATCCCGCAGATTGGGCTTGAAACTACACAATGACCCGTCATACCCCAATTCTAGCAAGTGACCGCTGGCCGTCGGGGTTAAGTATTGAGAAAACCCCAACGAGGCTGTTACAGCACAGCTGGGTGAGTATGACATGGACAGAGCAAAGTCGAGAAGCAGCATAACGATGGTACTACTGATGGTCCTAAGCACGTTCGTAGGGTTGGGTACTCCCGCCGTTACAGCGAGCGAGATAGTGATGACGGACGCGATCGAAGTCACCCCGGGTGGAACATTCAATGACAGGATGGTCGCCGTGGACGCTGACTCCCTGGGTAACACCCACTTCGTCTGGAGCAGAAACACCCAGCACTTGTATTACAAGATGCTAGACGCGAGAGGCGAAGTGCTAATCGATGACACACAGATCTCAGATCCGGGAGCCCACAGAGCATGGCACCCAGACATCAGAGTAGATCATGCAGACATGGTACACGTCACATGGACCGACAAGGCAGGCCAATGGGCCATCATGTACACACTCCTGGACCCCTCACTCGATGATCAAAGTGGGGACCAGACCACCGACGCCGCAATTTCGATAGTTGGTGATTACGAGGTATCCCTCCATCAGCAGAACAGGGACTGGCCGGCTATCGACGTTGACTCTGAGAACGACGCCCACATAGTTTGGCAGGATTCATACGAGCCCCTTGACATGTTCTACCAACAGCCACAGATATACTACAAGATGCTGGAGATAGACGTTCCAGCGAGGACTGCCATTGTAGCCATAGATGAAACCCTACTGACCCCAATCATCGGCCACAAGGGCCACCCCGACGTCGCAGTAGACTTGGACGATTTCGTTCAGGTTGTATGGGACGATACTAGGGGCGGCAAGGTGGAGATGGTAGCTCCGATCGACACGTCCGGATCAATGAACGCCGAATGGGCGGACATGTGTGCGGTATTCTATGGTGGATACTTCGCTAGCGGAGGCTACTTCGAAGGACTCAAGCCAATGCTGGTTAGGGCCAACATGACCGTCTACGAGACACTATATGCGCTCAGTGGCAACTGGCCCAGCGCTTCCCAGTCCGGCAACTGCGCTAATGCATATCAGACGGGGGGCTCAGGAAGCCAAGGCCCCAGGACGACCCCCCTCGGACAATCCCCAGGCGATGACTCTGGGGGAATCAGGTACCTCACCGAGGTCGTGTACAACAATGGCGCAGTAAACCTCCCTCAGGATGGAGGTTACTACAGCGAGTTCTGGGGACCGGCATCCACGTGGGCCTGCCTATCGTGGTATGACAACGCAGGCCAAGTGCCAGGTAACCCCCCAACCACCCTAGATCACAAGTGGAACCCCAACGCCACTAAGATTGTCATACCAATTTCTGACGAGGGGCCGTATGGAGGGGACCCAGCCCAACAGGCAGACGATACCCAGAGCATCAACGAGGCGCACGACTCCTGCGTAAGGGCAGGCGTCATCCCTGTCCCGCTAGTCGCAGCAGGCTTCGGCTCAGCATCTTCGGATGTAGGGTCCCACATGATGGACCTAGCCGCATGCCCCAACGGGTTCGTCAGCCTAAACGCCAGGTCCTGCCCTGGGTCTACCACCAGGCTAACCCACGCAGGAGGCCAGATGTACAGTTTCCCAACCTCATCTCAGAACTCCGCAGAGCTTCAGCTGATGGTCGAGGCACTGGTGTATCTTGCCACTAACAACTCTAGGGAGATTTTCATGTCCGTCTTGGACCCCAGAGCACTCCTAGAAAACCCCTGGCCGGGTTGGACGAAGGGCGACTCTGGAACGCAAGTCGACAACGCCGCTGACAGGTATATCCAGGACATCGGACCTTCCCTGGATTACCAGGGCTACGGACATCTGGTAGTGGTCAACGACACCAGGATCACACTGAACGACGCATTCAGCCTCCATCCTGCCATTGCTGTCGACACTTCGGGCAACACTCACGTTTCTTGGATGGATGGAAGAGCATACGGTTTCGACATAGACGTAAACTACGAGGTCTATTACACCAGACTCAGGCTAAGGGGGGCACAGGAATGGGACGGCGTTCCAGAGGGTCTTCCCGCCTACGGGATAAAGCAGATCGCAGACGCAGCTATCTCCACAGTCGAGGGCCCTGAGGGAATCACCACACAAAGGCCATTCGGAGCCAACTCCCACATGCCTGCAATCCTCACTGACTCGTTTGACAACGTCCACCTAACCTGGCTCGACAATGGCAACGAGTCCCAAGGCGAGACAGTCATGTACGCCAGACTCAACCATACACGTGACTCACATCCGAATGGATTCCCTATGAACTCAATCGCCTCCTCGGTGCTGGACCCATGGGAGAGGATCCCAGTGACTGAGTGGCAATCGGATAAGCTAGGCCCCAACTCCCCTGCGACACCAGATCTGGGTCAGCCCCCAGCTTTCGCCAATGACCTCGGAAGCGGCGCGCACGTCGCTTGGTCTGACAACTACAAATGCGCAGACACCAACAACGGCGGAAGATACACACTCTGCTACGTCCACATCCTAACCGGACTGGTCGAGGTTGCCCTAGGGGAGACCGAGACATACTATCACACCATTGAACCAAGCGGCCAGACCATGTTCAACATGTCCATCTCGAACCCCACTCCCGGTCCAGTAGAGCTTGTTTCTGACACCTTCTTCGTTTCCATGGAGGGGGTTCCAAACAACTGGAGTGCGACATTGTTCTTCTCCACCAACCACACCCCCATTTTCCCATCAACCCCCATTTTCCTCCAAGGAGGGGAACTCGTTCCGATATACATGAGAGTGAGGGCGCCAACGATTTACCAGGCCAATGAGGACGAACTGGCAACGATCGTGATTTCCGCTCTATCCAACAAGGACCCTGCGATCAGAGACGAACAAATCACCCTGACCCTGATGGACGTGGTCCATGGCATAGAGCTTGACACCAGCCACTACCAGGCCGACGTAGAGCAAGGACAGAACGCAGTGTTCTCAATTTCAGTCACCAATACGGGTAACGTTTACGATACGTTCGCATTCTATGATCCGGCGACATTGGAGGGCCAAACCGAATGGGCGTTACCGTTTGGTTGGGGAATCAGCTTCCCTACCTCGTTATCTTTGGACCCTGGCCAGTCTGTGACTAGGAACCTACAGGTCAGCGTCCCTACATCACAAGAGCCGGGAACGTTCGTCATATACCTCAAGGGATGGTCGACCGGTGAACCGGTCTTGTCCATCGACAGAGGAACCTTCGACGTACTCGAGCTCTGGATCAACGTCTCGGTCAAGACTACGGGCAATATCGTCTTCAATCTTGGTGATACCACCCAACATGTACTTCCAGGGGAGTGCTCCTCCTTTGACATTCAAGTGACAAAGCACTTCACCCCGGGGCACTTGGTTTTCACAACCCCCGGAGGGCCGGACGAAAGGCCATCTGACATTTCAGAGACGACATGGAGGTACGATAACTGGGTGGTAGACCTAGACTTCGAAAATGCGCCCGGAGGAAATGGTATAGCGGACAATGCACCGAGGTACTGGTCCCCCGTCGACACCCCATACACCGTCACTGCAATGATGTGCGCACCCTACAATGCCACTGCGGGCCTCGGAGAGGCTGTCACCGTCAGAGCCCACCTAGATGGGGCTCCGCAAGTCAGGGACACGGTGGTTTTGGTCACCAACGTGAAGCAAGTCTACGACCTTGAGTCATCCGTTCCAGAGACCATCCTGTCCCTCCATCCCGGGCAGGAGTACGAGATGCCTACAACTATCGAAAACATAGGAAACGGCCCGGACAGATACGACATAACGATACAGTCGATCACCGACTCATTCGGAGCCTCGCACGTCTGGGACGTCTACATCCCAAGGATACTATTCGAGGAGCTTGACAGGGACGAATCCCAGACAATACCAATTGTCGTAAATGTGCCTGAGAAGACCCTCGCGGGCCAGTACACCATGGTCCTACAGGTTCTGAGCGAGGAAGCTTACGAGGGCACTAGGGTACGGGATGTTGTAACCCTCCAGATAGAGATAGTGGAGTTCCACGACATGAGGATAGTACTGGACCCCGCGGTTGAGAGCAAGATCAAGACAACCGCCCCAGGGAGGACGGTAAGGTTCGTGATGAACGTCACTAACTTTGGAAACGTACCGGACCAACCGACCTTGCACAACCACACCCAAGACGGTGCTGGCTGGGACGAGCAAGCGGGCCTCAACGCACTCGAGAACTGGCAGATCAGGTTCGCCATACTGGAGGGCTTCGAATCGGAGTTCCCCACCGAGGTTCCGTGCGGTGTTCAGGAGACCCTCAACGACCCGATACCCAACGAGCCCTGCTACAAGTCGGCCGCTGAGGTACTGACTCTCCCCATGATGGAGGCATATGCGACGCTCAACATCGTGGTGATCATAGAGATTCACCCAGAGGCCGCCCTGGCAAACAGGGAGATTGGGATCAAGGTCCTCTCGTCACACGGTTCGGCGGAGGCCGGCGGAGACCATGACGAGACACCGATTTGGGACGACTCTTGCACAATCGACATGAACGGAGACGGACTACCTGACAACTATCGCCCAAATTGCGACACCAACGAGCAGGTGATCGAACTCAGGCTCAGGGCCCCGGACCTAGAGGTCATGACGGCTAGAGCAGAGGTGCAGAAGGGGGATGTCGGCGACATGCTTTCTGTAAACGTACAGGTCAGGAACATAGGTAACGCGCACGCGACGGACGTCAACATCGTCCTATGCGCAGGCCAGTCGGAAAAGAGCATAGAGGACGACGGATGCAAGGAGGAGAACATAGTCTACAGGCAGGTAATCGAGGCAATAATGCCCAATCTTGACGACGAGGACCCGCCAACCATCACGCTCCTCTACATGGTCGAGGCAGGAACCCACGACGTGGTGGTCGTGGTGGATCCAGACAACATCATCGTTGAGACAAACGAGGACAACAACGTCATGGCCGTGGAAGATGGCAAGATGGGGTCCAACCTAGGATTCCTAGACGTTGGAGTTGAGGTTATCGTACAGTACTCGGTTCCCGGAATCATCGTGATAGCGACGTTCGCTCTCTTCGGGATAGTGGGAGTAGTCATGTATGGAAGGAGGATGGAGGCTCTACAGCGGTACCGCGAGAAGAGTAGCCTGATGGCCAACATGAGCGATGACGACCTTCGCTTCTAGGTCTCACTTGGCCATCCACCAGGGAAGAGGTGTGCTACGGTTCGCTGCTACTAGGCTGCCCCTCTCCGAGGCGAAGTCCCTGAGTAGACGCTCCCTCAAAGAGTGCATCATCTCCTCTGCGTCATTCGACTGCATCCTCATGGACTGGGCGAAAATGTCCAGATCAAGCGGCCTCCTTGGCTGAGCCATTAGCGAATGGGCGAGAAGCCGCTCCTCGTAACTGCCAAGACCCTCATTCACACTAGGGGTGACCTTGCTCATGACGTGCTGGTGCAGGGCAATCACCGCGTCACGGCGCTCGTCTATCCTCTCGAGGCTGGCGTCCAGCTCAGCGAGGATATGTATGGCCTCTGCCATGGGCAGCTTCCTCCTGGTTCCCAATTGCCCCACTATCTCATCCAAGTCATCAGGTAGCTTGTTGGAGAGCCTCAGGGGCCCTCCGCGAGGCATAGTACGGTGCTCTGCCCTGAATAGATCAGGACCAAGGTCAAGCCGAAGGGAGAATGACTGGTTTACTGTGTAGACCTTCCTAGGAGGCCCCCCCCTCTCGGAAGGAATTTTTTCACTCTCGACGAATCCTGACTCCTCAAGCACCCTCAGGTGTTTCACAACAGCCTGCTGACTCACGTCGAGTAGCTCGGATAGCTGAAGAGGGTAGTGAGGCTCCTTTACTAGGTACTTCAGAATCTGCCGCCTAGTCGAATTTTCGAGTACTGACATGGCCTCCTCAAAGTCCACCACACTTACCAACTCGTAGTTGTCTAGTAAACCCCCATCTAAAAACCCAACCTGAGCATAGAATAATAGCATACGGTATGATGAAAGCTCCATGGGAACCGCGACGACCGTTCTGAAGACAGCATCAGTGATTTTCGGAGCACTAATTCTTCTGGCTGCATTGGGCGCCTCTGTAGTCGTGTCGCACTACGACGAGAGGATAGCCGAGGATTGTGATGACACAGTGGGAACCATCGGGCAGGTCGTGGGTGCTGATGAGGGGCAGTGCCAGGACGCGAAGGATCAGAGGGACACCCTAGATTCGCTAGTCCTCCCCCTCAATGTAGCGGGAGCATTGCTCGTCATAACGCCAATTGTCCACTCCCTCCTGGGAAGGGGCAGGCAATAGGTCAGCCGTTGTCCCAATTCTCCCAAGATTGTGGGCCCGGCTCTTCCTCCACCACTTCTTCGGCAGCAGTGCTAGTTTCCGGGCCCTTCCATGGGTCAGGGACCCCCTCATCCGCCCGAGCTCCCCCGTTGTGCTGCTCGAAAATCTCCTCAGTCGTCATTATGCGTACCTGAGCGGAAACCTCCACCTTGTCTTGCTTGGGTCTGGACCAGCCCACTATCGCTAGGACCAGTGCGACGACCCCGAAAGGAATGCCGAAGCAGCACCCGAACATCATGAGGAGCACGGACGGGCTCCCGAGCATCTCCGACTGCGCGGCGTAGTCATCCACTATCCAGACAACTCCATCACTGGCATCGTTGTGCAAGGTGTACGCCCCCGAGCCCTCGGGAAGGAATACCCTGACTGTTCGATACACCGGGCTGTCCGGAGAGACCTGACGATCTATGCTCAGTGCCCCAGGCTCCTCCCACGGGCAATCGTTCCCTTCCGGGTCAGTCAGTCTGAGCTCCACAGGGACCTCCTCCTCGCCCTCCACTATCCTCAGGGCCAGGTAGTACCTGTCGTTGGACAGCTCCACTGAAGAGCTAGCCCCCGCCTCCACAGAGGCCACGTTGAACTGCTCTGGGTCAAGGTACGGCTCCGCGTCATCGAGGGCGTTGCTTGCCGACATCACGGCAATCAGCAGGAGCAGGAAAGAGCAACCCGACAGAATCTTGGCCCACCGCAGAACCCCACTCATGAGCCCCGCTCCCCGACTCCCGATTCAAGCCTTTGCGATACTCCAGCTAGCCACGTAACGACCAATCTCAGGAGCGTCTTCATTTACGAAATGGTTGAAACTGTCAAGCCTCAAGCCCCTAAACACCCCTTCCAACCACGTTCTGGATAGTGGCCAGGGAGGAGGGGGGTCCCCGGGAAAACTCCCCCCTAACAATCTGCCAATGCATAGAACGTGGCCAGAGTTGTTCAGTAAACTTCTGAGCTGCACCGCAGCCTGGTCGCGAATTTCCTCCGGGATGGCCTGTAAGATGTGGATCTCAACGACTAGATCGAAACCTTCCAACCACTCTTCAGGAGGGGCCAGCAGGTCCGCTGCTAGGTATTCTACAGAAGACTCAGGGAATCTTTCAGTGCACCAATTAATCGATGACTGTGAAATGTCAAAGGCTGTCACTTCGAATCCGGCTTCGGATAGCCACTCCGCATCGTCCCCCAGCCCACACCCCACAACCAAAGCCCTTCCCTTCACGGAGGGGCGTGCTGCAACCCACTCCACCATCTTGGGATGGGGCTCCATTCTGGCCCAAGGGATCTCATCCGGATCCCTATTTGCACCAACATAAAGCTCCTCGAACCAACGAAGGGGATCCCCCTCCGCCTCAGCGGCTTCGGATAGCTTCAGGAGACGAGCCCGCACCTCTGCGAGTTTATCATCCATCGGTTTCACTTCACATGTGGTCGACTATCGCCCGCCCGAATTCTGAACACTTCAGCAGTGTGGCTCCGTCCATCAGCCTCTCAAAGTCGTAAGTTACTGTCTGCGCACTGATGGCACCTTCCATCCCC
>JAYZLP010000013.1:0-32148 GCA_036154155.1 Thermoplasmatota archaeon | reverse complement strand
CCATGGAGTGCGACTTCTTCCTCGCCTAGGATTTCCTTGAGATGCTTCCACCAGTCCGAAGAGGGCCTCTCGTCGGCCCTTCCCTCAACCAATTCCACCTCGTATGCCGACGTCAGTCCTGGGAGTTCCGAGGGGGCCTCGGTGCTGATCGGAAGTAGCCTATGAGTGCCGTCCTCGTCGGGGATGACCCGGAAGCCAATAGCGAGCCACTGCTCGGCCTTCATCTGGGCTAGGACGCCCTCGACCTTGCTGTTTGGAACTCTGAGGTGTCGCATCACGTTCATGACGGGCAGCGGGGCAGGACGCTTCACAATGACGGATGAGGGCGCGTCGGTCGGTCTTTGGCTAGTTGGGCTCGGACCGGGCGATTTGGGGCTGATGACTCGTGAAGCGGTGGAGGCTGCTAGGTCTTGCGACAAGCGGTACTTGGAAGGGTACACGGCCGTTCTCCCTGCAGATCAGGAGGGTGTTCTTGAGGAGATTGTCGGGCCTTGGGAGAGGCTAATGCGGCCCTCCATAGAGAGCCCTGCTGAGTTGATGGGGGAGGCCTTGGTTTCCTCGGTCGCGCTAATGGTAGTGGGAGACCCGCTCCAAGCGACGACACACGTTGACCTGGAAGCATGGTGCTCCGAGTCTGGAGTGAGTTTCAACATTGTTCCGGGGCTTTCGGCGACATCTCTCGCGGTTTCCCTCTCTGGCCTCCAATCATACAAGTTCGGGCGGCAGGTCACCATACCATACAAGTATGGAGAATACCTAGCTACATCTCCTCTGGAGATGGTCGAGGCGAATTACTCTAGGGGGTTGCACACGTTGGTTCTTCTCGATCTTGACCCTACGGGAATGGGTGTAGACAAGCCAACGCCAATGAAGCCGAGTGAAGCGATTTCCCTAATTGGGAGCATGGCAGAGAAGTGCATTGAGGAGGGTTTTTCTGGCAGGTTCTCAGAGACGTCGGTGATGGAGTGGGATGGTTTCCTTCTGAGTGACATAGGTACTGATTCGCAGAGGGTTTTGTCTGGTAGCCTGGGTTATCTCTCTTCTGTCGAAGGAGGGTTTGTTCACACGCTAATAATCCCCGCAGAAATGGGTGAAAATGAGAGAGATGCGTATGAGCGCCGGAGACCGCATAGGTGATGGGTCGGTCTCTGTTCGGATGGTGTGAAGGGGGGACGAGGAATGGCAAAGCCACCAGCAGAAGTTAGGTTCCCCGGTGACAAGAACCGCAGGAGGAAAGTTAGGGTCAGAGGGATCAAGCAGGCCTCAAAGGAAATCCAAAGGAGGCTTGAAAGCAACCTTGATGGTTTGTTAGATGACCCTGAGTGCTTCATACCTGACATAACTGGGGAGCTCGGGAAGGTGTCCTTCTTCGGTTCGAAAGACATGCTCGCAATGACTCTGAAGGAAATAGAGATCGTGGCAGCGAAGAGGAACGACCTCAAGTGGCTCAGAAGGAGGATGGTGAAGAAGGGGGGCGACGAGGTGTGCAAGTCCCTTGCGGGAAGCCTCGTGGCAGCGAGTGAAGAGGACCTGTCCACTGTTTCTGTGTTCAAGCACCCTTTGTACGGGACCGCTAGTTACCTGAGGAGAGGGAACGGGAAGCAGAGCCATCAAGCTGGGATTCAAAACTTCAATCACCCAAAGCTCAGGCTACTGGTGTGGGACGGTCATGCGAAATCTGGGCAATTCTTCTTCTCGTGGGACGGTGGCTTCGTTTGCTCCTGCGCTGAGCCTAATGCTCCTGCGGAATGGGTTGACTGGGTTCTCGACAAGTCGTCAGTGGACCTGTCGGGAAAAGATGTGCGTTGGTCTCTGGGCCTTAGCGAGGAGATCGTCAGCGAGGGGACCAATACCGAGAACGGGTGGCTACGGCTGGAATTCCAAGATGGCACGACTGTCGGATTCTCTACGTCCGCGCTTGCGAAGACAGAGGTCCCCCTCGCACAAAGCATTGCCATTTCGATGATGCCGCCAAACAAGCTTGGCTCGGTTTGTGATGCGAAGTGGATGTGGAAGCCAGACGGTTGGCCCGATGGGCGAGCCCTTCCCTCGGAGGGGGAAGAGCGACTGGAGGAGGCTTTGGACGCGTGGCTGAGGATGTCGTTAGAGGATGGTTCGCTGTCAAAGACCTGCAGGTCCAGCATACTCAACTCGATTACTGACGGCTATGTGGTTGGCAACAGTTGGTTTGCGGACGATGACAAGGATGGTTTCCTGGATCACATGGCGGGGACTTCTGAAGAAAAGAAGGCCCTGGCCTGTGTACTTGACTCGTTGGAGGGCGGAATCCACGTCAGGACAGATGGGCTTGCTCTCGAATTGGAAGAGGGGGTGGTTAGGTTGGAAGAGTCGTCTTGTCACCCCGTTCTGGTAGCCCTGTGGCCGGATCATGGGATGAAGATACTCAATGAGATGTACGGCCTCGAGGGGGACGAGGCTGGAGAAATTCTTGCTAGGCAGGACAAGCGTAAGCAGGGTTTCGGAGCTTTCCTCAGGGAGTTGGGTGAGAACCTAGACACCGCTCAGCGCCTAGACAGGCTGCCATGGGATACCGAAGCGCTACCTGTGCCACTGAGCATGGCTGACAGGCTGGTACGGAAAGCAGTTGACGATGGGGTTGCTTCGACCGTCTCTATAGCCAGGAAAGGAAAGGGGCTGGAGGCTGCTATGGGTTGGGCGTGGTTGGTAGTTCACGACAGGACCGAGTCGGACGCGTGGAGATTCGATGAGGCAAGCAGGGACAAAGGAGGGGACTGGGTGCCAGCACTCAGAGCCCTATGGGACGCTTCGGAGGATCTGCTGCTAAGGGACAGAGAGGACGCGGTCGAGGACTACAGGAACGCAATGAAGTGGTTGGCTGAGTCTAGTGGTTCAGTTTGTCCTGAATAGTGATGTCAGTGAGGCATTGCTATCCATATTGCCACGGCAAGTAGGGAGGCCCCCATTATTCGATTCAGTGCAGTGGCTGAGGAGGGAGATGTGAAGGCCTTCCTGAGGAGTGAGCCGAAGGCGGCCCATGACATGACCGCGGGAAGGCCGAAGAAGAGGTTCATGAGAACCAACGCTATCTTGCCTGGAAAGCCCGCCCCGAATAATCCGCCGAAGGCTGTCATCAGCACCAGAAAATGTATCCAGGCCTTGCCATTGACGATCTGGAGGGTTACCCCAGTGAACACCCCCAGCCTGTCTCCCTCCTCATCGGCAGAAAGGGGAGGGGACGTCGCAACCTTGTAACCGAGATAGGCGATGTATGCTGCACCGATGTATGTGAGCAGGTCGAAGACGGATTTGTTGTCTTCTATGAAAACAGTGGCCCCACCAACAAATAGCCCCAATGTAGACCATCCTATTGCCATACCAGCGATTAGGGGCAGGGTTTCTCGGAACCCGTACTGAGAGCCGTGTGCCGCGCAGAGGACGTTGTTGGGCCCTGGGGTGAAGCACATCGGAACAATGAACGCCAATGTAGCGACAAGCAATTCTATGTCCATAGGACCACTCAAGCCCTTGTCTCTAGGAGTTGGTTTGTGGCCTTGAGGGCCCCCTCAATGTCCTTCCAAAGGTCCTCTACATCTTCGATGCCGACGCTCATCCTGACGAATCCGGGGACCACCCCTGCTTCATGCCTAACTTCCTCGGGAACGAACATGTGGCTAGAATTGAATGGGCACTCGACCAAGCTCTCTACTCCGCCGAGGCTGGTTGCTTCGAATATAGTATCCAACGACCTCATGAATTTGAGGGCCGCTTCGTCTCCTCCCTTGACTACAAAGGCCAACATTCCGCTTCCCTTGGGTATGATCCTCTGGGCTACCTCGTAATCAGGGTGTGATTTCAGAGAGGGGTGTCTGACGCTTTCTATCATGTCGTGGGACTCGAGCCTTCTTGCAAGTTCAGCTGAATTGGAGGCATGGATTGGCATTCTGGTATGAAGTGTCCTCATCCCTCTCTCAAGCATGTAGCACATATGGGGGTCCGCCGCTCCACCGAAGTGTATTTTGTTGAAGAAAATATCAGCTATGAGCTCCTTCTTACCAGCGACGAGTCCGGCTATTAGGTCGGCGTGACCGCCGAGGTATTTTGTTCCGGAGTGAAGGACGATGTCAAAGCCCATCTTGATTGGGTTACAGCCCCATGGTGATGCGAATGTGTTGTCGACAACAGAAACAACTCCGTTTCTATTGGCTATTTCTGCCATAGCCTCCAAGTTACAGACCTTCAGAACGGGGTTCGTCATCGTCTCGACGTAGAGGACCTTGGTGTTCTCCTGGATTGCCGCTTCATAGGAAGAGGGGTCCCTGATGTCAGCCATGGTGACTTCGATTCCCAATCGTGGCATTATCTCCGTCAGAAGGCCATATGTGCCCCCATAGCAATCAGCGCTCGCAACGATGTGATCACCGGAGGACAGGAGGGTGAAGAGAGTGGTTGATATCGCCGACATTCCGCTGGCGAACACCTCGGCGTCCTCTGCTCCCTCGAGTGCCGCTATTTTTGCAGACACTACCTCTGAGTTGAGGCTGGAGATTCTACTGTAGATTAGAGTGTGTTGGGCCCCGTCGGCCCATCCCTTGTAACGCTCATCTGTCAGTTTGTACGTGGATGTCATGAAGATCGGTGTCGTAGCCGACCCTTCGACATCCTGCATCCCAGAATGTACGGCCTTCGTTGCAAATCCCTTGTCTGTGTCGTCGCCCTCCATGAGTGGCGGAGTGGTCGTTGGGTCATCAATCATACGTTGGATTGAGGTTGTCCCTAGTCTCTGTGTGCATACTCCTTGAGGAGTTCCAATGAAACGACTTGTAGTGTCTCCTCGTGAGTAGCCGAAATAACGACTGGGCAGGCTACGCCCTCTTCGGCAGCGTCTTGCCACGTCTGGGCACAGACGCACCATCTGTCCCCCGGAGATAGCCCGGGAAACCCATGCTCCGGCATCGGCGTGATCAAATCGTTTCCCTGAGAGCGCGCGAAATCAAGAAACTCCCTAGTAACGACGCAGCAAATGGTGTGCAAGCCATGGTCATTGCGATCTGTGTTGCAGCACCCGTCCCTATACCAACCAGTGAGCGGCATTGTCGAGCAGGTTTCCAATTTTCCTCCAAGAACGTTGTATGATGGCAGCATGTATGCCGACTATGGAGTTCAGTAGATTAACTCAGTGTTATTCTCAAAAGTCGTCCTTTGTAATCAATTTCTTTGTCTCTGGGCCTCTATGGCAACTGCACTCAATGGGGCTTGGAGGTTGAATGAGGGTACAAACCCGGTCATCGGTATTCTGATTATTTGATCCGACTCAAGGAGGATTTCCTCTGGAATCCCGTGCTTTTCGCCTCCGACTATCAGAACTATGTTGCCAGTCAAATCTGTCTCCCAGGGGGTGAGTTCTCCGATGTCCTCAACGGAGATAATTCTGAATCCTGCTTTCTTAGCGGCCCTAACTGCCTCTATCCCGCTCATCCAATGAACGGGTATGAACCTGTGAGCTTTCATCGAGGCTCGCTTGGAAGATTTTCTTTCTTGGTTGGTTAGTTCGGCGTCAATGACCACTGCATCGGCCCCGGAAACCTCTGCTGTGCGGATGCAGAATCCTATGTTCACTGGATACGCCGCACCTGCCAAAATCCAGACGAGGCCTCCTTGAGAAAGGGTCTGGTCGAAGCTTGTGTGTGGGTTTCGGCCGACCAATGCGAGAACGTCTGGGGTTCCTTCCGAATTGTCCTTTGACATCCTCCACAAATCGTTCTCGGAACCATGGATTACCTTGATTCCTCTTTCCTCTGCAATGGAAAATATTTGCTCCAAATCATTTGATTGGGCGCCTCTTTTTACCAATATCACAGAGACGTCTTCGTTTCTCTGAATGGATTCTAGTACCTGTTCGACTCCGCATCTCTGCATTTCACTCACCCATCGAACCCGATGCCTTGCCAATCCTTCCTGCAAGATTCAGGCACACTGCCACTACAGGACCTATCATCAGAGCGAATACCACTGTCCCTAGGCCGACCGTGCCCCCAAGGAGCCACCCTGCGATGACCACGGATACCTCTATCGCTGCACGAACCCTTCCTATCGGAACCCCTGTTCTTCTCTGGATTCCGGTCATCCATCCGTCTCTGGGACCGGGACCCAGGTTTGCAGTCAAGTAGAGGCCGCTCCCTATCCCCACCAGTATCACTCCCACAATCACCTGTGCCAATGCTAGTGCGAAGCTATCGGGGGTAGGTAGCATGGGTAGCATGTATTCTATCGCCGCAGCGATGAGGACGGCATTGAGTATTGTACCGATGCCGGGCTTTTCACGGAGGGGAATCCACAGGAGTAGAACCGCTATGCTGACAAGAAGGGTTGTCTGGCCTATGGATCTCCCTATTTGGACAGAAATGCCATCTGCTAGGACTGTCCAGGGGGTATTTCCAATGCCGGCGGCCACTAGGACCGCGTCCCCTGTGCCAAATATCCAGAGGCCTATGCAAAGTATCGCCGTTGTATTGAGTCTCGGCCTTGTCGCCATTGGGTCATCTGAGCTCCACCAAGTGAGCGGGACCTCCTTTGCGGGCTTGAACAGGGAAGAGATGCCCATGTGCTACGAAGTGCGTCTCAGCCTTGAACCCAATCGTAGTATTCTTCCGTAGATTCAACGGGCCACCACGTTATACAAGGAAGCTCATAGGAATGCTCGGATTTGATTCTGGAAATTAAATCGCCCTTTTTGGATTCTGGCGTCCTAATTTGTATATCCCATTCAGGGACGCTCTGGGTTTCGCCTTTCCATCGAAAAACCGAGGTTGTTCTCTTTATGTCTATGCAGGCAGCTAGATTCGAGTCGATTATTGACTGGCACCACATCCCCACTTCGGCTTCATTCAAGTCGCCTGGAAGGGTGGTTTGAACTATCCATACCGTGTTATCCATGGCAACGGGAAGGGGCAGCCTGCCATCAACTCGATGGCATACCTTGAATGAGTGGTGCGCCTTCCATTGCAACGGCGATAGCATGGAGGCGTGGGAGAAGCCGATCGAAACGGGAGATGTCCCAGAGGATGGTGCGTCCTTCGACGTGGTTGTTGTCGGGGGCGGGCCCGCGGGTTCGGCTGCTGCAGCTTACAATGCTCTGAACGGCTGCAAGGTCTTGCTAATTGAGAAGGGAGTTTGGCCTAGAGACAAGATTTGCGGCGACGCTGTCGGCGGGAAATCGCTCTCACATGTGAAGGAGCTAGGAGTCAAGGGGATGATAGAAGGGACCCCTCACTTCACTGTGGATTCGATAATCTTCGGTAGTGGAAAGGGGAACACCGTCAGAGTCATGCTGCCCCAGGAGGAGTTTGAGAAGAAGGAGGCTGGCTATGCCCTTCCACGTCTACAATTCGACTACATGATGTTCAAGAGGTGCTCGGAAATCGTTCTGGAGAACGGCGGATCGGTTATTCAGGGATTCACTGTGAAGGAAGTCCATGTGGAGGAAGGCCGTGTTACTGGAGTTAGCGGGGGATTCGGGAGGAGAGGCGATTCCGACGCGCGTCGCTATTCCTCTTTGCTGACGATTGGAGCGGGCGGATACAGTTGCCCGGTGGCAAAAACGGTGACTGAAGTGATGCATGGAGAGCCCATGAGGGACGATGAGCACTACTGCGGAGGATTCAGGGAGTACTGGGAAGGGGTTAGTGGGTTCACTGGAACACAAGGACCAATCGAGATTCATTTCATTGACGAATTCAATCCTGGGTACTTCTGGCTCTTCCCCGTCAAGGAAGGGGTTGTCAACGTGGGTGTTGGCATGGTCTTCGCCGAGCAGAGAAAACAGAAGGGCGACAAGAAGTCCCTCAAGAAGATGCAAGAATGGGTAATCAACAGCCATCCCAGATTCAAGAAGCGTTTCGAGGAGGCGAAGCTTGTGAAGGGTACGAGCAAGGGGTGGCAGCTTCCATTCGGCTCCCCTAGGAAGGGCGGTCAGGCGTATCAGCCCAGAAGGTCTGCTGCTGCTGGAGCCATGTGTGTTGGAGACTCTGCGAGCCTAGTCGATCCCTTCACGGGAGAGGGGATTGGGAACGCATTGCTCTCAGCAAAGATGACCTCCCGGCACTTCGACAAGGACTCTCACTCCAATGGGTTCCCAGAGGAAGCAGCGGCTGCATACATGAAGGAGCTCTGGGAGACCCTGGGGCCGGAGCTTACAAACTCATACAAACTTCAGCGATGGGCCAAAAAGAAGTGGTTGATGAACTGGGTAGTAGGAAAGGCGGGACGAAGCGATGAGCTCGCGGACATGATGACAGGCATGATCGCTGACAAGGAGGCTTCCAGCCAACTATGGAGCAAGTGGTTCCTGTTCAAGACGCTGATTCTTTCATGAGGTGAGTCGATGAAAGGGCCCCTTGACAATTCATTGGATGGGATTGAGGCCATATTCCTTGATCTGGACGGGACGATATACCTCGGCGGGGACTTGATAGACGGAGCCGTGGATTTCCTCGGAAGGCTGGAGGACAGCGGTATTCGCAGGTTCTTCCTCTCCAACAACTCCAGCAAGTCGGTGGGCCAATACCTGGAGAAGCTCCATTCGCTGGGCATTCCCTCCATGGAGGACGACATCCTACTCTCCACTCACGATTTGCTCTCGTGGCTCGAGGGGGAGGGCGTGACGGAGTCTTACCTCGTTGGAACCGAGGGGATGAGGGAGATGTTGGAAGCGGTTGGTGTCAACACCGAATCAGAGAGCCCCCAATACGTGGTTCTGGGTTACGACACCGAGATTACCTACGAAAAACTGAGCACTGCGTCAATTCACCTGCACAACGGGGTTCCGATGGTGGCCAGTCACCCAGACATCGTTTGCCCCTCTCCTGACGGGGGTCTACCTGACACTGGGGCTTACATGGACCTGTTCGAAGCTACCACTGGGGTCAGACCTGTGCACATTTGCGGAAAGCCGAACGCGGGAATGATCCTGCACAAGGTCGAGGAGTTGGGGCTGAGGCCCGAGCAGTGCGCTATGGTGGGTGACCGCCTATACACGGACATGGAGATGGCTGACAGGGCGGGTGTTCATGGAATACTAGTCCTCAGTGGAGAGGCTACGATGGGTGATTTGGAGGGAGCCCCTCAGAGCCCTAGTCTAGTGGTAGATTCCGTCGCCTACCTAGCGTGAAGTGTTTGTTGCAACACTGGGTGAGAGCACGCCTACCTAGCCATAGAAATACCATTCTTCTTCCGGCGGGGCATGGAAGGCCCGGGCTCGCCCTCTGTAATGCAAAATAGGGCCTACTACAAGATGGGTCTCCTGGTGCATGACAATGCGAAAGTCGTTCTCGTACTGACCCTTCTCCTCTGCGCAGGCCTCGGGAGCTTGATGACTCTGGAGCCAAAGTACGCAGAAGGATACGGTGAGGGGGACCTTGAATCTGTACATGGGTGGGAGGCAGTCAGAATTGGGTTCAGTTCAGAGAACGAAACCGAGAAGATGGGCTTCTACGTTCTGTTCCACCACCCGGGTTTGGATACAAACGACGAGTCGGTGAAGGAGGCCATGCTGTCAACGGTTCAGGTCCTAGCTGAGAGAGACGAGGTTTCGCTTGAATACCCCTGGCTCACCAACGAAGCAAACCGGTCCAAACTGATCAGCTCTGTAGACTCGGAATGGTCCCGCATAAGGGTTGAAGTGAGTCTGGACCGGGACAACTCGAAGGTCCTTCTGAAGGAGGTCATAGACGACGTAAGACTCCCCGAGGGCGCACCGGAGGGAATGGAAAAATGGGTTACTGACAACCTAGCGATTGACGTTACCTTCGATTTGACACTCAAGGAGGAGCTGGTCGAGGCGGAGCTGATATCCGCCCCGCTGACCCTGATCATCCTTCTCTTCGTATTCGGCAGCGTGGTGGCTGCCGGGCTGCCTGTTCTAACCGGAGTGTACACCGTTGTCGCCGCTGTTGGAATTGTGACCGGCCTGACCTTCGTATTCGACGACATCACCGTCTATGCGAACAACATAGTTTCGCTTCTCGGCATTGGGCTGAGCGTCGACTACTCATTATTCATCGTCAACCGGTTCCGGGAGGAGCTGGACAATGGACACGATAGAAGAACGGCCGTCGCGATGACCAGCGCTACGGCGGGACGTGCCATTTTCTTCTCGGGCCTGACTGTGATAGCTGGCCTGCTTGGGATGCTTTTCTTCGACAACACGGGCCTTCCCTCTCTTGGCTGGGGAGGAATATGTGCGACCTTTGTCGCCCTGACCTCTTCTATCGTCCTGCTCCCGGCCTTGCTTTCCCTTTTGGGAGAGCGGGTGAACTCTCTGAAGGTGCCATTCTCTGCGGGAACACGGAGTAGCGAGTCCGGATTCTGGTCATGGATAGCGAATGGAGTGATGGAGCGGCCGCTCTCTGTTCTTGTCCCCTCCATGATTGTCCTATTGCTCGCTGGTTCCCCCTTCCTTCAGGCGGAGTGGGGGATAACGTCCTGGAAGTCGCTGAGCCCCGATGACGAGTCCCGCAGGGGGATGGAGCTCACTGACGAATACTGGCCCGAGGACGTCGCGAACACTGCTTTGGTGGTGTTTGAGGTAGACGAGGGAGTGGAGTTGCTATCCGAGGAACATCTCAGATCTCTTCACGCCTTCTCAAAGGAAATCCTGAGCATAGAGAACGCTGGGTACGTGTACACCTACGCTCATTTCGATGAAGGGATGAGCGAGCAGGAGATGGTGGATTTCTGGGACGAGTCGAAAGATGGCGAGATGCCCCCGCAACAGGCACAGATGGTTGCAATCCTAAGGGAGTACCACTTGGAGAATACGGTGGGCGATGGGGTAGTCATGATCGTGGTCGGGATAGACGGGGAGCAAACCAGCGAAGAGTCCAGAGAGGTAGTGAACGCCATACGGGCCCTTGAGGACAAGGAGGAGCAGCTTGGTGGTGTTTCAACCGTGTATGTAGCGGGGATGGCGGCATACAACCAAGACGTGCTAGATGCGGTGATAGAAAGCATGCCTTTGGCCATGGCTTTCATTCTGATTTCCAGCTACATCCTGATATTCCTGCAAGTGAGGTCGGTCATACTGCCCCTGAAGGCCCTCGTGATGAACGTGCTATCGGTGGCTGCGTCTTTCGGTGTGTTGGTTTGGATATTCCAGCAAGGGAACGGCGCCGAGCTGCTGAATTTCACGCCCCAGCCGATAGACCCGACTACGCCAGTGATGATCTTCGCTATACTGTTCGGCCTTAGCATGGACTACGAAGTGCTGATGCTCTCCAGAATCCACGAAGAGTGGGAAAGAGTTGGGGACAACACCAAGGCGGTTGCAGTGGGCCTGCAAAAAAGCGGGCGTATCATCACCTCCGCTGCCCTGGTGATGGTGACGGTCTTCTCGGCCTTCGGTTTGTCCTCCGTCTCGCTGATGAAGCAGTTTGGATTGATGCTGGCCCTCGGTGTAGCAGTCGATGCGACCATTGTGAGGGCGTTGGTTGTACCTTCGACCATGCGCTTGATGGGTTCTTTGAACTGGTGGGCGCCCGATTGGCTCTCGGGGCGTTCTGAAGAGGGTACCGAGTAGAGCGCTAAGTCAAAGCGCGGCGCGCTTTCGGCGGCCCATGGCTGACGGCACTGTCGTGGTTACCGGGGCTAGCGGATACATCGGTAGCCATGTGGTCGCGAACCTCCTGAGCCGTGGCAGGGAAGTCAGGGCCACGGTCAGAGATCCTGGGGATCCAATGAGGGTGGACCACCTGAAGGCGCTACCGATTTCGGAGGGCGGGAGCCTGGAGATCGTGGAAATGGACCTCTTCGATGCTGATTCGGTGAATGCAGCGATTGCTGGTTGTACGGACCTGATACACACGGCCGCTGCGGTTAGAATCAGTGCCAAGGACCCCCAGAGGCAGATCGTCGACCCCAGTGTGATAGGGACTCGGAACGTGATTTCCGCGATAGACGAGGCTGGGACTGTGGAGAGGTTCGTTCACACGTCCTCGACCGCGGCCATCCGCCCGATGGAGTGGGAGGACGGCCAGACGTTGACTACGGACACCTGGGCGGACGACGCCACATTGGAGGGCAATCCGTACGGTTTGGCCAAAGTGATGTCAGAGAGGGCGGTCAGAGAGTGGCACTCTGCCCTGGATGAGGGAGCGGGGCCTAGGATGGTAACGATACATCCGAGTGTGGTTTTTGGGCCCTCCATGAGCAAGGTGCACCATCGGGGCTCCCTCTCTTTCCTAGATGCGTTGGTGAAGCGGAAAATCCCCATCCTAATCCCCATCCAGATCAACATTGTTGATGTGAGAGACGTTGCTGAGGCCCATGTCAGGGCGCTTACTATGGGCAAGGACGGGGGGAGGTACCTGACAGTGAGCGGAGACATGCAGTTCTCTGGCATCTCGAAGGCAATAAGGGAGGAGTACCCCGAAATCAAAACCCCCCGGCTCACTGTCCCCTATCTTATTGCATTGTATGGAGGGTCGCTTTTCGACAAGCGGATCACTCGTTCCTGGGCGAGGCAGCACCTCAGGAGGAAGATCTACTGGGACGCCACTCCGG
The DNA here is from genome assembly GCA_036154155.1 of Thermoplasmatota archaeon. Lineage (GTDB taxonomy): Archaea > Thermoplasmatota > Poseidoniia > Poseidoniales > Thalassarchaeaceae > MGIIb-O5. Next base: position 19,611 of record JAYZLP010000013.1, on the reverse strand, counting down.
CAGAAGAGGAGTTGGGCATGACGTGGAAGACCCCCCGGGAGTCCGTAGTTGATTCGGTACCCGGGCTGATTGGCGGCGAGTAGCCTCTGGTCATTACACCCCGGAGTGCTCTCGCATCCTTGAGTACCAGCCGGATACTATCGGGTGGCTCTCGACTATGTCGAACCCATTCAACCCCTGCATAGATCGGAGGATTCCGAAGTTGGCGTAGTCCGCCCCATTAGGCTCTACATCTCCAAAGAAGTCCCCCTCTATACCCTTTGACATCTCATCCAGTTGGAACTGGAGGTTCTCACGAGGTGGGAGGTCGAACATCTTCGCTCTGCTCTTGCCTACCATACGCATGATGAAGGCTCCTAGCCACTTGTTGGTTAAGCGGCTGCCAAACGAGAAGTTGTCGACCCTGGTCACGTAATCGAGGGCTCGGAGAGAGGTCCTGTATGAGGTGTAGATTACTGCGACGATTGACTTGCCCAATACTTTGTTGGAAAAATCCATCCACCGATCCTGCTCGGGGTCCTCGCCTTTTCGGGGGAATGAGTTCGAGTCTTTGGAGTCGATGTAGTGGAGGATGTAGTTCGAGTCGTTCACCTGGGTGCCATCGATGTCGACAAACACTGGCACTTGGCCCCAGTCAGACCACTTCAGCTGCGTCTTGAAAGTAGGGTCCACCTCGACCTTGGAGTACGCAATACCCCTCGATCCCAGGAGTGCCTTGACCTTGAAACAGAAGGGGCAGGTCTCGAAGCAGTACATGGTCGGGAGGTCGTTAACCACCCTTTCGGGTACAAGGGTCTCCTGCACGCCCGAAGGCGGCATCTCAACTGGGGTCTCTTTCACAGCAATGCGCAATAACTAGCACTTGTGAATGCATCGAAGGGGCATTATCACTAGATGGCACACAATAGGCTAGCCTTGGCCAACCATTGGATGGAGTTTTGAAGGGGCCCTTGGAGGGTTCGCCATGAGGGGCGTCGCGGGGCTGCTTGTGGTGGTAATCCTGAGTTCCAGCATGTCTGGGTGCTTATTCTGGGGCGATGAGTCGCTCGAGGAGGAGGTGGAAACCGGGCCCTTCGCGTTCGATGAGCCTGTTCCGTCTACAACTTGGTACCACTACCCAGGGACTGTAGTGGAGCCGTGGGCGGTAGATGCGACAAACCCCTTGATGGTTTCATCGGCCAACATCACGGCAAATCTCACTGGGGCCAACACGCCCTTCTTTGCAAGCGCTACATACTATGGGACTGGGTGGGACACGTTCGAGCCGACGATAGGGATCACTTCCTCGGGCGCGATATTCTTCACGAACTACAACGGATTGGGCGACGGTACTCATATCATCAGATCGAGGGATCTAGGGCAGACTTGGGAGGATGTGGGGCCCTTTGGGATGTCCGATGACCAGGGGCAGACGCCCAACTCGAACGACCCCTATCTGTATGTGGACAAATTCAACGACCGGCTCGTCAAGTTTGACATGCACGCCTTGACTGCGATGTTCGTAGAGTATTCTGATGACGATGGAGAGACTTGGAGCATCCCGTTCCCAGTAGAGGGGTACTATGCCCCTCAGGACCACCAGAGCATCGCCTCCATGCCCCATCAGAACGCGATAGTTGGGGACGTTGTCTATGTCTACTGCATCAATACTGGATCACCCGCACTAGGCGCCCAATGCTCCAGATCATTGGATGGAGGGCACACTTGGGACCCCCAGAGGATTGGCTATCCGACTGAGAGCTTTGGAAACCAGTGCTCAGGCCTACACGGGCATGTCGCTGGGGGCTCCGACGGTTCGATATACAGGGGAAACCCCTCTTGCGAGGGGCCTGCCGTCTACGCATCGCATGATGGTGGATACACATGGAGTGAGCACACCATTACAACGGAGGTGGGGATGCAACAGGGCTGGCACTCTCACGAAGTGGCGACCGCAGTGGACGAGGGAGGCAACGTCCACGCAACTTGGATTTCGACTGACATGATGCCGTGGTACGCGTATTCCCGGGACCAGGGCATGACATGGAGTCAGCCCATGATGGTCGCCGCCCCTGGGGTGAACGAGTCTGGTTTCCCTACTATCTTCGCAGGGGACGAGGGGCGCGTGGTCATTGGCTACATCGGGGAGGTAAATGACGTAGAGAACGAGAACGCGACCGGGGGCGTGGGATGGGGCGGATATATGGCGATAATGACCAACGCCTTCGAGGAGCGGCCCCTCATTACTAGCGTGGTGGTTAACTCGCCGGACGACCCGTTGGACGTCACATCCGATTGCGGTAACGTCAGATGCGGTGGATTCGGGGACTTCATCGATGTGGAGCTGGACGATGCGGGTCGGCCGTGGATTGCGTTGGCGCACAATGCTGCGGGTTTCGAGGAGGCGATCATCGGAACGCTAACCGAGGGTCCGGCGCTTTACGGGGACATCGTCGCCCTCGACTCTCTGCCTCCCGGGGGAAACTCAACGCTCAAGATGGGGTGATGGTACCGGAGGGCATGCGTTCAGTCGCGGTCGCATTGGTCCTACTGGTGGTTTCAGCACCACTGAGCGGCTGTTTCGGGGAGGAGGATAAGGCCCCGGAGATGGCTGATGGTTTCGATTTCTCAGATTTGTGCCCCGACGGCATCGCAAACAACACTTGGTACCACTACTCCAACGCCACGGACGCCACAAAGGTCTCCAGCGAGCTTAACGGGAGTTCGGTTCTAGTCGGTAACAACGCCCCCGCCTGTGCCAAAGGCACATACTACGGTATCGGTCTGACTACTTTCGAGCCCACGATCGGTGTCACATCCAGCGATAACCTCTACATGACCAGCTGGGGGAATGGGGATTCCGGTTCTACGGCCATAGTACGCTGCTCGGGGTTGATTGGGATGGTGAACCTCAGTGAATACGTCTGCGAGGATGTGTACAATGTGTTCGCCCCAGTCGCCAATAGCAACGACCCGTATGTCTACGTCGACCCGTGGACCGACCGGATAATGAAATTCGACATGCATGCTCTACTTGGCATGACAGTTGAGTGGTCGGACAACGAGGGGGGGAGCTGGACGGGGCCCTCAGTTGCCACTGGGTGGTCGGTTCAGGACCACCAGACCATTGCTTCGGCTCCGTACCCCGCTCTCTTGCACCCGACGACGTGGGTCTTCTGCGTGAACGGGAACTACCCCTACCCCGTTTGCTCAACTAGCAATGACGGTGGGCTCACTTGGGGGCCAGAGGTTCCTGGGGCACCCACCAGCTGCAACAGCGGTGGGCTCACAGGGCACATTATGGGATCGGACAATGGTAACTTCTACCGTGGAAACAGAGGGTGCAACGGTGGTGATGGCTACTCAATTTACCGAAGCACGAATGGAGGACTGACATGGACCGAGCACCCCCTCCCGACAGAGACCACAGGTACTGCTGAGACTTGGAACTTCGAGGAGGCCCAGGTCTACCCCGACTCAGACAACAACGTCCACGCGATGTGGATGGGGTCTGACAACATGCCATACTACTCCTACTCAATGGACGAAGGGGGCACTTGGAGCCCGCCGATGATGGTCGCACCGCCAATCGGGCTGAATGGCACTGGTTTCCCGGTAATTGCTGCGGGTGGCCCGGGACAGGTGGCACTGGGCTACCTAGGTGACTCGGGCGGCGACACTTGGAACGGATACCTCACAGTGATATCCGATGCTTTCAGCCCCATGCCCCTGATGACCACAGTGCAGGTCAATGCGTGGGGGGACCCTCTCGACACGACTGCGGACTGCGGTTTCAACCGATGCGGGGGGTTCGGGGACTTCAATGACATAGTCATTGATCAGCATGGGAGGGCTTGGTTCGGTCTAGCACACAATGTTGGTGGCGAGATAGGGATTTTCGGGACCATGGCGGTTGGACCCTCCTTGCGGGGGAACGGAACCCTAACTGAGCTTCCGATGGGCGGACCTAGTACGCTCTAGGCCAAGGGCCATTCCATGTTGTACGCATCCCATGCATACGAGGCCGAAAAGCACAGCATTACAACGCCACAGGCTGCCAGTAGCACCCTATAGGAAACAGGAGAGATGCTGCCTCCCGCACGGTGGACCGCGTATGCGATTGCTGCCTTCGTGAGCATTATGGTAACGAGGAATGTTACCGCGTATGCGATGGGTGCGAGGATTGTCTCATCGATGGCGGAAGCCATCAACGGCCCCCCTATCAGGAACCAGAAAACGTAGACGTTTGGATTGAGCAGGTTGGTTACCACACCTCGAATGAAGGAGCCTGTGGGTGGTGGAGCATCCGCATTGACATCGGGGGGCTCTAGGTAGAAGCACTGTATCCCCATCCAAGCAAGGAAAGCCGCACCTGCCACCGTAACTAGGAACAGTAGTGTCTGGTCCTCCGCGAGCCATGCGGCTGCGAACAGGCTGAATATCACTAACGGACCATCAGTGAAAATCGGCGCGGCGGCTGTCCAAAGGCCTGCACGAAGCCCTCCTGACAGTGTTTCCCGGATTACCATTGTCAGCAATGGGCCTGGCTTCACCCCCTCGACGACCCCGAGGATCGCCCCGGCAAATGCCAATGAGGCTATGAGGTCGAAATCCATGTTCTCACTTCGAAGCGGCGATTTTTGCGAGGAGTTTCAATATCTCAAAGTACAACCAACAAAGTGTGACAAGGAGGCCGAATGCCGCCCTCCATTCCATCTCCTTGGGAGCCCCCATTTCGACACCCCTCTCTATGAAGTCAAAATCCGCGACCAAGCATAGGGCGCCAATGCCTATCACGAAAAGTGAGAATGCGATCCCTATTGGGCCCGAACCATGGATGTATGGCACTTCGAACCACCCGGTTATTGCCCCTACAATTGAAAACATGTAGACGAAAATGATGGCGAAAAGGGCCGATGAGACTGCTATTTCCATATTCCTGTTCCACTCAATAAGCCCTGCTCTGTAAATCGCCAGCATACCTCCGAGAATCATGAATGTCAGCAGTGCGGCGATAATTCCAATTCCGGGAAGATCGAGTCCCACTTCGAAAATCCAAGTAAATCCACCCAGGACGAGTCCTTCACTGATGGCATATGCCACCACAAAGACGGGGTTTGCCATCATCTCATGCTTGAACCACATGATTAAGATGGCAAAAACTTGGTAGAGGATTCCGATTAGGATCAGGGGGAGCGAGTAAGGAGCGGTAATGGCTGCTGCCAAAGCTACGGTTGCTGTGATAATCAGCACAATCCCTGTCTTCTCAGTCACGCCTTCCATCGTCATCATATTGGATTCGGGGGAGTCCCACCAGTTCTGGTTAGGATAGTGTTCCTTGACAAAGGTCGAGTCGTTCAATGCTGGATTCCCAGAGCGGTACATGGCCTTGCTCAGAAGGCGCTCCTTCTCAAGGGTTGGCACTTATTTCGACAGTAAGGCGGTCAGATGGGCGCCAGTGTAGCTGGCTGGGACTTTGAGTATCTCGTCGGGTGTCCCTTGGGCGACAATGTGCCCGCCCAGCTCGCCTCCCTCTGGGCCGAGGTCGATGACCCAGTCAGCGCACTTGATGACATCTAGGTGATGCTCGATGATGATCACTGTGTGCCCGTTTCTCCTCAGGCGCAGGAGTACCTGGATGAGTTGGTCGACGTCTGACATGGCAAGGCCCGTGGTTGGCTCGTCGAGCACGTATAGCGTGTGCTTCCTTGGTGGGCGGTGCAGCTCTGTGGCGAGCTTCACCCTCTGGGCCTCGCCGCCGGAGAGGGTGGTGGCTGGCTGGCCCAGCCTGATGTATCCCAGGCCGACGTCGTTCATGGTGGAGACGATTCGGTGTATGCCTCTCTGGTTCTCAAAAAAGGAGCATGCCTCTTCGACGCTCATCTGAAGGACGTCGTGAATTGTTTTCCCCCTCCACTCTACCTCTAGTGTCTCTCTTGTGTACCTCTTGCCCTTGCAAACATCGCAGGTCACCCACACATCGGGTAGGAAGTTCATCTCTAGCTTTGTGGAGCCTGCGCCCTGGCACGCTTCGCATCGGCCCCCTCTGACGTTGAAGGAGAACTGCCCCGGCTCGTAGCCCCTCTCCTTGGCCAGTGGGGTCGAGGCGAACAGGTTCCTGATGGGGCCGAATGCCTTGGTGTAGGTGGCGGGATTTGAGCGGGGGGTCCTCCCTATTGGGGATTGGTCTATCACGATCACCTTGTCCACGTTATCTATCCCCTCCACTGAATCGTGGCTCCCCGGCGTCTCGTCCGTCCCCTGCAGCTCCCTGATGAGAATCGGTGCGATGGTTCCGGTGACGAGGGAGGACTTTCCGGAGCCGGAGACGCCTGTAACCGCAACCATGCAACCCAGTGGAATGCTCACGTCGATGTCCTGGAGGTTGTTCTGCCTCGCACCCCGGACGACGAGCCATTTGTCCTCCTCGGGAGAGGCCCTGTCTTCTGGGAGGGGGATTGCCGATACCCCGGAGAGGTAGGCTCCCGTGACGCTCTCCTTGGCCTTGAGCAGCTCGTCGAGGGAACCGCTGACCACTATCTCCCCGCCTTCCTTGCCGGCGCCGGGGCCTATGTCCACCAGCCAATCGGCCTGTCTAAGCGTGGCCTCGTCGTGTTCCACGACGATCAGGGTGTTCCCCAAGTCGGTCAGCTCCCTGAGTGTCTCGAGGAGCCTTCCATTGTCCCTCGGATGGAGTCCTATGCTGGGCTCGTCGAGCACGTACATCACGCCAGTCAGCCTCGTCCCTATCTGCGTGGCCAGCCTGATTCTCTGAGACTCCCCTCCTGAGAGGGTGTTGGCCCTCCTGTCCAGTGTCAGGTAGTCGAGGCCCACCAGAGCTAGGAACCTCAGGCGCGACTCTATCTCTTTGATTATCTCTCGACCGATGAACATCGAGCGTTCGTCCAGCTTGGTTGCCGGGGCCGCGTCCTCATCTGGCTCCTCCCTCTCTATTCTCTCCCATGTGTCGTCAAGGTGGCCTAGTCTCCACCTCTGGACCGTAGCGAGCGCCTCTAGGACACTGCAGCTAGAAATTCCTGGTAGCGTTACGTCGCCGACCGTTACGCCACTGACTGCCCTGTTCAGTTTCCTCCCCTCACATTCAGAGCATGGCTCGTCCGTCATGAAGGAGGATAGCCTAGAGCGCGTTCTGTCCGAGGAAGTGTCTGTGTACGTCCTCTGCAGGCGAGAAAACACGCCCTCCCAAGGCTTCATCATCCTGTAGCTGGAGCCTTTCTGCGAGGTGAAAACGAAGTTGATCTGCGTGCTGCCTGACCCGTGCATCAGGATGTCTACATCATCTTCCGACATCTCTCCGAACGGTACGTCCGTAGGTATTCCGTAGTGGTTGCAAGTCTGCGTCATCTGGCTTCTGTACCACCCGGACATCATGGATCTGCGGAATGGGCGTATGCACCCCTCCTCCACGGTCGCGGTCCTGTCAACTACCAGGTCGTACGAGAAGGATCGTTGGACCCCAAGCCCCTGGCAGGAGGGGCACGCCCCTAGTGGATTGTTGAAGGAGAACACCCTTGGACTCATTTCGGGGAGGAATGCGCCGTGCTCGGGGCAAGCGAATTCCTCGGAATACGGTATCGTCTCCCCCTCCTTGGTCCTGAATCTCTGTTCGTCGTTGTTGTCCTTTCCTGGTTTGGGCGCGCTTAGGCTCTCGACGGCAATCGTCCCAGCGCCGATCCTCAAGCCGGACTCGACCGCTTCTGTTAGCCTCTGCCTGTTGCTCGGGTGGAGCAGCAGCCTGTCCATCCTGACGTCGATGTCGTGCCTCAGGTTCTTCTCCAGAAGGGGTGGGCCCTCGAACGACTCCTCCCTTCCATTGACCTTGCCAATGAGGTATCCCTGTTCGACTAGTGCCTTGAACAGGTCAGCGTGCGTGCCCTTCCTGTTCCTGACCGTCGGCGACCAGATGGCAATGGCGTGGCCTTCGAACCTCCACATCACGTCGTCCACTATCTCCTGAACTGTCCTCCTAGCGACCTCCCTCCCGCAATCTGGGCAGTGGGGGAGGCCCACCCGGGCCCAGAGGAGCCTGAGGTAATCCATTATCTCAGTCACAGTGGCTACGGTTGAACGGGGATTGTGGCTTCCCTGCTTCTGATCTATGCTGATTGCGGGGGACAGGCCCTCTATGCTATCACAGTCTGGCTTCTTCATCTGCCCCAAGAACTGTCTGGCATAGGAGCTCAGGCTCTCTACGTACCTCCTCTGGCCCTCGGCGTACAATGTGTCGAAGGCTAGACTGGACTTTCCGGAGCCGGAGACGCCGGATATCACCACGAACTTGCCTCTCGGTATGCTCACGTCGATGTTCTTGAGGTTGTGAGTTCTCGCACCCTTGACTTGAATCCATTCGTCGGCAGTGAAGCCGTTCTTACTGCTCTCGCTCATGTTTGGCCCCCACGCTGCATCTCACCGTGGAAGAGGACGTCCTTGAATTCATGCTCTAGTGAACCCAGAGGGCTTCGATGATTTGGCCGGACTTTCCGTTTGTGTCAGGAGGAAGCAGGGTCAGTCCGTTGTGGGCGACCATGCTATGCATGTTCCCGCTTCCCTGGTGGGTGTGGGTCGTTGCGAGTAGTTCGCCGTTCTCCGACCTTATTCTGATTCTCCTAAGACATACTTTACCGGGCGCGCCGGCTACATCTTCCTGTAGCCTGACGGTTACCTTCCGGCTTAGTCTAGGCCCCGCTTCCTCGTGGTAGCCAAGGGAGTCGGCGATCCATGGCTCGACTAGGAGGTGGAACACAACGAGGCTGCTAACGGGGTTGCCTGGTAGGGCGAACAGGGGCTTACCTTCCCATGTGCCGAACATAGGAGGTCCCCCTGGTCTCATGGCGACCTTCCAAAACAGGGGGTCTCCCTCTTCCTCCATGATCCTCCTGACTAGGTCGAAGTCCCCCATACTCACACCTCCAGACGTGATTATTGCGTCGCATTCATGGAGGGATGAAAGTGCCGCTTTCAGATCCTCAAGGGTGTCTGCGACGGCGTGGTGCCTTACGGGGGTGCAGCCCATCCTCTCTACCAAGGAGGAAAGTGCATAGGAATTGGACTCGTATATCTCAGAAGGAGATAGTTCGGAGCCAGGCGCCACGAGTTCGTCTCCTGTCGAGACGATTGCGATTCGTGGCTTCTTTACCACTGCAACTTGGTGGTGTCCCATTGTCGCCGCCAACCCAATCTCCGCTGGACCGAGGAGGGTGCCTGCCGGGAGTGCCTCCTGGCCCACTGAAAGGTTCTCTGCTCTTCTCCTGATGAAGCCGGGCCGGGCCTTTCCGTTGATTCGCACGTTGGGCCCGGACACGTTGGTGTCTTCGACGACCACAATGGAGTCCGCACCAGCTGGGATTCGTGCCCCTGTCATGATCCTGCAGGCCTCGCCGGGTCCTACCATGGGTGGTTCTGGGCCGCCTGCCCTGCTTTCTCCAACTATGCTTAGAGTGGTCCCCTCGGTAATGTCCTCTAGTCTGACGGCGAATCCGTCCATAGCCGAATTATCGAATCGGGGGTCATCTACTAGAGAAGAAAGGGCCGTGGCTAGGACACGGTCTCCAGATTGGTCCAACGCCACATTCTCCACCACACGCGGGATTGGGTGAGAGGAGGCGATTTCGATTGCTCTCTCCGGTGTGACGCGTCTCTCCATGGGCCTTCATGTGCGGTGGGGTTCAAGTGTTCTTCCACTGTGGTATTGGCGTGTACGACATCGGTTTCCTCGTGATACTGTTTGGTCTCATGCTAATGGCCGTGCTTTACTCCAGCATAGGGCACGGGGGCGCATCTGGATATCTCGTGGTGCTTTCGCTCACTTCGTTCGGAATGATGGAGAGCGTCTGGCTGAAGCAGAACGTCTGGTGCCTGAATCTGGTCGTGTCCTCGATCGCATTCTACCACTATCGAAACTCCGGATACCACAATTGGAATCTCACCGTTCCCTTCGTCGTTAGCAGCGTGCCCATGGTGTTGATCGGGAGTTATCTGAGAGTGGATGGTTCGTTGTACGACATCCTCCTCTCTTTCGTCCTACTGTTCGCTGCTTGGAGGTTGTATGAAAGCAAAGAGCATGACGAGGAGAGAGAGTACGAGGCCCCTGGTTTTCGTCGTGATTTGTGCATGATCGGAGGAGGGATTGGTCTAGCCAGTGGTGTTGTGGGTCTGGGTGGCGGGATATTCCTCTCACCCGTCATAATTCTGAAGAAGTGGGGCTCACCCAAGGCTACCGCGGCCACGACAGCTGTCTTCGTTTGGGTGAACTCTGCAACGGGGCTGTTCGGTTCGAGCATGTCAGAGGGGTTAGGGGTTGAGCTGTCCTCCCTCGCGCCATTCGCTCTCGCTGTCCTGATAGGTGGCTTTGTGGGGAGTAGGTATGGTGCGTCCATTGCCTCGCAGGGGAACGTGAGGATATTCCTGGTAGCCGTTCTCCTGATAGCCTCCATGAGAAGGGTCCTAGGGGTCCTTGGTCTGTGGGCCTGATCACATGCCTATGGTATCTTCATGGCCACATTCGGGATAAGCGCAGATTACTGTATACCTGTCCCTCTTGGGTCTTGGTATTCGCATCATTGAGCCGCACATGGAGCATTGGTGGTCTACAATCTCTGGCTCCTTGTTAACCGGCTCCTCGATGAATTCATCCATCTCGTCATGCGTGACCGTCCAGCCGACCTGGTCGGTGTAGGAATCGTCCTCTTCGGAGATGGTTGACTGCTTCAGCCTTAGTTTGATCTTGATCCTTCTTCCCTTCTTCTTGGGCTGCCCCTCCTTTGGCTTCCTCTTGCCCTTCCTACCCTTCTTTGGTGGAGCCGGTCGCTTCTTCCTCTTCCCAGGCGGTGGTGCCTTCTTGGGTGGAGGCGGGGCCTTCTTCGGAGCGGGTGGTGGTGCCTTCTTGGGTGGAGGCGGGGCCTTCTTCGGAGCGGGTGGTGGTGCCTTCTTGGGTGGAGGCGGTGGTGCCTTCTTTGGAGGCGGTGGTGCCTTCTTTGGAGGGGGGGGAGGTGGTTTGTCCGCCACGGGTATCGTCTCTTGGAAGTGCGGCGCCCCTTTGAAGAAATCGGGAGGGGGGTCGTTTTTTCACGCTGGGAACCGTAGGAGGGAGTGCACTTCTGTGTTCGAGTTGGCCCTTCCGTCTAGGCCGTCCAGCTCAATCATGAATATCCCACCCAGAACCACAGCACCGAGGGAAGAGCAGAGGTCAACCGTCGCTGCGACGGTCCCCCCCGTGGCTAGGAGATCGTCGGCTATGAGAACCCTGTCGCCAGGGCCGACCGCATCGGTGTGTATCTCGAGTGAGTTGGTGCCGTATTCGAGGGAGTACTCCACTTTGTTGGTGGTGTATGGCAACTTTCCTGGCTTCCTGATAGGGATGAATCCGACTCCCATCCTCTCTGCTATCAGGGACCCGAAGATGAAGCCCCTGGACTCGGGGCCGGCGATGTGTGTTGGATCCCAACCGAGGGCATCTATGTCGATGATCATCCTGTCAACCAGCTCGGTGAGCAGCTCACCATCGGCGAGCACTGGCGTGATGTCTCGGAACATGATGCCCTCGATCGGGAAGTCCGGAACGGTTCGGACGGCTTTCCTCAGCGTGACTAAGAAGTCGTCGTCCATGCTAAACGCTCCGTAGGGGGGTGGGCCCCGGCCACTAGGGCCGGGGTTCCCATTACGTATTACCTGCTCAGTTGAGGCCCATGGTTTCGAACAGCCAGTCGAAGGTGTTCGTGTCACCAGGTCCTAGGTAGAACATGACCATGAAGACGAACAACGCCCACATGACGTTGTTTAGCTCGTCCCACTTCTGCATACCGATCTTGATGGCGCAGTAGGATATGACACCCCACGCGATACCATCTGCGATGGAGTACGTGAAGGGCATCAGGACCATGGTCAGGAATGCTGGGAGCGCCATCTCGGCGTCGCCCCAGTCGATGTCCGCTGCCTGGCGCATCATCATGGCACCGATGATTACCAGTGCCATTGCAGCTGCGAAGGTAGGGATGTTCTGGAACAGGTTCTCGAAGAAGAGACCGGTTAGCATCAGCACACCGACGGTGACTGCTACTAGCCCTGTCTTGCCTCCTTCCTCAACACCGGCGACCGACTCGATGTAGGTCGTTGTGGTGCTGGTACCGAGCATTGCACCAACGATTGTTGCTGCAGCGTCGGAAGCGAAAGCCTCGTCAGAGTTCATTAGGACGTCGTTCTCGTCGACGTAGCCGGCCTGTCGCCCTACAGAGTAGAGGGTCCCAGCTGTGTCGAAGATATCGACGAATAGGAAGGTGATCATCACCATCAGGAACGCCCCGAGAGTTGTGCCACCATCAGAACCCACGTCGCCTAGGGCGTTGAGGGCTGCCATCATGGTCTCCTCGGGCATGCCGACGAAACCAACGGCTCCTATGTCTGGCCATGTTGCTTCTGGAGAGGCCCAACCGGCCCCTCCGGCCATGAAGTCGTTGTAGGGGTCGTATGCCTTTGTGGCCCATCCCCAGACGGATGCCACTGCGATTCCGATAATGATGGCGCCCTTCTGGCCGCGGGCCATTAGGACCGCTGTCAGGATCAGGCAAATCATCGATATCAGACCACCGTGGTCAAGGCCGAACGTCTCGGTGGCTGCGATGTTGACCAGCGTAGCACCGTCGTCCATGATCCAACCCATCTCCCTCAGACCGATGATCGCCAGGAACATGCCTATACCGGCTCCCGTAGCGATCTTCAGGTCCGTGGGTATGGAATTGATCATCTGCGACCTCCAACCCCCGATAACCGGGATCTGCGGCATGGACATGGCGAGGAACAGAAGCCCCTCGACGAAGACGGCCGCTAGCGCGACGTCCCATGGTATTCCCATACCAAGGACCACAGCGAACGTAAAGTACGCGTTCAGTCCCATTCCAGGCGCAAGGGCGAAGGGCAGGTTTGCCCAAAGTCCCATGACAATGCAGCCCACGAATGCCGCTACAGCAGTCGCGAACAGTGCGTCACCAAAGGGTATGCCCGTTGCACCAAAGTTACTCAGCATAGAAGGGTTGACCACGAGGATGTAAGCCATAGTCAGGAATGTTGTAACTCCTGCTCGGATTTCTCCCTCGACAGTTGACCCTGCAGCTGTCACTCCAAATTGTTCATCTAATGCACTCATTTTTTCTCACCTATTTTGTTTCAATTTCACGCAAACTAACGTCTACGATAAGAAAATCCACATCACAATGGGCCTATCAACAAATCGGAGGGATTTTTGGTCACTCAAGAGTTATCTGAGTCCCGTTTTCAGGAATGTGTATCTCCATTTCACCCTCAAGTGACGCGGCCAATGCCTTGGCTGCGTCCTGATCGGCATGGAAAATAACAAGGTGGCGAGGGGAGCATTGCCTGGCGAATTCCACGAGTTCGTCGTGGCCGGCGTGGTTGGAGAGTGAGAACTGCTCTACGTCTAGCTCGATCGGGGTCATGTTCCCCCATATTGGGAGCCTTCCCTCGTCGAGGAGCTTCCTTCCCCCGGACCCCTCTGCCTGATATCCAGTGAGGAATATCGCGTTCGCCGGGTCGTGCCTGAGCCTGTTGATGTACCATATCGCTGGGCCTCCGTCCAACATCCCGCTGGTAGTCACTATCACATCGGCGTTGAGTGCCTTTTTACGGTCCGACTTGCTTCTCACGCGTCTGCACCAATGCCATGTCTTCCTGAGCTTCTTGGGATCACGAATGAGGTGGGGGTGTTCGAGCCAGTCAAGGGTGATTCTGGTGCCCATTCCATCGTAGTGAACTTCCAATTCCGGTGCTGATTCGTGGAGGATTCGTAGGATGTCCTGGCCCCTGCCAGACGCGAAGGCCGGAATTAGGGCCACACCTCCCCTGGAGACCGTCTCTTTGACCATCTCGACGAGCCTCTTCTCTTCATCCGGCCTGCTTGGGTGGTTCCTTCCCCCGTAAGTGCCCTCCAAGCAAAGCACGTCGCATTCGATCGGCTTCGCCCCCAGCACGTTCGGACTGTCCCTCGTATCGAGGTCCCCCGACCATAGCAGCTTGAGGTCTGGTGTGTCGATCTCCACCATAGCGGCCCCTGGTATGTGGCCAGCCACGTGCAGGGTTGCCTCCCAATCACCTACCCTGAACCCCTCTCCCATCTGATGCGCCTGCCATGCCTCGAGGGCGGCATCCATATCCCTCCTGTCCCATGCCAAGGGGTATCCTTCGATGCTGGAGACCTTGTAGGTGTCTGACCACATGATCTTAGAGACCTTAGCGGTCAGGTCGCTTCCATGGAGGGTGGTGCCATGCGAGCCGACGAGCCAGGGTGCCATTCCGATGTGGTCTATGTGGGCGTGAGTGATGATGGCGTTGTCTACGATTGGGGACTCTGCGGGGTACTTTGGGGGTCGAGTCGGGGCTAGGCCGTAGTCTATGAGGAGTCTTGTCCCGGTGTTGTCCTCCAAGACGCATCCGACGTTGCCGACCTCTTGCCCCCCTCCCAGGAAATGTAGCTTCAAACCGGATCGGATTGGGGTGTTGTCGTAACCGCTGGTACGACCGGGGGTGTACAGGACCATGGTCGTGGCAAGGGGGGGCACCACATGACTCAACCGGAGCCCGTCCCCCTCATTTCCACTGGAATTGTGTCCCTTCGAAGCCGGACACCCCCTCCTCCACACCAATGGTTATGTCCCTCCAGCTAAATATCACCCCGGGTATAGCGATCTCGTTCACATTTACATCAAACGGAGCGTTTCTCACCAACAAAAACCACCTCCACAGGAAACAGGGGGGTTGGGGTAATTTTGACAAGGACCGACAGGGGGCCATCGTCATGGCGAAGAGAGGGGGGCACGTCTTCCAGGTTGACTCCGACAGCTGCTTTGGCTGCGCTGCCTGTGTCGCCCTCTGTCCCTTGGACGCGCTGAGACTAGAGGGGCTCCTAGCCGTGGTGGATCAGGGGAAATGCACACATTGCGATCATTGCATACCCGCATGCCCGGTACACGCACTCGCGATAATAGAGGAGGTGGACCTCCCTGGCAACAATCGTCTTCCAGAACTCGTCGCTCAGTAGCATAGCTTGCGCCCACCTCCTCCTCGACACCGGAGAAGCCTTCGAGATACACCTCATCTCCAAGCCATTCGAGATAGGCCTCATGGGCGAGACGCCCGGTTTGCTAGGCCCAGAGGGGTGGCCCAAGGTAAGGCCGCACTGGATTTCGGAGGGGGGCCTGGACACACCAACGGAAGAATCGACTGCTGTGAGGGCCAGTTGGCTCGCCAAAGCAATGGCGATATCTCTCTCAGAGAGGGGCGCATCGTTCCACACTGGCTCAAGGCTCATTTCCGTTGACGAAGAAGGCCGGAGAGCCCGAATCTCCGTCCCCGGGGAGGAGGGGAGCTCCGTGATCCGATATGACGTACTGGTCTCAACCGACAAGACCCCCGAAACCGTCGTGTGGAATGGAGCAGTAACCCATTCAGCACCAGAATCGGCCGCAATCAGCGGAAGAAGGCCGGATGGCACCTACGAATCTTGGTGGCAAGGGGAAGGAGAACCGAGGAACCCCCTCCAAACGATGACATGGGTGGGCGAAGACCCGTCCTCGGCCCTTGACGACTCCATAGCCGAAGCCAGAAGGGTCTCAGATAACATCCTCTCAGGCAGCCTCCCTGCGTGAAATCCTTAGGGGGACCGTCCCGGGGCCGTATCATGGCGGGCAGAGGTAGCGAGACCGCGGACTACGCCTGCTCAAGGGCGGGCCCAACTAGGCACGCTATCCTGATCGACCCCGCTGACCAGACCCCCGACATGGCAGCGAAGAGATGCCTAGCAGCAGTCGCCGCAGGCAGTAGGATGGTACTGGTGGGAGGCTCATCCGACACGGACATGGAGAACGTCCACGAAACCGTCGTAGCGATACAGGAAGCCCTCGAGCTGGTTGAATGGGCATCAACGCAAGACG
The DNA here is from genome assembly GCA_036154155.1 of Thermoplasmatota archaeon. GTDB lineage: Archaea > Thermoplasmatota > Poseidoniia > Poseidoniales > Thalassarchaeaceae > MGIIb-O5. The sequence goes on along the minus strand of JAYZLP010000013.1, from coordinate 3,673 downwards.
CCATGTCGGAGAACGCAGGCAAGGTACCAGTGGTCCTCTTCCCCCAGGGCGCAGCGGCCCTTTCCCCCGCTGCTGACGCGATCACCTTCATGATGCTCATGAACAGCACGACCCCCAGATTCCTCATCGAGGAACAGGTGACGGGCGCCCCCTTCATCAGGAAGGCGGGTGTAGAGCCAATACCCATGGGTTACCTGATTTGCGCGCCGGGTGGGAAAGCGGGGGAGGTCGGCATGGCAGACCTCATTCAACCAGACGAGGCCGAACGCGTGTCGGCGTACTCGATGACGGCCGAGTCGTACGGCTTCAGGATGTTCTATCTGGAGGCTGGCAGTGGGGCCGAGTACCCAGTCAACCCAGACCTAATCAGGGCGGCGAGAGAATCATGCGACCTTGCTCTCGTGGTCGGAGGGGGGATCAGGGACGGCGCCACCGCGAGGGCGGCGGCGAAGGCCGGCGCGGACTGGATCATCACGGGCAACCTAGCGGAGGACTACGACGACGTCAACGAGCTGCAGGAAGTCCTCAGGGCCTTCATAACAGAGATGAACAGCGACTAGCCGTCCTCCAACAGGGCGACCAGTCGAGCGATTTGGGCCTCCATGTCAAGTATCAGCATCAGGTTCTCCTCCTCTGCCTTGAGCAACCGGGCGTTCTCCTCTAGCAAGCCGTCTATCCTCGAGCCGCCCCCACGCTCCTCCGCCTCCTTCCGTCGGGCCCTCTCGTTCTCCAGGCTCCTCTGGAGCTGCAGGACCTTGCCCTCGGCGACACGTACCAGCTCCTCCATCTCAGCCGAGCCCCCCCTCTCTGGGGAGGAGGAAGCGTTCGCCACATCGGCCTCGAGGGAAGCGATCCGCTGCCGCAACACCGCGTTGACCCTCGACGACTCGTTGATCTCGTCCCACGCCGAGATCACCTCCTCGACGAGCCTCTCATGGGAGAACTCTGAGAGCCTCTCCGCGAGCCCCCCCTCCTGCTCCTGGTTGCTGGTCGCCATCGCAATCACTGAGAATCCTCTCCCATCCGCTCTTGAACCTTGAGGGGCACCAAGCCATCGGGAGCGCGGATGCAGGGGGAAGGAATATCCCCCACAGCATTAGCCAATTGGCATGGCGGACCTACCGGACATGCGGCCCAACGAGCGCATACCATGGCCGTTCGCTATCTTCATCATGCTCTTCGGGGCCCCCTTCATGCTAGTTCCGTTCTTCTTCATTGGAACGGCCCTCCTGGAAGGAGATACAGAACTACTCATCCCCGTCTGCTTCTTCGGGCCGCCCTTCTTCGCAGCCGGAGCAGCCGTCTCCTCCATCGGGTGGACCGCCCTGTCCGGCAAGCTGGGACGCCCCACCAAGATCATCGGCGCACCGGAGAGCAGTGGACCAAGGCCCGCAGGCAAGGCGGTGAGCATGACCTTCGGGGGAAATCGCTCCCTCCTGGGCCCCGCCCTCATCGGCGCGCTCCTAGTCCCCTTCTTCGCGGTCGCCCTTTTCTCGGCGCTGGCAGGCCTGGCCGAACTCATCTCCGGCAACCTCGGGGGCGTTTGCATCGCCTTCGTCGCAATACCGTTCGGCCTCATCGCCTCGTCGGTTCTGGCGGGGATGCTCTCCAAGAGGTACCTCGAGATAGACCACAAGTGGGACACCCTCGTCTACACAGAGAGGCTGTTCAGGTGGCGGACCCACTACGAGAAGAGGAAGGTATCCGAGGCCTCGTGCGTCAGGGAGTGGACCGTATACAGCACCACTACTGACAGCGATGGCAACGAACGCACCACGGAGACTCAGAGAATCAGGATAATGCGGGATCGCCTGTTGGAGGACGTGGACTGGGACCTCGACATCAGCATGCTGCTCCACTCCAACGGGATATCCCCCCAGGACGTGGCCAAGGCGCTGGGCGTCCCATACAAGCCCAGGCCCCCGCTGGATCATGTCTACGTGCTCGACGAAGACGGCAAGACGGGCGACCCACTCATCGACGCCGACTGGTAGCCGCTTCGGTTAAATCGGGTAACTGCCCCCTCGGGCACATGTCACTGTACGACACCATGGCCAAGGCGACAGAAGAGAGAGACGCGACGATGTACACGGACCTATTCCACCCGGAATACGAGTTCGTCAGGCACCAGTCTGGTACGTCGATGAACCGGGATCAGATGGCCGAGATGATGAAAATCATGATGGCCAATGAGAAGGTCGTGATTCGAGACTCCCGATGCATCTACGAGAACGACGACTTATTGGTGGAGCACTCGGTCATGGACTTTCCCGATGGGACCACAGAGGCGGTGATGGGCGTCCACACGATCAAGGACGGGCAGATCATCAGGACCGAGACAGGCGCCACGCTACTCTCCCAGTGAAGCCCAATCGCATGGGTAGTTGGGTGCCCAAAATACCCAGCACAATACTAATCACACTAGCCAATAGCAGAGGTCAATGTGAGCAGTGGTTACAGGTTCATTCCAGAGGAAATGACATGGAACGAGCATGACCGTCGTGCTAGGGCGATGGGTGGCCACCTCGCTAGCATCACTAGTGCCGAGGAGAACGAACAGGTCACTAGAATCTCTGGCGGGAAACCGGTATGGGTAGGCGGAATCAGGAAAGGTGATGGTAACGGTCCCGGCGCGGACCACTGGTACTGGTCAGATGGCCAACCTTGGAGTTACACCAATTGGCACCCCGGCGAGCCGAACAACGCCGGAGGGTGGGAAAACAGAGTGCACCTCGGTTTGCAGGCCCCCGGGACGTGGAACGACGTTCATGATGGATGGAGCGGACCCGCAGTCTACGAGCTTTCACCAGAAACTTCACCTGCAACAACTACAGCATCAATGCCCTCGTATGTAACCGTCGCTCAAGCCGGAAGTCCGGAAGTGAACGGGAACTACGAGTTCGTGCCTGGCGAACATGAGAATAGGCACTGGGGTACCATCGCCGGCCATTACCAGCATACTCAGAACCCTGAGATTTTCATCGCCTTCCAAGACTGCGGAAAGCACCATCAACGCCCGGAGTGGAACAAGTGGATGATTATCTCAAAAATTGGGGTCCTCTATGCTGCGCATACCGGTGGAAAGACCGGGGTTCCACCGCGTGAAGGTGGGTGGGAAACCGTCGACAATTGGGGGAATCCGGGCGCACCTGGCGGCAAACATCCGGCACCAACTCTCTATCACCCGGCCGACGCCGCGACTAAAACCCAAGAGCGCGCTCCCGCCAGGTGGCAAGAATCCATTGAAATTTTAGAAGCTGTACCTGGCAAACCCGTGCGATTCAAAATCAACAACCCTCCAAGTAGCAACGATGCCTGGGTTGGAATCTATCACCCAAGTTCGAGTGACCAGGAAATTGGGAAGCAGAAGCAGCAATGGGAATGGCTCAGGGACTTAGACGTGAACAACGCATCATTGACCGAGAAATACGAAGGCAATTGGAGCATACGCGTATTCTCAGATGGCGGATACAGGTTGCACGAAAGAAAAGACTTCCAAGTCAAGGCTCAGACTGTTGCGTCTCAACCGCTTGATGAGACGGCTGAAGAGTCAACCAAGAACGCAGCGAAGATCGCATTTGGGATTGGTATATTTTTGATAATGCCCGGTTTACCGCTTCTCATCATAGGATCCACATCCACGGGCGAGGATAGTCTCGGGATGATAATTCCG